>NZ_JBBIMD010000012.1:0-42402 GCF_037444525.1 Thermus sp. | reverse complement strand
CGGCGCACCACCAATGCCCCCCGGAGGAAAAGGTAGGCCAGGAGAAGGACGAAAAAAGCGGTGAGGAGGACAGAAAAGGCCCCAAAGGGCACCCCCCTGGCCTCCGCCCCCAGGATGAGGAGGCTGGCCAGGGCCCCAGGGCCGGCGATGAGGGGGATGGCCAGGGGAAAGACGGAGATGTCCGCCCGGGAGAGGGCCTCCCGGGCCTCCTCCTCCGTCTCCCGCTCGTGGTGGCCAAAGACCATCTCCGTGGCGATCTTGAAGAGGAGAAGCCCACCCGCCACCTTGAGGGCGTCAAAGCTGATGCCCAAATACCCGAGAAGCCCCCGCCCGAAGAAAAAGAAGAAGACCAGAAGCCCCCCCGCCACCAGCACCGCCTTGCGGGCAATCCGGGCCTGCCTTTCCGGGGGGTAGTGCCCCGCCAGGGCCAGGAAGACGGGCACCAGCCCCACGGGGTCCATGACCACAAAGAGGGTTACAAAGGACTTGACCAGAAACTCCATGCCTCCTCGGGAAAGGGTCCGCCGGGTTAGACCAAAAGCCCCCCGAGCTCCTCTTCCAGCGCCTCCGCCGCCTTCTCGTCCCGGGCCACCACCAGGATGGTGTCGTCCCCCGCCAGGGTGCCCACCAGGTCGTCCCGGCGCAGGCGGTCCAGGAGGAAGGCGACGCCGGAGGCGTGGCCCTCGAGGGTCTTCACCACCAGGATGTTCCCCCCTCGGTCCACGTCCCGCACAAACTCCTTGAAGCGGCGCTTGAGCTCCTCGTACACATCCTCCTGCAACTCCAAGGGGGCCAGGGCGTACTTGTGCCGCCCCTTCCCCAGGGCCACCCGCACCAGGTGGAGCCGGGCGATGTCCCGGCTCACCGTGGCCTGGGTCACCTCAAACCCCCGTTGGCGGAGCTTTTCCACCAGCTCCTTTTGGGTGCTGATCTCCTCTTTGCTGACGATTTCCTGGATGGCGCGAAGCCGCTCTGCCCTACTGCGCATGGCCATATTCCTTCCAGAAGAGTTTAATCCGGTCCAGAATGCGGTGGGCCACCTCCCGCTTGGGCAGGCGGGGAAGCTCCTCCACTTCGCCCTTCCGGCTCAGGAGGACCACCTCGTTCTCCTCCGCGCCGAACCCCACCCCCTCCCGCCCCACGTAGTTCAGGGCGATGAGGTCCAGGTTCTTACGCAGAAGCTTTTCCTTGGCCCGCTGCAGCCCCTCCCGGGTCTCCATGGCGAAGCCCACCAGCACCCGGTTTTCCTTGCGCTGGCCGAGCTCCTTCAGGATGTCGGGGTTGGGGAGAAGGCGAAGGGTCTTCTCCTCTCCCGTCTTGGGCTCTTTGTCCCGGTGGACCTCCGCCGGGCGGTAGTCGGCCACCGCCGCGGCCATGACCACCGCCTGAAAGCGGGGGTAGCGCTCCAGGATGGCCGCGCGCATCTCCAAGGCGCTTTCCACCCGCACCACCTCCACCCCCCAAGGATCGGGAAGGCAGGTGGGCCCCGAGACCAGGACCACCTCCGCCCCCCGGTCCCGGGCGGCCTCGGCGAGGGCGTAGCCCATGCGGCCGGAGGAAGGGTTGGAGATGAAGCGCACCGGGTCCAGGTACTCCCGGGTGGGGCCGGCGGAGACCAGAAGCCGGAGGCCCTCGAGGTCCTTGGGGGTAAGGATAGCATGGACCCTTTCCAAGATCTCCTCGGGCTCCAGCATCCGCCCCCACCCCTCCCCCTCCCCTTCCGCAGCCAAAGGCCCGTGGGCCGGGCCGAAGAAGGCGTGCCCCAGGGCCTTAAGCCGCTCCACGTGCCCCTGGGTCTGGGGGGCAAGCCACATGGCCTCGTTCATGGCCGGGGCCCAGGCCACCCGCCTGGCCCCCGCGAGGAGGGTAGCGGAGAGGAGGTCGTCCGCCATGCCTAGCGCGGCCTTGGCCATGGCATCCGCGGTGGCCGGGGCCACCAGGAGAAGGTCGGCGAAGCGGGCCAGCTCAATGTGGAGGGCCCGCCCGTCGGGGCGGAACCAGGCCTCCTCCGTGGCCACCTCCCCCCCCGCGGCCACCGCCAGGGAAAGGGGGGTAACGAACTCCAGGGCCCTAGGGGTGGCGAGAACCCGCACCTCGTGCCCCGCCCGCTTCAGGAGGCGGAGGAGGTGGGGGACCTTTATGGCGGCCACCCCCCCGGTGACGGCCACCAGGACCCGGGCCATGCTAGGCCCCTTCCGCCTCCAGGGGGTAGAGCTTGTCCAGCTCCTTCTGGAGCCGGTCCTCGTCCACAAGGCCCTCCCCGAAGACCAGCCGGCCCGTGAGGAGCTCCTTCATGGCCCAGGTCACGGGGTTGGGATCGTCAAAGACCCCTTCCAGGGTGCGCATCTTGGGCCTTTCCTCAGGGGGGAGCACGGTGTTCTTGAAGCGGTAGCGCAGAAGCTGCTGGGCCCTTTTGGCCACCACCACCGTGAGCCGGTACTTGGAATCCACCATGCCAAAAAGCTGGTCAATGCCCGGTTCCGCCATGGTTCCTCCTTAGGATCTCGTCCAGTTCCTCTTCCAACAAGGGGTCTTTGCTCAGGGCCTGTTCCAGGTAGGCCCCCATCCTGGGGGTCTTGCGCCTCTCCGCGGTGAGGATGGCCAAAAACTCCCCCACCGCGTTTTCCAGCACGTCGTTCACCACCACGTAGTCAAAGCGGTGGGCATTCCGGATCTCCTCCTCCGCCCGGGCCAGGCGCTGGGCGATCTTCTCCGGGGCGTCCTGACCCCTTAGGACCAGGCGCCTTTTGAGCTCGGAGAGAGAGGGGGGGAGGAGGAAGATGAGGATGGCCTCCGGTACCCTCTCCTTCACCTGCAAGGCCCCCTGGACCTCAATCTCCAGGAGGACATCCTCCCCTCGAGCAAGGGCCCGCTCCACGGGGGCCTTGGGGGTGCCGTAGAGGTGGCCCACGTACTCCGCGTACTCCAGGAAGCCGTCCTCGGCGATGAGGCGCTCAAAGGTGGGCCGGTCCACGAAGTAGTAGTCCACCCCGTGCCGCTCCCCTGGGCGGGGGAGGCGGGTGGTCATGGAGATGGAGTAGAAGAGGCGGGTGCGCTCCAGCACCTTGGCCCGCACCGTCCCCTTACCCACCCCACTGGCCCCGGTCATGACAAAGAGGCGGCCCCGCATACCCTTCACCCCGGGAGGATACCAGACCCCCCTCTTTGGGGGCAAGGATTTTTGTGATCTGGGCACCCTCTTCCCGTGGTAGGCTTGGGGGCGTGAGCTGGTATCAGGGCGCGTTTTTCTACCAGATCTTCCCCGACCGCTTCTTCCGCTCGGGGCCCCCTGGGCAACCCGCCCCCGCGGGGCCCCTGGAGCCTTGGGAAGCGCCCCCCACCTTGAGGGGATTCAAGGGGGGGACGCTCTATGGGGTGGCGGAGAAGCTCCCCTACCTCTTAGACCTGGGCGTGGAGGCCATCTACCTGAACCCCATCTTCCTCTCCACCGCCAACCACCGCTACCACACCGTGGACTACTTCCAGGTAGACCCCCTCCTGGGGGGAAACGCCGCCCTAAGGCACCTCCTGGAGGTGGCCCACGCCCACGGGGTCCGGGTCATCCTGGACGGGGTCTTCAACCACACGGGCCGGGGCTTCTTCGCCTTCCAGCACCTCCTGGAAAACGGGCCAGAAAGCCCCTACCGGGATTGGTACCACGTGAAGGGCTTTCCCCTAAACGCCTATACCCCCCACCCCAACTACGAGGCCTGGTGGGGGAACCCGGAACTCCCCAAGCTCAAGGTGGAAACCCCCGAGGTGCGGGCCTACCTCCTCAGGGTGGCCGAGCACTGGATCCGCTTTGGGGTGGACGGCTGGCGGCTGGACGTGCCCAACGAGATCGGCGACCTGGAGTTTTGGCGGGCCTTCCGCAGGCGGGTCAAGGGGGCGAACCCCGAGGCCTACCTGGTGGGGGAGATCTGGGAGGAGGCCGACCTTTGGCTAAAGGGGGACCTCTTTGACGCCACCATGAACTACCCCTTGGCCCGGGCGGTGTTGGGCTTCGTGGGGGGGGAGGCCCTGGACCAGGAGCTTGCCGCCCGCTCGGGGCTTGGGCGGATAGAGCCCCTCCAGGCCCTTTCCTTCAGCCGCCGCCTCGAGGACCTCTTCCGCCGCTACCCCTGGGAGGCGGTCACCGCCCAGATGAACCTTCTCACCTCCCACGATACCCCCCGCCTCCTCACCCTCCTCCGGGGGGATGTGGCCCGGGCCAGGCTGGCCCTCGCCCTCCTCTTTCTCCTCCCCGGAAACCCCACGGTCTACTACGGGGAGGAGATCGGCATGGAAGGGGGCCCAGACCCCGAGAACCGGGCGGGGATGGTGTGGGACGAGGCCCGGTGGAAGGGGGAGATCCGGGAGACGGTGCGGCGCATAGCCGCCCTCAGGAAGGCCCACCCCCTCCTGAAAACCACCCCCTACGCCCGGATCTACGCCCAGGACGGCCACCTGGCCTTCGCCCGGGGGCCCTATCTGGTGGTGGTGAACGCCACGGAAAGGCCTTTCCTCCAAGACTTCCCCCTCCACGGCCACTTCCCCCGGGGCGGGAAGGCGGTGGACCTCCTCTCGGAGGCGGTCTGCTTTCCCCAAGGGGGAAGGCTTTGCGGCCCCGAGCTTCCCCCCTTTTCCTTGGCGGTCTGGCAGGAAGCCTAAAGGGCACCCTCAAAGCGGAGGAGCCAGGCCTTAAGCCCTTCCTGCCCGGCAAAGCCCCCAAGCCTTCCGTCCGCGTGGATCACCCGGTGGGCGGGGACCAAGAGGAAAAAGGGCGAGGCCCAAAGGGCCGCCCCCACGGCCCTGGGGGCAAGGCCCAGGGCCCGGGCCACGGCCCCGTAGCTTTCCGTCTTGCCGTAGGGGATGCGCCGGGTCCACTCGTACACCGCCACCCGAGCCGGGCTAAAGCCGGTGTAGTCCAGGGGGAGGTCCAGGAAATCGGGCCGCTCTCCCCCAAAGTAGCGAGCCACCACCTCCGCCACCTTTTCCGCCAGAGGGCCTTCCGCTTCCCGGCCCTCGGGGAAAATGGCGGGCGCCAGACGGCGCACCCCCAAGGGGGTGGTCTCCAACCAAAGGGGGCCTAGGGGGGAAGGGAGGAGCATCAGGGGAGGGCGGCCCGGACCACCAGGTCGGAGAGGAAGGTCCCGGGGAAGTAGTGGCCTAAGATCTCCCGAAACTCAAAGCCCCGCTCGGCCATGCCCTTGGCCCCCCACTGGCTCAGCCCCACCCCGTGGCCCGCCCCGCGGCCGACAGCGCGCCACCCCTCAAAAGCCACCATGGCCGAGGGGAGGCCCATGGCCCGCACCACCTTCTGGGCCAGGGGGCCTTCCACCACCACCCCCATGGCGGAGAGGCCCCCCACCCGCCCCGAGGGGGTGCGGGCCAGCACCTCCGGGGGCTCCTCGGAACGGGGGGAAAAGCCATAGGCCCGCAGGGCGGCCGCCACCCTCTCCGGGGTGAGATCCACCGTCCAGCGGCTCCTTGGCCCCTCGGAAAAGGGGTCTTGTCGCGGGCGGAGGTAGGGGAGGGCCTTTTGGAAGACCTCCTCGCTCCCCGCGGTCATGCCCCCGGAGTCCGCATGGTACAGGGCGGAGATGGCCTTCCCCCCATAGCTCACCACCAGGCCCCGGGTGGCGAAGACCGCCTCCTTGTGCCTGGGGGTTTCCACGGCAAGGCCCCGGTAGACCTGGCAGGCCTCGGTGGCGCAGAGGTCGTAGGGGGCGGAGGGGCTTAGGCGGTTCACCGCGAAGGTGCGCGCCAGGACCGCCTGGGCCTTCAGGGCCTCGAGGGGAAAGGAGGGGGGCATCTCCGCGGGGAGGACCCCGAGGAGGTAGTCCTCCAGGTCCACCACGTTCACCGCCAGGACCCTTGCCCCCTGGATCAGGAGAAGAACCCCTCCCCGATAGGGCACGCCCTCCAGGGCAAAGGTGGGGCCAGGGTGGGCAAAGGTGGCGTAATGCCTTCCGTCCACCACCACGCCCTCCTCCGTCCCCCGGGCGAAGGCCCGCCCCTCGGGTAGGTCCAGGCGGAAGGCCTGCCCCAAGGGGAATTCCCGGAGGAGGACCCTCAAGGGAAGGCCCTGGGCCAAGGCCCAGGATAGGAGAAGGAGAAGGGGGAGGAGGCGCTTCATAGACCTTGGGTTTAGCCTACCCCGCCCAGGCCCTAGAGGTAAAGGAGGGCCCGCCCCAGGGCCGGGGCCTCCTTCAGGCGCTTTAGGGCCACGGGGTGGCGGAGGGCGTACTGAACAAAGGGAAAAACCCGCTCCTGGGGAAGGCCTAGGGGGAGAAGGTGGAGCTTAAGCCGCTCCAGGTGCCGCCAAAGCACCCCGTCCCCTTGGAGCCTGGCCCTGAGGGCCTTCCGGAGAAGCCGCTCCCCCTCCCCCCCAAGGCGGGCCCGGAAGCGGAGGAGGGGGCGCCTTAGGCTGGGGTCCAGCCCCTCCGCCTCCCCCGCCAGGGCCTCGGCCTCCTGGAGGAGGTGGCGGAGGTGCTCCTCAAAGCGGGCAAAGGCCTGAAGGCGCCCCCCCACCGCCCTCAAGAAGGCTTCCTCCCCCTCCTCCAAAAAGACCCAAGGGTCCAGGCCGTACTTTCCCAGGATGCGGGCCACTGGGGGCTCCAGCACCAGGGCCTTGAGCCTTAGGAAAAGGGCGGGCATGGGAAGGCCATGGAGGGCGTACACCCCAGAAAGCTCGGCCACGTAGCGGAGCTCGTTGGGCCCCACCACGAACCCCGCAGTGGGAAGGACCAGGTCCTGGAAAATGGGCCTAAGCCCCGCGGCGGGGGTAAGGCGGGTGGGGTCCTGGCGGGCCATCTCCAGGAGGGCCTTTGGGGTGTAGGTGCGCACCCCATCGGTGAAGAGGCCCCCCTGGTAGAAGAGGAGGCGGCGGGCGTCGGTCTCCAGGAAGAGGTTGGTGGCCCCGGGCTTGCGCATGAGGGCGGGCTTTTCTCCAAGGGCCTTGAGGCGCTCCGCCTCCCGGTTGATGGCCAGGGCGCTCCCCAAGGGGTCCTCCAGCTCCCGCTCCAGGGCGGGGAGGAAAAGGGGGGCGAGCTCCGGGGCCATGGGGTCAAAGGGGATGAGGCCCCGCTCCCCTAGAAAGGCCAAAAGGACCCGGGCAAAGAACTCGGAAAGGGTCCCGGCCTCCAGGGCCCAGGCCACCCGTTCCTCCCCCGCCCAAGGGCCCAGGAAGGCCCTAAGGTCCTCCCGGTAAGGACCTAGGGGGATGCGCCCCGCAGGGAGAGGGGGCAGGGGGAGGGAGAGGGTCTCCAGACGCTCCTCCCTTAGGAGATGGAGGTGGCGCACCTCCTCCACATCGTGGTCCTGGGAGGCGATCCAGAAGACCGCGGCGCCCCCCGCTCCCTCGGCCAGGCGTAGGGCGGTGTGGGCCTTGTAGAAGGTGAGGGCAGGCCCCCCCAAAAGCCCCGCCTGCTGGCCCGCCACCACCGCGCCCTGCTTTAGCCCCTCCAGGGCCTCGAGGACCGGAGGGGGCGCCCCCAGGCGGCGGAGGTAGGCGGAAAGGGCGGGGAGGAGATCGGGGTGGCCCTTCCGCCCCAGGCGGGCCCGGAGGGCCTCCTCCCCCGAGGGCAGGCCGAGGCGGGCGGCGAGGTCCTGCATGCTACAAACCTTATAGCGCTTCCGCCATCCGGGCAAGGGCCTCCCGGTCCTTGATCTCCAGCCGGCGGTAGCCCAGGTCCAGAATCCCCGCCAAGGCCCACTCCCCCAGGAGCTTGGTCACCGTCTCCCGCGTGGCCCCCACCATGCGGGCCAGGTCCTGGTGGGAGAAGAAGACCTCTCCTTCTCCCCCAAGCTGCAGGAGGAGGCGGGCGAGGCGCTGGGCCACGGGGAAGCGGCGCTCCAAAAGCCGGCCCTCCGCGGCCTTAAGGCGCCGGTAGAGGCCCTCCAGGAGGAAAGCCCCCACCTCGGGGAAGCGGGCCCTTAGGGCCTCCACCGCCCTCCTCTCCCCGAAGAGGAGCTCGGTGTAGGCCAGGGCCTGGGCGGAAAGCCCCCGGCGCAGCCCCCCCACCAGGGCCTCCTCCCCGAAGAGATCCCCCGGGCCCAGCAGGGCCAGGGTGAGGCCCTCCCCCTCCGCCTCGGCGTGGAGCCAGACCAGGCCTTGGCGCACCAGGTAGACCCCGTCCGCAAGGTCCCCCTCCCGGTAGAGGACCTCCCCCCGGCGCACCCGAAGGGGCTGGAAGACCCGGGCCGCCTCCCGCCTGGCCTCGAGGCCCAAACCCTGGAACATATCCGATCTTCTATAGGAAGGGGGGGTGGGGGGAGGAGGGGAGAAGCCCCCGGGCCTCCGCCTCCTGGAAGAAGCGCCGCACCGCCTCCTCCCCTTCCCCCCCCACGTCTAGGCTGAAGGGGTTCACGTAGGTGTCCACGTGGGCCCAGATGACCTCCTCGGAAAGCTCCTGGGCGTGGGCCCTGAGGTAGGGAAGGGTTTCCTCCCGGTGGGCCCAGGCGTACTCCAGGCTGGCCCGCACCGCGAGGTCCAGGGCCCGGATGAGGTCCTCCCCCAGGTCCCGCCGGGCCAGGATGGCGCCCAAGGGAAGGGGCAGGCCCGTCTCCCCTTCCCACCAGGCCCCCAGGTCCACCACCTGGGTGAGGCCGTACTGGGGGTAGGTGAAGCGGCTTTCGTGGATGATGAGCCCCGCCTCCACCGACCCTTCCGCCACTAGGGGAAGGATACGGTCGTAGCGGACCTCCACCGGCTCAAACCCCTCTCCATACAGGGAAAGGAGCAGGAAGGCGGTGGTGTTCCGCCCGGGGATGGCCACCCGCACCCCCCTTAGGCCCCGCAGGGGCCCCTTGGCCACCAAAAGGGGCCCCACCCCCCGGCCCAAAGCCCCCCCGCTCCTCAAGGCCACGTACCGGTCCCGCACCCGGCCGAAGGCCGCGTAGGAGAGCTTGGTGAGGGGAAGCCGCCCCTCAAAGGCCCAGCGGTTTAGGGTCTCCACGTCCTCCAAAACGGGCTCCACCGGCACGGGGCTTGGGACCCGGCCATGCACCAGGGCGTAGAAGATGAAGGTGTCGTTGGGGCAGGGAGAAAAACCGAGCTCCATGCCCCTACTGTACCCCCTTAAGGGCCCGCTTGAAGATCTCGGGGGCGAAGTCCTTGAGGGCCCGTAAGAACCCCGTTACCCCCCGGGCCCGCCCGGGGATAATGTAGACCGGCACCCCCAAGGCCTCCGCCTGGGCCCGCACCGGCTCGGAGAGGTCGTGGCCCACGTAGCTGGAGACGATCATGAGGCCGTGGGCCCTTTCCAGGCGGCTTTGGATGCGCCTTAAGGCCTCCCGCCCCACCCCCACGCTGTCTGCGTCAAACCAGTCCACCCTTAGCCCCCGCCCCTCCAAAAAGGGAAGGAGGCGGCTTCGGAGCTGGGTGTGCCCCCCCACCACCAGGAGGTGCTCCCCGTGGAAGCGGGGAAGGTCCTCCTCCAGAAGCTCCCCCGGGGTCTCGGGCAGGGGGCGGGCCTCCTCCCCTAGGGCCTTCAGGCCTTCCCCCACCGCCTTAAGCTCCTCCAGATAGAGGGCCAGGCTCTCGTCCTGGGGCTTTAGGAAAAGGAGGTTTTTCAGGATCTCCCGGGCAAGCTCCAGGTCCTTCTCCCGGTAGAAGGCCACCTCCAGGGCCTTCTGCCAGGCCTCCGCCGCCTTGGCCCAGGCCCCTTTGCGCTCGTAAAGCTCCGCCAGGTCAAAGAGGACCTCCAGGGCCTGGGGGCGGCTTTGGAGCTCGGAGAGGAGCAAAGCCTCCGCCTCCCCAAGCCGCCCCTCCCCATAGAGGGCGGCCAGGTACTGGCCCCGCACCGCCTCGGCCTCGAGGCTTTCCCGGAAGGAGCGGGAAAGCCGGTAGGCCAGGGCGAGAAGCGCCAAGGGGGGGTGAGGGGTCTTGGCCAGGGCCCCGTAGAGGACGCTGAAGGCGGCCCAAGGGCCCTCGAGGCGCTCCAACAGGTCCAAAAGCCCCAAAAGGTCTTCCGCCTCCACCTCCCCAAGCCCCGCGTCCCGGGCCCGGGAGAGGAGCTCCCGCGCCAACACCTCCTCCCCTCCTTCCAGGGCCTCCTGGGCCAGGCGGAAGAGAAAGGGGGCAGGGTAGGCCCTTAGGGCATGGGCCCGCTTATGGTCCCCCAGGACCTCCTTCAGGGGGCGCCTCAGGGCCCTTTTCACCTGGGCCAGGTGGTGGTAGGCCAGGCCCGCCACCTCCCCCTCCCCCCGGCTCGCGGCCTTTTCCAGGAGATAGAGGGCCTCCCGGTAGCGCCCTTCCCGCTCCCGCAGCATCCCGAGGAGAAGGAGGGCCTCCGGGGTCTCCGCCCGGGCCAGGGCCTCCGTGAGGTAGGGCTCCACCCCCTTAAGGTCCTCCTGGCCCCGAAGCTCCACGGGGCTCCTCACCCGGAGGGCGGCGAGGGCCAGGCCCAGGAAGCCCTCGGGCTCGTCCAGGTCGGCCAGGCGGCGGGCGTAGCGCTCCGCCCGGGCGAAAAGCCCCTGGAGGAGGGCCGCCTTAAGCCCCAGGCGTAGGATCTCCCGGGTGAGGAGCCTAGGGGCCAGGTCTTCCACGAACTCCGCCCGGCGGCTCACCTCGCTCCACTCCCCTTCCCGGGCAAAGCGGCGCATCCTCTCGGCGATGCGCTCCAGGGTGTCTTGGATGTAGAGTTCCGCTTCGGGGAGGCCGGACTCCACGAACTGCCTTAGGGCGTCCGCGTAGCGCCCCAGGCCCAGATAGGCCCGGCCCAAGTAGAGCCGGTACCGTCCCCCCCGCGCCGCCAGGGCCTCGAGGCGGGGAAGGGCCTTCTGGTAGTCCCCAAGCTCCACCAAGGCCAAGGCCCTGTAGTCCTCCGCCTCCTCGGAAAGGGCCTCGCGGAGGGCCTCCTCCGCCTCCGCAAAGCGGGAGAGGGCGAAGAGGGCCCGGCCCCGGAGGTAAAGGGCCTCCCGGCCCTTGGGGTCCCCCGGAGGAGGGTCCTCGGGGAGGAGGGTCAGGACCTCCGCGTACCGGCCCGCCTCCAAAAGGGCCCGGGCCTCCTCCACGGGGTAAGGGCCGGAGGCCAGGACGGGCACCCCCTCCTCCGCCACCTGGGGGCGCACCGCCTCCTCCGCCTGGAGGGTTAGGGCTTCGGGCCTGCGGGCCAGCACCAAGACGTACTCCCCCTCCCCCACCCGCTCCACCCCGTAAAAGCCCAACCGCTTAAGGCCCTCCTCTACCCCCTCGGGGCACTTGCCCAGGAAGGGCCCGTGCCCGTACACGAGAAGCCCTCCGGGGCGGAGGAGGCGGGCCAGGGCAGCCATGCGGGGGAAGAACCGGAAGCGCTCCCAAAACGCTTGGGGCTCCAGCCGGCCCTCTATTTCCCCCAGGTACCCCTCTGGGAAGACGGAAAGGAGAAGTAGGGTGTCAAAGGGGGGAAGCTCCGCCTCCTCGGCCCAGCCCAAATGCCAGACCACCTCCGGCACCCGCTCCCGCCCCAGGCGGTAGGCCTCCTCCACCCCCTCGAGGACGTGCCAGGAGAGGTCGGGCCGCTTCCGCTCCAGGTAGCCCACCAGGGCCCCGGTGAAGGGCCCCACCTCCAAAACCCGCCCTTCCACCCTTTCCGGCACCGCCTGGGCGTAAAACTCCAGAAAGGGGAGGTGCATCCCGTAGACCAGGGCCTCTCCCTTGGGGACCTTTAGAACCTCTTGGTAAAAACTTCGCACCGCCTCCCGCCCGCCCCCGGCCAGGTAGGCCCGCCAGGCCTTAAGCAGGGGGGCCCGTTTGGCCGGGCTTCCCACCCGCTTGGCAAGCTCCGCTTCAAACCGCCCGGGGGAAAGGGGCCCCTGGACGAAAAAACGCTCCCTTAGGTACGCGCGCAATTCCTCGGGCATTTGCCGAAGAGTCTAGCAAACTCCCCGGGGGGGCCGCCACCCCCCGGGGGCCTTAGGACCTTAAGCGGGAACTTCTAGGGAAAAGAGGTCGGCGTAGCGCCGCTTGGCCCGCGCCGGGGCCCGGTGGTAGACGTAGGAGGCGAGAAGGGGGAAGGCCAGGGTGGCCTCGGCGAAGACCATCTGGGAAAGGGCCGCGTCCACCTTGCCCCAGCTTTGGGCCTCGGAGAGGGTGGAGCCGGAAAGCCCCCCGTCCCGCTCGTCAGCCACGGTGATCTGGATGGCGTACTTGTGCATCTCCACCTGGTGGCCTAGGACCTCCGCCGCCACCACGATGTCCTGGGCGAAGTTCTTGGGCACCCCGCCCCCCAGCATCACCAGGCCGGTGGTGCCCGCCTTGAGCTTGATCTCCGTGAGCTCGCGGAAGTCGGCCACGGAGTCTATGGTCACGTGGGCCCCCGGGTTTCTCACCTGGTGGTAGACCAGGCCGAAGCCCGCGGAGGAGTCGGAGAAGGCGGGGACGAAGATGGGCACCCCCTCCTCGTAGGCCGCCCGGACGATGCTCCTTTCCCCCAGGCCCCGCTCGGCCAGATAGCGGCCCATGTGCCAGATGAACTCGCGGCTGGAGTAGGGGCGGGGCGGGAGGGTGTCGGCGATCTCGGCGATGGTGTAGTCCGTGTGGCGGAGCTCGGCCTCGTCAATGTAGGTGTCGTAGATGCGGTCAACCCAGAGCCTTCTTAGGGTCTCGTCGTCGGCCTTGGGGTCCCCCTGGTAGTGGCGGTGGCCCAGGGCCTCAAAGAAGTCCTGGTCCACGATGTTGGCCCCTGTGGCCACGATGGCATCCACCAGCCCCTTGCGGATGAGGTCGTGGACGATGAGGCCCTGGCCCGCCGAGACCAGGCTCCCCGCCAGGGTGAGGATGACCGCGCAGTCGTCCTGGAGCATCTTGAGGTAGATCTCCGCCGCGCGGTGGAGGTTCCTGGCCTGGAAGGCCGTCTTGCCCATGGCCTCGAGGATGGGCCCAGCGTCAAAGGCCTTGATGTCAATGGGCTCCACGGGCGTAGAGAGGAGGGTTTTCTTGTCCATCTTCGCTCCTTTCTACGCGGGGTGGGCGTCCGGCTCCCCCCTTGTGCGCCGCCTGCCTCAGGGCAGGAAGAAAAGTATACCACCCCCCGCCACCGGGGGGTAGACCTCGAGGGGGCCTTCCACCTCCTCTAAAAGCTCCACGGGCCTATCCCCCACCGCCAGTAGCCAAACCTCCTCCAGGGGGATGCCGAGCCTCTCCAGGGCCTCCTTGGGGGTTTTGGCCTCCACCTCGAGGCGCTCCCCAAACCGCCGCAGGTCCCCGTGCAGGATCACCACCACAGGATCACCACCATCAGTACCCCTCCCGCACCACGTTGAGAAGGGGCTCCCCCCGGAGGTAGCGCCCCACCTGCTCGGCCAAAAACCGGGCCGCCCGGCGGGTAAAGCCCTCGGAAAACCCGGCCACGTGGGGGGTGAGGAGGTGGGCCTTGGCCCAAAGGGGGTGGCCCTCGGGGAGGGGCTCGGGGTCCGTGACGTCCAGGGCGGCCCGCACCCGGCCCGCTTCCAGGGCTTCCAAAAGGGCCTCGGTGTCCACCAGCCCGCCCCGGCCCGCGTTCACCAGGAGGGCCCCCGGCTTCATCCTCTCCAGGAAAGCCCGGTCCACCACCTTCCGCGTCTCGGGGGTGAGGGGGAGGAGGAGGACCACCGCGTCCGCCTGGGGGAGGAGGTGGGGGAGGTCCTTGGGGGTGTAGACCCCGGGCCGGGCGTGCTTGGCCACGGGGAGGACCTCCACCCCGAAGGGCCGAAGCCTCTCCTCCACCGCCCGGCCAATGGCGCCGTAGCCCAGAAGGAGGACGGTCTTGCCCTCGAGGTCGGAAAGCCGCCTCGGGGCCCAGCGCTTTTGCCTTTGGGCTTCCAAAAAGCCCGGGAGGTCCTTGAGGAGGGCGAGCAGGGCCATGACCACCCACTCGGCCACGGGAACGTCGTGGATCCCTGAGCCATCGCAGAGGGTCACCCCCGGAGGGAGAAGGGGCAGGATCCAGTCCACCCCCGCGGAGAGGGTCTGGACCACCCGCACCTCCACCCCCTCCAGCACCCGCCGCACGGTCTCCGCCTGGCCAAAGGGGGGGATGAAGAGGTCCGCCCCCCTAGGCCAGGGCTCGTCCAGGAAGTGCACCTCCACCCCTTCAGGGAGGAGGGCGAAAACCTCTTCCCTAAGCCTCGGGGCTAAAATCCTCACGCCGCACCTCCATGTGCACGTCCCGGTGGCCCCGGGGCCCGGGGCTTTCCCCCACCTCCCGGAAGCCCGCCTTCTCAAAAGCCCGACGGGCCCGCAGGTTGTGGGCAAAGGTGCGGAGGCGCACCCGCTTAAGCCCCAAAGGGCCAAAGGCGTAGGCCAAGGCCGCCCGCACCGCCTCCGTGCCGTAGCCCTGGCCCCACCGGTCCCGCCTGAGGAGGATGCCCAAGGTGGCCTCCTCCGGGGTGAGGTTGTAGAGCTCGAGGGTGCCCACGTAGGCCCCCCCCTCGTCCAGGATGACGAAGGCCCGGCGGTCCTGGCGGCGGTTTTCCGCCAGGACAAAGCGCTTGAAGAGCCAAAAGGGGCTCCGCAAAGGGCTTGCGCCGTTCCACTCCGCCACCTCGGGGTCGCGGAAGGTCTCGTAAAGGCCCCGCCACTCCTCCTCCGAAAGCCCCTCGGCCATGGGCTTCAGGGTCACGCGGCCAAAGCGGGGCCAGTCCGGGCGCATCTTAAGGGTAAAGCCCCCGAAGGGCCCGGGCCTCCAGGACCCGGGTGGCGGCCACCACGTAGGCGGCGGTGCGCAAGGGGATCTTCTTCTCCTCCGCCACCTGCCACACCGCCTCAAAGGCATTCCGCAGGACCTTTTCCAGCCGGGCGTTGATCTCCTCCTCCGTCCAGAAGTAGGAGTTGAAGTCCTGCACCCACTCAAAGTAGCTCACCGTGACCCCACCCGCGTTGGCGATGACGTCGGGCACCACCAGCACCCCTTTTTCCTGGAGGATGTCGTCCGCGGCGGGGGTGGTGGGGCCGTTGGCCCCTTCCGCGATGATCTTGGCCTGGATGCGCCAGGCGTTCTGCTCGGTGATCTGGGCCTCGAGGGCCGCGGGGACGAGGAACTCCACAGGCAGGGCCCAAAACTCCGGGTTGGGGAGGGGCTCGGCCTTGGGGTAGCCCCGCACCCCCCCGGTCTCGGCCACGTGGCGGAGGAGGTCATAGGGGTCTATCCCCTCCTCACGGTAGACCGTGCCCGTGGCGTCCTGGACGGCCACCACCTTGGCCCCATGGTCGTGGAAGACGCGGGCCGCGGCGTTGCCCACGTTGCCGAAGCCCTGGATGGCCACCCGGCTCCCCTCAATGGAGAGGCCGATCTTGGCCGCGGCCGCGGCGGCGGTGACGAAAACCCCCCGGCCGGTGGCATCCTTCCGGCCTAGGGAACCCCCTAAGGCGATGGGCTTCCCCGTGACCACCCCGGGCACGGTGCGGCCCACGTTCATGGAGAAGGTGTCCATCATCCAGGCCATTTCCCGCTCCCCCGTGTTCACGTCGGGGGCAGGGATGTCCCGGTCTGGGCCCAGGAGGATGCCGATCTCGGAGGTGTAGCGGCGGGTCAGGCGCTCAAGCTCCCTTACAGAGAGCTTCTTGGGGTCCACCCGGATCCCCCCCTTGCCCCCCCCGTAGGGCAGGCCCACCGCGGCGTTTTTGATGGTCATCCAGGCCGCCAGGGCCATGACCTCGGAAAGGGTGACCTGGGGATGGTAGCGCACCCCGCCCTTGGCAGGGCCCCGGGCGGTGTTGTGGTGCACCCGGTAGCCCTCAAAGTAGGCCACGGTGCCATCGTCTAGGTGGATGGGCACGTCCACCACCAGGATGCGCTTGGGCCTTTTGAGGCTTTCCGCCAAGGGGGCAAGCCGCCCCAGGTAGGGGACCACCCGGTCCACCTGCTCCGTGAAGATGCGCCAAGGTCCGTCGTCCTTACCCAAGTAGGAAAGCGGTTCACTCTTCATATCGCTCCTTTAGGGGTAAACGCCGCGAAGCCTGGTGGCCTCGTCCAGACGCCTCAGGGCCAGGCCCAGCGCGGCCATGCGCAGGTCCAGGCCCCCGCCTTCTGCCTCGGAGAGCACCTCGGCCACCGTGGAGGCCACCTTGCGGGCAAAGTGCGACTCCACCTCTTCCCGGGTCCAGAAGAACATGTTAAGGTCTTGGACCCATTCCAGATAGCTCGCCAGAAGCCCCCCGCCCCCCGTGAGGAGGTCGGGCACCACCACCACCCCCCGCCCCAGAAGGTGGGCCTCGGCCTCCAGGGTGAGGCCGAAGTTGGCGGCCTCGAGGACCGCCCTCGCCCGCACCCCCCGCGCCCCTTCCCCATCCAAGGCCCCCTCCTGGGCCGCCAGGACCAGGTAGTCCACGGGCAGGGCGAAAAGCTCCTCCGGGGCCAGGTCGTAGTGGGGAAGCTCCCCCGTGGCCTCGTAGTGGGCGAGAAGCTCCTCCACGGGAAGGCCCTCCTCCCGGTACATGGCTCCCCGCCGGGTGGAGACGGCCACCACCCTAAGCCCCAAAGCCTCCGCCTTCCGGGCGAAGCCCGCCCCCACCTGGCCGAAACCCTGGAGGGCCACCCGGGCCCCCCTTAGGGGCAGGCCCCTCCGCTCGGCCACCTCCTTGAGCACCAGGGCCACTCCCAGCCCCGCGGCCTC
The DNA here is from genome assembly GCF_037444525.1 of Thermus sp. Taxonomy (GTDB): domain Bacteria; phylum Deinococcota; class Deinococci; order Deinococcales; family Thermaceae; genus Thermus. Next base: position 25,845 of record NZ_JBBIMD010000012.1, on the reverse strand, counting down.
GTCCCGCCCCTCCGAACCCCCCAGGGCGTGGGGCTTCCCCGTGACCACCCCGGGCACGGTGGAGCCCACGGTCATGGAGTAGGTGTCCATGATCCAGGCCATGACCTGCTGGTCCGTGCCCAGGTCCGGGCCCAGGATGTCCACGTCCGGCCCGATGAGGCCGATGAGCTCCGCGGTGTAGCGGCGGGTTAAGCGCTCCAGCTCCCGCCCGGAGAGGGCCTTGGGGTCCACGGCCACGCCCCCCGCAGCCCCCCCAAAGGGCAGGTCCCACACCGCAGCCTTCAGGGTCATCCAGGCGGCAAGGCCCGCGGTCTGGCCTAGGGTCACCTGGGGATGGTAGCGCACCCCGCCCTTGGCGGGCCCCCGGGCGATGTCGTGCACCACCCTAAAGCCCTGGAAGAAGCGCACCTTGCCGTCGTCCATCACCACGGGCAGGGAGACGGTGACGAGCCTTTTGGGGTGGGCCAGGTACTCGAGGGTGGTGGGGTGGACCTGGCCTACCTTGAGGGCCCGCTCCAGCCACTCCAGGTACACATCCCATAGCCCCGGGTCCTCCGGGGGCCGGTAGGCGGGGATTCCCATAGCATCACCGCTAAGATTATACGCCCCCTAAAAGGTGCCCCCGCCGAAGCGCTCGCTTCGGCGGGGTGCTTAAAACCCCAGCACCTCCCCCCAGGGGGTGGGGGCCTTGGGGCTGATGTAGCCGGTGTCCATCTGGGCGAGCTGCAACCGGCCCGAGTACTCCTCGTTCACCGCGTGCCAGTAGGTGTACTCCTCTATGACCCAGATCCCCGACTCCCGCGCCCCGTTGCCGCTGGCCTTGACCCCACCGAAGGGCAGGTGGGCCTCCGCCCCCACGGTGGTGTTGTTGACGCTGGTCATCCCCGCCCGGATGCCTACCTTGAAGAGGTAGGCCCAGTGACGGTGGTTGGTGTAGATGGCGCTGGAAAGCCCGTAAGGGGTGCTGTTGGCCACCTTTATGGCCTCCTCAATCCCGTCCACCTTCACCAGGTTGATGGTGGGGCCGAAGATCTCCTCCTCAAACTGGCGCATGCCCGGCCGGGCCTCCCAGACCGTGGGCCAGCCGAAAAGCCCCGCCTCGGGGTCCCCGAGGAAACGGGGGTAGGGGTTTTCCCGGGTGATCCGCCCCCGGCCATAGAGGAGGACCGCCCCCTCCTTCTCCCCCCAGGCGTAGTGCTCCTGCCAGCGCTGGTAAAGCCTTTCGTTGATGAAGGGGCCATAGGTCACCCCGGGGTGGAGAAGGGGATTGCCCACCTGGGTGGCCTCCACCCTTTCCAAAAAGCGGCGCTTGAACTCCTCGTAGATGGGGGCGTCCACCAGGATGTTCCCCGCGGAGGTGCACCGCTGCCCCCCGGTGGCGAAGGCGCTCCACCAAGCCCCCTCCACCGCCAGGTCGAAATCGGCGTCCCGCATGACCACCAGGGGGTTCTTCCCCCCAAGCTCCAGGGTGGGCCTGACGAGGTTCCGCCCCGCCACCTCCCCGATCCAGCGGCCCACCTTGGTGCTCCCCGTGAAGGCGAACTTCTGGAAAAACCCCTCGTCCATGAGCTCCACCAGCCACTGGCCCGTGGAATCCTTCCCGCCCCCGAAGACCAGGTTGATGACCCCAGGGGGTAGGCCCGCCTCCTCAAAGAGCTTCACAAAGAGGTAAGAAAGGGTGGGGGCGTCGTCGGAGGGCTTCCACACCACCGTGTTCCCGGTGAGCACCGCAGGGATGAGCTTCCAGCTGGGCACGGCGATGGGGAAGTTGCCCGCGGTGATCATCCCCACCACCCCCAGGGGCCGGCGGAAGGTGAAAAGCTCCTTGTCCCGCATCTCGCTGGGCACGGTCTGGCCGTAGAGCCTGCGCCCCTCCGAGGCGAAGAAGACCGCTGTGTCTATGGCCTCCTGCACGTCCCCCGCGGCTTCCTTAAAGGTCTTCCCCACCTCCCGCACCATGAGCCGGGTGAGGGTGGGCTTTTCCCGCTCCAGGATCTTGGCCAGGTTGAAGAGGACCTGGCCCCGGACGGGCGCAGGGGTGCGGGACCAGGCCTCAAAGGCCTCCCGCGCCGCCCGGGCGGCCCGCCTTAGGGTGTCCTTGGTGCCCTCGGGGAAGCGGGCGATGAGATCTTCCCGGTCCGAGGGGTTCCTCCTTTCCAGGACCTGGCCCTCAAAGACCTCCTCCCCGGCGATGAGGTGCCCAAGCTCCAGGGCGTTGCCGTACTTGCTGGAAAAGGCTTTCATCCTGACCTCCAGGAAGGATTCTACCCCCTCAAGCCAAGCACCCCACCCCCCAAGCCCCGAGGAGTAGACTGGAGGGGATGATCTACGAGGCCATCAAGGACGCCATCAAGGAGGCCATGAAGGCCCGGGACCAGAAGACCTTGGACTTCGCCCGGGTGGTGAAGGCGGAGCTGGACCGAAAGGGGGACGGCAAGCCCCTCCCCGACGAGGAGGCGGTGAAGGTGCTAAAGGCCCTCAAGGAGATCGCCCTGGAGCAGGGGAACGCCTTTGAGGTGGAGTTTCTGGACCGCTTCCTGCCCAAGGAGATGACGGAGGAGGAGATCGAGGCCTGGATCCGGGAGAACCTGGACCTCTCCCAGTTCAAAAACCCCCTGGCGGCCATCGGGGTGGTGACCAAGGCCTTGGGGCCTAAGGCCCCGGGGGACAAGGTGCGGCGGGTCATAGAGAAGATGCGATGAGCCCCTGGGAACGGCTGGAACTGGAAGAGCTCCTCTCCGAGCCCGTGCGCCTGGTGCGGGAAAGGCTTAGGACCCACACGGGCCGGGAGCTTACCTACATCTACCGCCCGGGGCCGGTGGCGGCGAGCTTCGTCCTGCCGGTGACCCCGGAGGGGACGGGGCTTTTCATCCGCCAGTACCGCCACCCCACGGGGAAATTCCTCCTCGAGGTGCCCGCGGGGAAGGTGGACCCGGGGGAAACCCCCGAGGAGGCGGCCCACAGGGAGCTTCTGGAGGAGGTGGGGGCAAGGGCCAAAAGCCTCATCCCCCTCCCCTCCTTCCACCCCCAGCCCTCCTTCACCGCGGTGGTCTTCCACCCCTTTTTGGCCCTCGAGGCCCGGGTGGTGGCGGAGCCCAAGCTGGAGGATGGGGAGCTTCTAGAGGTGGTGGAGCTTCCCCTTAAAGAGGCCTACGCCCTTTTGGAGCGGGGCGAGATCCAGGACGCCTCCACCGCCCTCACCCTCTTTTACGCCCGGCCCCACCTGCTGAGTTTGGATCTCATCTGAGCACACCGGAAAGCCGGGATTAAACCCCACTCCCCGTGCATAAAAATCCCGTGCATGGGGCCTTCTTTCCCTGGTAGACTCCTCCCATGCGACCGGAAGTGAAAGCCCCCCTACCGGGTCCCAAGGCCAAGGCCATGCTGGAGCGGGGGGAACGGGTCCTCTCCCCCTCCTACGTCCGCCCCTACCCCTTCGTCCCCGCCCGGGGGCAGGGGGCCTTCCTGGAGGACGTGGACGGGAACCTGTTCCTGGACTTCATGGCCGGCATCGCGGTGAACACCACGGGCTACGCCCACCCCAAGGTCCTGGAGGCGGTGCGGGCCCAGGCGGAGCGCTTCGCCCACGTGTGCTTCTCCGACTTCACCCACGACCCCACCCTCACCCTGGCGGAGCGGCTCGTGGAAAGGCTGGGCGGGCGGTATAGGGTCTTTTTCGGCAACTCGGGGACCGAGGGCATAGAGGCCGCCATCAAGCTGGTGCGCCACCACACGGGCCGCCCCTACCTTTTGGCCTTCACCGGGGCCTTCCACGGAAGGAGCATGGGGGCGCTTTCCCTCACCGCGAGCCAGTCCAAGTACCGCCAAGGCTTCGCCCCCCTCCTCCCCGGGGTGGTCCACCTCCCCTTCCCGAACCCCTTCCGCCCACCCCTGGGGGCGAGGGGCGAGGCGGTGGGGAAGGCGGTCTTGGCCTACCTGGAGCACCTCTTCCGCACCGTGCTGCCCCCGGAGGAGGTGGCCGCGCTTTTCCTCGAGCCCATCCAGGGGGAAGGGGGGTACGTGGTCCCGCCCCCGGGCTTCATCCCCAAGCTGAAGGCCCTCTTGGAAAGGCACGGCATCCTCCTGGTGGCGGACGAGGTCCAGACCGGGGCCGGGCGCACGGGGCGCTTCTTCGCCCTGGAGCACGAGGGGGTGGAGGCGGACGTCTATGTCCTGGCCAAGGGCCTGGCCTCGGGCTACCCCCTAAGCGCCGTCCTCTTCCGGGAGGAACTCGGGAGCTGGCGCCCCGGGGCCCACGGCACCACCTTCGGAGGCCAGGCAGTCTCTGCAGCCGCGGCCCTTGCCACCCTGGACCTCCTGGAGGGGGGCCTCATGGAAAACGCCACCCGGGTGGGGGCCTTCCTCCTAGGGGAGCTTAGGGCCATGCAGGCCCGCTTCCCCTTCCTTGGGGACGTGCGGGGCCGGGGGCTCATGATCGGGCTGGACTTCGGCGGCCCGGAAGAGGAGCGGCCCGACCTTAGGGACAAGGCGGTGGAGCTCGCCTTTAGAAAGGGCCTCCTCCTCCTCCCCGCAGGGCCTTCCGCCCTCCGCATCGCCCCGCCCCTGGTCCTCACCGAGGAGGAGGCGGCCATGGGGCTGGAGATCCTCGAGGCCGTCTTCCGCGCCCTTTAAGTACCCCCACCGAAGCTTTTGCGCCAAACCCCGCCCAGGAAGGCTTGGGCGGGGTATTTAGAGCTTGTACCCAAAGCGCCTTAGGAGGTCCTTCCGCCAGGCCACCTCGGCCTCGTCCTCCACCCCGAGGGGCCCAAAGCCGTCCATCACCCCAAGGATGGCCCGCTGCTCCCCCTCCTCCGCCACCACCACCTTCAGGGGGTTGGCGGTGGCGGCGAAGATGCGCACCACCTCGGGGCAGGCCTTGACCGCATGCAGGACGTTGATGGGGTAAAACCCCTCCCCCAGCACGATGAGAAAGGTGTGTCCTGCAGCCAGGTTCAGGAGGTTCCTCACCGCAAGTTCGGTGAGGGCCTCGTCCGTGCCCGAGCGGCGGATGAGGCGCTTGCCGCTGGCCTCGGAGAAGGCGAGGCCGAAGCGAATCCCCGGCACCGCGGTCACCAAGGCCTCGTGCAGGTCCTCCACGGTCTTGATGAAGTGGGCCTGCCCCAGGATGACGTTCAGGTTCTCCGGCTTCTCAATGGGAATCAGCTTGAGTTCCATACCCCGATTTTACCGAAGGCCACCCTCCGCTGGAAAAAGGGGTGTAGCATGGGAGGCATGGATGTCCTGGAGAAGGCCGTGGCTGGGGAGAGGCTTTCCGAAGGGGAAGTGCTAAGCCTCTATGACCTCCCCCTGCCTGAGCTTGCCGCCGCCGCCCACGCGGTGCGGATCAAGAAGACGGACCCCCAGGTGGTCACCTTCCTCATAGACCGCAACATCAACTACACCAACGTCTGCACCGTGGCCTGCGCCTTCTGCGCCTTCTACCGCACGCGAAGGCAGAAGGACGCCTACACCCTCACCTTTGAGGAGATCGCCAGGAAGATAGAGGAGCTCTACCAGGTGGGGGGGCGGCGCATCCTCATGCAGGGCGGGGTAAACCCCGAGCTCCCCCTGGACTGGTACCTGGACCTCCTCCGCTCCCTCAAAGCGCGCTTCCCCGACCTGCGCATAGATGCCTTCAGCCCGGAGGAGATCCTAGGCCTGGAAAGGCTTACGGGCCTTAGGGCGGAAGCCATCCTGGAAAATCTGAAGGAAGCGGGCCTGGACGGCCTGCCCGGGGCGGGGGCGGAGATCCTGGTGGACGAGGTGCGCCTAAAGGCGGCCCCGGCCCGCATCCGCACCGCGGACTGGTACCGTATCATGGACGCCGCCCAAGCCCTGGGGCTCTACACCCTGGCCAGCATGGTCATCGGCTTCGGGGAAGGCCCAAAGGAGCGCACCGCCCACCTCCTGGGCCTCCGCGCCCAGCAGGATAGGGCCCTGGAGCGCTACGGAAACGGCTTCGCCGCCTTCGCCCTCTGGACCCTCCAGGTGGAGCACACCCGCCTCAAGGGGAAGGCCCCCGGGGCCACGGCCCACGAGTACCTCAAGACCTTAAGCATCGCCCGCCTTGCCCTGGACAACTTCGCCCACTTCCAGGCCTCCTGGCCCACCCTGGGCTTCAAGGTGGCCCAGGCCGCCCTCTTCTACGGGGCGGATGATTTCGGGAGCACCATGCTGGAGGAAAACGTGGTCTCGGCCGCTGGGGGGCACGGGCGCACCCACGCCACGGTGAAGGAGATCGTGCGGCACATCGTGGACGCGGGTTTCTGCCCCGCAGAGCGGGACCCCCTTTACCGCATCCTCCGCTACCCCGACCCGGAGGCCATCCTGAACGAGCCCGAGCCGGTGGAGCTCCCCTTGGCCTAGGCGCCCTCTCGGTCAAAAACCCCTGGGCGGGCTGGGCCTTATACCGCTTCCCGGGCCCTAAGCCCCTCCCGAATCTCCTCCAACAAGGGCGCCAAGGGGCGGCCCTCCTCAAGGGCCCGTACCAGGGCACTCCCCACCACCACCCCATCGGCCACCGCGGCCTGCTGGGCGGTGGCCCGCCCCGAGACCCCAAACCCCACGGCCACGGGGAGGTCCGTTTGGGCCTTGATGCGGGCCACCAGGTCCTTCACCTCCTCGGGCAGGCGCTCCCGGGCCCCCGTGACCCCGGTAACGGAGACCGCGTAGACGAAGCCGGTGGTGTAGGGAAGAACGGTAGCCATGCGCCGAGGGGTGGAGGTGGGGGCAAGGAGGAAGACCGTCTCCAGCCCGATCTCCTGAGCGAGCCGCACCAGGGCCGGGTCCTCGTCCGGCGGCAGGTCGGGGAGGATAAGGCCCCTGGCCCCCGCGGCCTTAAAGGCGCTGAAGAACCGCTCGGGCCCCCAGGCCAGGATGGGGTTCAGGTAGGTCATGAGGAAAAGGGGCTTCTCCGTAAGGGCCCGCACCTCCCTTAAGAGCTCCAGCACCCCCTGGACGCTCATCCCCTTCCTCAAGGCCACCTCGCTGGCCCTTTGGATCACGGGGCCGTCCCCTAGGGGGTCGGAGTAGGGCAGGCCGATCTCCAGGAGGTCCGCATAGGGCAGGGCCTCCCGCACCGCCTCCAAGAACCCCTCCCGGCTGGGGAAGCCCGCGGTGAGGTAGGGGATGAGGGCCGAGCGGCCCTCCGCCTTGGCCTTTTGGAACGCCTCCCTTGTGGTCATAGCTCTCCCCCCAAAAGGCGCATGGCCTCGGTCACGTCCTTGTCCCCCCGGCCTGAGAGGTTGATGACCACCATCTGGTCTTTGTCCATCTCGGGCACCACCTTGGCCGCATGGGCGATGGCATGGGCGGACTCCAAGGCCGGGATGATGCCCTCGAGGCGCGCAAGAAGCTTAAAGCCCTCTAGGGCCTCCTCGTCGGTGACGCTGGCGTACTCCACAATGCCCTGGTCCGCGAAGTAGCTGTGCTCCGGCCCCACCCCCGGGTAGTCCAGCCCCGCGGAGACGGAATGGGCGGGGGTGATCTGCCCGTCATGGTCGTAAAGAAGGTACATGTAGCTCCCGTGGAGCACGCCCCGTTTCCCGGCCCCGATGCTGGCGGCGTGCCGCCCGCTGGAAAGGCCTTCCCCCCCGGCCTCCACCCCAATGAGCCTCGGCCTTTCCCCTTCCGGAAGGTAAGCGAAGGGGGCGAAGAGGCCGATGGCGTTGGACCCACCCCCCACGGAGGCCATGAGGGCATCGGGGTAGCGGCCGAAAAGCTCCAGGCTCTGCCGCTTTACCTCCTCGCCGATGACGCTCTGGAAGTCCCGGACCATCATGGGGTAGGGGTGGGGGCCCACCACGGAGCCCAGGATGTAGAAGGTGGTGCGCACATTCGTGATCCAGTCCCGGATGGCCTCGTTGGTGGCGTCCTTTAGGGTGCGGCTTCCCGCGGCCACGGGCCGGACCTCGGCCCCGAGGAGCTTCATGCGGAAGACGTTTAGGGCCTGGCGGCGCACGTCCTCCTCGCCCATGTAGACCACGCACTCCAAGCCGAAAAGCGCGGCCACCGTGGCCACGGACACCCCGTGCTGGCCCGCCCCCGTCTCCGCGATGACCCGCTTCTTGCCCATGCGCCGGGCGAGGAGGGCCTGGCCTAAGGTGTTGTTGATCTTGTGGGCCCCGGTGTGGAGGAGGTCCTCCCGCTTCAGGTACACCTGGGCCCCGCCCCAGTACTCCGAAAGCCGCTTGGCGTGGAAGAGGGGCGTGGGGCGGCCGGCAAACGTCCTCAGGTAGTGGTCCAGCTCCGCCAGGAAGGCGGGGTCGTGCTTGGCCTCGAGGTAGGCTTCCAAGAGCTCATCCAGGGCGGGGATGAGGGTCTCGGGGACGTACCGGCCCCCGTAGGGGCCAAAACGCCCCCGGGCATCGGGCAGGGGAAAATCCGGCAGGCTCCGCATAAGGACTCCAAAAGGGCGCAGGGCGCCTAGCCTTTCCATCCTACGCCTTTTGAGGGAGGAGGCCAAGGGCGTAGACTCTAGGGGATGGAACGGAAGGTTCTGGACAAAGGGTTCGTGCGCCTGGTGGAGGTCATGGGGAGCGACCACTCCATCGTCCAGGCGGCCCGGGTGTCCTACGGGGAGGGCACCAAGACGGTGCGGGAGGACGGGGCCCTCATCGACTACCTCATGCGCCACCGCCACACCAGCCCCTTTGAGATGGTGGTCTTCAAGTTCCACGTGAAGGCCCCCATCTTTGTGGTGAGGCAGTGGTTCCGCCACCGCACGGCCAGCGTGAACGAGATCTCGGGGCGCTACTCCATCCTCAAGGAGGAGTTCTACGAGCCCGCCACCTGGCGGAAGCAAGCCAAGCGCAACAAACAGGCCTCGGAGGGAGAGGTGGAGGAGAAAGAGGCCTTGAGCGCCATCCTCAAGGGGGTGGAGGAGGAGGCCTACCGGGCCTACCAGGCCCTCCTGGAGAAGGGCGTGGCCCGGGAGATGGCCCGCATGGTCTTGCCCCTAAACCTCTACACGGAGTTCTACTGGAAGCAGGACCTGCACAACCTCTTCCACTTCCTGGCCCTAAGGCTTGCCCCCGAGGCGCAATGGGAGATCCGGCAGTACGCCAAGGCCATGGCGGAGATGGTGAAGGCCCACGTGCCCATGGCTTACGCCGCCTTTGAGGAGCACGTCCTCCACGCCAGGGTCCTTTCCCGGACGGAACTCCTTGCCCTAAGGGGGCTCCTCACCCCTGAGGCCTACGAGAAGGCCCTCACCGCCCTCGACCTCTCCGGAAGCCGCCTAAAGGAGGCCCTGGAGAAGGTCTTCCCCGAGGAGGCCTAGGGCCTCCCCACCCCCGCCTTCTCCTCCAGGAAGCGCAAAAAGGCCTCCTCGTCCAAAGTGGGCACCCCCAGGGCCTGGGCCTTTTCCAGCTTGCTCCCCGGGGCCTCCCCCACCACCACATAGCTCGTCTTGCGGCTCACGGAGTCCGTGACCTTGGCCCCAAGGCGCCTCAAGAGGGCCTTCACCTCCTCCCGGGGGCGGGAAAGCTCCCCCGTGAGGACGAAGGTGAGTCCGGAAAGGGGACCCTCCCCCGCCTCCTTGGCCTCCATCTCCACCCCCAGGGCTTTAAGGCGCCGGACGAGGTCCCGGAAGGCGGGGTCCCGTAGGGTGGCGAGGAGGTTCTTGGCGGTGAGCTCCCCCACCTCCTCCACCTCCAAAAGCTCCTCCAGGGAGGCCTCGAGGAGCCGGTCCATGGTGCGGAAGCGCCGGGCCAGGTTCCGGGCCAGGACCTCCCCCACCCCAGGAAGGCCCAGGGCGAAGAGGAGGCGCTCCAGACCCCGCCCCTTGCTCTCCTCAATCTGGCGGAGGAGGTTTCCTGCGCTCTTCTCCCCCATGCGCTCCAACTCCACCAGGTCCTCTTTCCTCAAGCGGTAGAGGTCGGCCACGTCCCGCACCAGGCCCTTTTCCAAAAGCTTTTCTATGAGCTTCTCCCCCAGGCCCCCGATATCCATGGCCTTGCGGGAGGCGTAGTGGCGGATGGCCTCAAAGCGCTTGGCGGGGCAGAGGGGGTTCGGGCAACGGTGGACTTTCCCTTCCTTAACCAGGGCGTGGCCGCACTCGGGGCAGGTTTCGGGCCAGCGGATGAGCCTTTCCTCCCCCATGCGCTTTTCCTTCAGGACCCTTAGGATCTCCGGGATCACCCCCCCCGCCTTGTGGACCAAAACCCAGTCCCCGATGCGGATGTCCAGCTCCTCAATGTAGCTCTCGTTGTGCAGGGTAACCCGGGCCACCTCGCTTCCCCCCAAGAACACGGGCTCTAGGATCCCCACCGGGGTGACCCGGCCCGTGCGCCCCACCTGGAAGACCACGTCCAGAAGGCGGGTTTCCTTCTCCTCCGCGGGGAACTTGTAGGCGATGGCGAAGCGGGGTGCACGGGCGGTGTAGCCCAGGTCCCGCCAAAGCCTGAGCTCGTCCAGCTTCACCACCACCCCGTCGGCCTCAAAGGGGAGCCGGCGCCGTTCAGAAAGCCATCTCTGGTAAACCCCCTCCACCTCCTCCACGCCCTTGGCCCGGGCAAAGCCGTGCTCCACGGGAAAGCCTTTCTCCTTTAACCAGTGGAGAAGCTCGTACTGGGTCCTAAGCCCCGTCTCCTCTAGGCCCAGGCCCAAGGCGTAAAAGGTGGCCCTAAGGCCCCTCTTGGCGGTGATCCGGGGGTCTTTCTGCCGTAGGGAGCCTGCGGCGGCGTTCCTTGGGTTCTTGAAGATCCTCTCCCCCTTCTCCTCCAGCTCCTCGTTCAGGCGGAGGAAGGCCTCTATGGGCATGTAGACCTCCCCCCGGACCTCGAGGCGCTTCGGCACCCCCTTAAGGCGCCTGGGAATGGTGGGGATGGTGAGGAGGTTCTGGGTGACCTCCTCCCCCACCTCCCCGTCCCCCCGGGTGGCGCCAAAGACCAGGACCCCCTCCTCGTAGTAGAGGTTCACGGAAAGCCCGTCCACCTTGTGCTCCACGGTGTAGGCGAAGGGGCCCTTCTCCCCCAAGGCCCGCTCTATCCGCTCCTCAAAAGCCTTGAGCTCCTCAGGGGTAAAGGCGTTGTCCAGGGAGTACATGCGGGTGGGATGGCGGATGGGGCGGAAGGTGGCCTCGAGGGGCTTCGCCCCCACCTGGGCTGTGGGGGAGTCAGGGCTTTGGAGCTCGGGGAAGCGCGCCTCCAAATCCTGGAGTTCCCTAAGAAGCCGGTCGTACTCCGCGTCGGAGATCTCGGGGTCGTTCAGGACGTAGTAGCGGTAGTTGTGGTAGCGGATGAGGTCCCTTAGCTCGTTCACCCGCCGCCTCGCCTCTTCCAGGGTCATGCCCCTAGTCTACGGCCCCGGTATAATGCATGGCGGCAGACTGCCGTATGGAGGTGAACATGAAGAGGATTCTGGCTCTAAGCGCGGTTTTAGCCCTCGGCCTAGGGCTTGCCCAGGTGCGGGTGGGCATCGCCTTTGACGCGGGCGGAAAGTTTGACCGCTCCTTCAACCAGTCCGCCTGGGAAGGGGCGCAGAAGGCCGCCAAGGACCTTGGGGTGAAGATCTTTGACTTTGAACCCGCAGACCCCTCCCAGGTGGGCCAGGGCATCCGCACCTTCGCCCAGGAAGGCTTTGACCTGGTCATCGGCGTGGGCTTTGCCAACGAGCCCGCCATCACCGCCACAGCCAAGGAGTTCCCCAAGGTGAGGTTCGCGGTGATTGACGCGGTGCCCGGGGAGGGCAAGCTCCCCAACGCGGTGGGCCTGGTCTTCCGCGAGCACGAGGGGAGCTTCCTGGTGGGCTACATCGCCGGGAAGATGACCCGCACCGGGGTGGTGGGCTTCATCGGCGGCATGGACATCCCCCTCATCCACAAGTTTGAGGCGGGCTTCCGGGCCGGGGCGGAGTACGCCTTCAAGGAGGACGGGATCCAGGGCAAGGTCCTGGCCCAGTACGTGGGCAACACCCCCGCCGCCTGGAACGACCCCGCCAAGGCCAAGGAGATCGCCGCGGCCCAGGCCCGCCAGGGGGCGGACATCATCTACGCCGCAGCCGGCGGCTCCGGCCTCGGGCTCATTGACTTCGTTAAGCAGACCAAGTGCCTGAAGGAAGGGGGCAACGTTCGCTTCGTGCGCAAGGCCGACCCCTACGCCAAGGTGCCCAAGTACGCGGATTACACCCGGACCTGCGGCACGGACGGCGCCAAGGCCACCCCCCTCTTCTTCATCGGTGTGGACGCCAACCAGAACTACCTGGGCGACACGGACAACAACCCCGCCACCCTGAACCACGGCCTCACCTCCATGATGAAGCGGGTGGACGTGGCCACCTACGAGGTCATCAAGAGCGTGGTGCAGAAGACCTTCAAGGGCGGGGTGCGGGAGTTCGGCCTCAGCAACAACGGGGTGGGCTACGCCCTGGACGAGTACAACAAGGCCCTCCTGCCCCAGACCCTGGTAACCAAGCTGGAGACCCTGAAGCGGCAGATCATCGCCGGGCAGATCAAGGTGCCCGAAAGCCGCTAAAAACGCCCCACGGTAAACGCTTGTTGAACCCCCCTTTTGGGGTCCCCGCCGAGGCTTCCCTCGGCGGGGTGCTTCCTTTTACCCCCCTGCCCCCCGTGAGGGCCACAGGGAGGATATACTTTTGGGGTGGCGAAGGCCCTGGTCCTGAAGGACATCACCAAGCGCTTCCCCTTGGTCCTGGCCAACGACCGCATCAGCCTGGACCTGGACTGGGGGGAGGTCTTAGCCCTGGTGGGGGAAAACGGGGCAGGGAAGTCCACCCTGATGAAGATCGTCTACGGCCTCCAACCCGCAGACGACGGGGAGATGTGGGTGGACGGTAAGCCCTACCGGCCCAAAAGCCCCCTGGACGCCATCCGGGCGGGGATCGGCATGGTCCACCAACACTTCATGCTGGTGGAACCCTTCACCGTGCTGGAGAACCTGGTCCTGGGCCTGGAACCGGGAAGCCCCCTTTACCTGGACCTAGACCAGGCCCGTAGGAAGGCCCAGGCCCTTATGGAAAGGCTTGGCTTCCACGTGCCCCTGGACGAGCGGGTAGAGAACCTCCCCGTGGGGGTGCAGCAGCGGGTGGAGATCCTAAAGGCCCTTTACCGCGAGGCCCGGATCCTCATCCTGGACGAGCCCACCGCGGTCCTCACGCCCCAGGAGGCGGAGGAGCTTTTCCGGTTCCTAAGGGCCTACGTGGCCCAAGGAAACGCGGCCATCTTCATCAGCCACAAGCTCAAGGAGGTGCTGGAGGTGGCCGACCGCATCACCGTCATCCGGGACGGGCGGGTGGTGGGCACGGTGCCCAAGGAGGGGACCGGCCTCGAGGCCCTGGCCCGGATGATGGTGGGCCGGGAGGTGGTGCTACGGGTGGAAAAGACCCCCGCGCGCCCCGGCGAAACGGTCCTGGAGGTGGAGAGCCTCTCTGCCCCCCCCAGGCTCAAGGGGGTGAGCTTCCAGGTGCGGGCCGGGGAGATCGTGGGCATCGCCGGGGTGGAGGGGAACGGGCAGACGGAGCTGGTGGAAGCCCTGGCCGGGCTAAGGCCCCACCAGGGGACGGTGCGCCTCCTGGGCCAGCCCCTTCCCCCCTCCGCCCGGCGGGTCAGGGCCTTAGGAGTGAGCCATATTCCCGAGGACCGCTTGGCCCGGGGCCTGGTCCTGGACTTCGCCGTGAGGGAAAACGCCATCCTGGGGGACCAGCACCAGAAGCCCTTCCGGGGCTTCCTGGGCTTTCTGGACGACGAGGCCACGGAGGCCCACGCCCAGCATCTGGTGGAGGCCTTTGACGTGCGCCCCCGCTCCACAGCGCTTTCCGCCCGGCGCTTCTCCGGGGGCAACCAGCAGAAGATCGTGGTGGGGCGGGAGCTCCTAAGGGGCCCAAAGCTCCTCATCGCCGCCCAGCCCACCCGGGGGGTGGACGTGGGGGCCATTGAGTTCATCCACCGGGCCCTGGTGGAGGCCCGGGACCAGGGCCTTGCAGTCCTTCTGGTCTCCGCGGACCTCAACGAGGTCCTGGCCCTCTCCGACCGCATCCTGGTCATGTACGAGGGGCGGGTGGTGGGGGAGGTGGCCCCCGAGGAGGCCACGGAGGAGCGCCTGGGCCTCCTCATGGCCGGGGTCACTCCCTGAACTCCCCCGCCACCCCCCCAAGGACGATGGCCTCCCCTGTCCTCAGGGTGTAGAGGACCCGTTCGCCCTTTAGAAAGCCCTTCTCATCCCGGCTCTCCACGCCCCCATAGAGGTAGGCGTAGCCCTCCTTCTCCCGGAGGAGGGCCCGCTCGGCCTTGGTGGTCCTTCCCCCCTGGCGGAACTCCACCCCCCCTAGGAGCCAGAGCCGGTCCTCGTCCAGGAGGTAGAGGAGGCTTCCCGCCTGGCCCTTTAGGGGCTTTTCCCCCTCCCGGCTTAAGGCTAAGGGGCCCTCGAGGAGGGCCTCCCCCGTGTCGTTCCGGTAGCGGAGGGCCTTCCCCTCCACCTGCACCGCCCCCTGCCGGACCAGGACCTGCCCCGGGCCAGGGCGAAGGTCCAGGCGCCCCTCGGCCTCCAGGTAGCGGGCCTCCCCCCCGGTGAGGTAAAGCTCCTCCACCCCACCCCGCTCCACCACCCCCACAGGGCCTTCGGCCCTTAGGTCCTCCCCGATCCGCACCTCCACCCCCTTGGGGTCAAAGAGGACGAGGCGGAGGTAACGCCCTTCCCCCTCCCCCAAGACCCGCCGAAGGCGCATGAGGTAGGGGAGGCCCTCCCGCTCCAGGTCGGGGTTGTAGGCGGCCTCCACCTCCTCCCCCACCCTTAGGCCCTCCTCCAGGAGGCTCCCCGCGTCGCGGAAGAAGGCCCTTTCCCCCACCTGGACCCTCCCCTCCTCCAGGAGCACCAAGGGCCCCCGGTGGAGGTCCCCGTACTCCGCATAGAAGAGGCTCTCCTCCTCCCCGCTCACCGAGGCCACCACCCGCTTCTCCTTGCGGAGGAGCTCCACCTCCGGGCGGAAGACCTCCTGGGCCAGGGCCAGGAAGGCCAGGAGGAGGAGGAGGCCCGCCCCGCGCACCCTACTTCTCCCCGAGCTTCTTGAACTGGGCCAGGGGGAGCTGGAAGGGCCGGCCGTAGACCCGGACCTGGTGGCGGTTCACATTGTGGAGAAGGGTGGCCCCGGAAAGTTTGAAGCCCTCCTTCTTGTTCTCGCTCACCGCGGGGCGGCCCAAGACGATGGCCTCCCCGGTGGTGTCGTCGTAGTAGAGGCTATCCCCCACGGTCACCAAATCCCCGTCCACCAGGCGCACCCCCCCGGTGGCGATGAGCTGCTTGGGACCGGTGAGGCTCCGCACCTCCTTGGCCCGGATGACCAGGTCCCCGTCCCGGCGCTTGCGAGTGAGGACCACCTCCTTGGGGTCGGTGAAGACCGCAAGGCCCCTTTCCTCCTCGTAGTAGACCAAGCCCGCCCGCCCCTCCTGGTTGCCGCTTTTGAGGAGGGCATCCTCGCTCGTGGAGGTGTCCGTGTCCACCTGGAAGGTCATGCGGCTCGCCGAGACCTCCACCGGGTCCTCCCCTGGCTTCGGGGCTTGGCGCATCTCTGCGGGGCCCAAAAGCTCCCCTTCCCCGGTGCGTTCCCGGTAGACCAGGGCGGGGCCCTTGGCCTCCACCCGGCCCCGGCGAACGGTCACACCCCCTTCAAAGCGGGCCTCCCGTTCCCCTTCCGCCTCCTGCATGGTCTTGCCCTTGGGAGCGGTGAGGGTGGCCCGGGGGGCCTGGATCTCCAGGTCCTTCACCCGCCCTTTCACCCCCCCCTCAAAGGTCCAGGGGCCATACCGCAGGTCCCCCGAAAGCCTTCCCCCCTCCACCTGGATCACCCGCACGTTGCTGGCCGCCAGGGCCAAGCCCAAGACGCCGAGAACCAAAAGGGTTCGCTTCATCCTTCGCCTCCTTCCACGGTGCAGGGGCCAAAGGCCCCCCCGGCGGGGAACTCAAAGCGGGGGTTTTGGGCCTCGAGGCGGTTCAGCCCGAAGTCCGAGCGAAAGCCCAGGGCCTCCCCCCGGAGGTTGGGGGCTTCTATACGCACCCAAGGGGCGAAAAAGCCCTCCTCCTGGCGGATGAGGACCTCCCCAAGCCCCGGGCGGGAAAGCTCCAGGCGGTAGCACCCCTTCAGGATCTCCACCCGGGCATAGGGGGCCCGGAGGTTGTCCCCCGGGTCCACCACCACCTCCGGGGCAAAGAGCCTGAGGTCCAGCCGCCCCTCCACGTACCGCTCCCCCTTAAGCCCCCCCAGGATGCGGAAGGCCCCGCCCTCCTCCCGCATCTCCTCCGCCTGGAAGCGCCACTCCACCCCCTCTTCCTCAGGGAAGAGGAAAAACTCCACTCCGTAAAGCCGAACCCTCGCCTCCCCTTTCCCCTCAGGAGGCGCGCCCCGGAGGAGGAGGGGAAGGAGGGCCAAGGGCAGGAGAAGGAGGAGGTAGCGCCACACGCCTTCCACCTTAGCCCATGGCCCTTGAGAAAGATGACGCCTAGGCCAACACGTCCCGGGGATTCCCCCGCACCCGGAGGTTGATCCAGGTCTTGCGCAGGCGGAGGAGGAGGAGGAGGGGGCGGTAGAGGGGGGAAAGGGGGTAGGCGTAGGCGGGGAACTGGACCCGCCTGCCCCCAAACCCCTCCTTGAAGCGGTGGATCCCCTCCGCGTGGCTCCCCTCCGGGGTGCGGGGCACCCCCCAGAGGTCGTAGACCTTGTACCCCCGGGCCAAGCCGTGGCGGATGGCGGCCAGGTGCATCCCCATGGGGGCCTTGGCCTCGGGGTGCTTGCGGCTGCTTCCCCCATAGAGGTAGTCCACCCTGCCGGCGAAGGCCACGAAAAGCCCCGCGGCCAGGGCTTCCCCCTCCTTCCGGGCCAGGGCGATGAAGGCCTCCCCCAAGGGCTGGTTCATCTCCTTCAAAACGGCGCGGTAGTAGGCCTCGCTGTGCTGGAGGAGCCGGGCGCGGCGGTTGGTTTCCTCAAAGAGGTGGAAGAACTCAGGGAAAGCCTCCTCCCCCTCCACGGAAAGCTCCACCCGCTTTAGGGCCAGGCGGGCGTTCCTGCGGTGCATCTCCTTCATGCCCTTGAGGAGGGCCTCCTCCCCTTGGGTGAGGTCCAGCCAGAGGGAGTAGGCGGGCTGGATGGGCTCTATGGGGTGAAGGCCAGGAAAGGCGGGCGGGGGGAGGTGGGCGGGAAGGCCGGCCTCGGGCTCCAGGTGGAGGTAGGCCCCCCGGACCCTTTGGGCTAGGGCCTGGACCACCCAGGGGAGGTCCTTAAGGTCCCAAAGGGCAGGCCCCCTGGGGGCATAGGCCAACCTGAGCCCGCCAGGAAGGGGCTTTAGGAGAACCTGGGCCGCCCCCAAGGGGCGCCCTCCCTCGTAGACCCCAAGCCGTAGGGGCTCCCACCCGGAAAGCCTCTTAACCTCCCCCCAGCCCCAGGACTGGAGGGCGCTGGTGATGGGGAAGCCCGAAAGGAGCGCGTTCCAGGCTTGGGCTTCGGTGAACTCCCGGACCTCGAGCACCCCTCAAGCGTACAGGAGGGCGGCCAGAGCTTCCACCTCCCCGTCTCCCTCCAGGGGGAGGCGGCCCAGCTGGCGATACCGGGAAAGGAGGGGGGCGAACCTGGGCGCCTCCACCCGCTGGACCCGCTCCTCCAGGGGGATAAGGGGCCAGCCGTAGGCCAGGTGGCCCAGGAGGTCATAGAGGTCGTAGGGGCCCGGGAGGAGGCGCCTTAGGAGGCTTTCCGTCCAGCCCTTGGCCACCAGGTTGGAAAGGAGGGCCCGGCGGCTTGGAGTCTTGAGCCAAAGGGCCTTGAAGCGCTCCTCCTCGGGGAGGAGGGGCCGGAGGTGGGCCCGCACCGCCTCGAGGCTTTTTACCCGCTCCCCTCCGGGCAGGAGGTAACCCTCCCGGTCCAGGAGGGCCCGCACCGCCTCCCTCAGCCTCTTGCCGCTCACGGGCTTTTCCAGAAAGAGGTCCGCCCCCAAGGCCCGGCTGGGCCCCGCAAGCTCCTCCCCACCCCCGGTGAGCATGATCACGGGCACCTTGGCAAGCCTCCGGACGGCCCGGATCCGCCCCAGGAGGGTGAGACCGTCCATCTCCGGCATCATGATGTCCAGGAGGATGAGGTCGGGGGTTTCCCGCTTCAAGACCTCTAGGGCCTTCCGGGCGGAGTCCGCCAGGACCACCTGGTGGCCGTCCGCGGAGAGGACCACCTCCAGGAGGTAGCGAACACTGGGGTCGTCGTCCACCACGAGAAGCCGCGCCACGCTCCTATCCTACCCCCGGGCGGGTTTACCATAAGGGACATGAGGATCGCCTTCCAGGGCACCGAGGGGGCCTACAGCGAGGAGGCTCTTCTCAAAACCTTCCCCGGGGCCACGCCCTTGGGTTTCCCCACCTTTCACCAGGTCTTCGCCGCGGTGGAGGAGGGGGAGGCGGAGCTTGGGGTGGTGCCGGTGGAGAACACCACCGCGGGGAGCATCAACCAGACCTACGACCTCCTCCTGGAAAGCGACCTGCACGTGGTGGGGGAGATCGTGCACCGGGTGGAGCACTGCCTCCTAGCCCCCAAGGGCATGGACCTGCGAGAGCTCAAAGCGGTGAAAAGCCACCCCCAGGCCCTGGCCCAGTGCGACGGCTTCCTGGCCCGCATGGGCCTTGCCCCCATCCCCGTCTTTGACACCGCGGGGGCGGCCAAGGCCCTGGCCGAAGCCCCAGAGCCTGGGGTGGGGGCCATCGCCTCGAGGCGGGCGGCGGAGCTTTACGGCCTGGAGGTCCTGGCGGAGAACATAGAGGACTACCCCCACAACTACACCCGCTTCTTCATCATCGGCCGCCAGGAACCCCCCAAAGGGGAGGGCCCCCACAAGACCAGCATCGTCTTCGCAGTGCGCCACCGGCCCGGGGGGCTTCTGGAGGCCCTTTCCGTCTTCGCCGAGGCCGGGGTGAACCTCACCAAGCTGGAGTCCCGCCCCCGCCGGGACAAGCCCTTCAGCTACCTCTTCTACCTGGACCTCGAGGGCCACGTGGAGGACCCAGGCCCGGCCCAGGCCCTCCTCGCCCTCCTGCGCCGGGCTGCCTTCCTCAAGGTGCTAGGCTCCTACCCCGCTTACCGGAACGGGGCCTGAGGGCCTAGCCGGGGCGGACGTCCACCACCTTCTCCCCCGCGGTCCTAAGCCGGTCGGGCACCCCTTCCACCCCTTCCCCCACCACCCTTAGGACCAGGCGCTGGTAGCCCGGGAGGTGCTTGGCGGTGGCGATGGAGACGATGTTGGCCGGGGGGACGGCCTGGGCCATCTGGGCCAGGGCTCCAGGCACGTCGGGGATGTCCACGGTGATGCGGAGGCCCCCAAGCCTAAGGCCCAGGACCTCAATGAAGGCCCTAAGCACATCGGTCACGGTGATGATGCCCACAAGCCTCTCCCCTTCCATCACCGGCAAGCCCCCGATCTTCTTCTCCTCCATAATGAGGGCCGCCTTCTCCAAGGGCTCGTCCCCCCCCACGGTGATCACGGGCTTGGCCATGACCTCCTTCACCGTGAGCTTGGAGAGGAGGTAGTTCATCTCCCACACGGAAAGGGTGGTGGCCTTGGAGGGCATGGCGTCCTTGAGGTCCTTGTCGGTCACCAACCCCAGAAGCTTCCCATCCTTCACCACGGGGAGGCGGCGGAACCCCTTTTGCTTCAACAGGTTGATGGCTTCCAATACAGGGGTGTCGGGGTCCACGGTAAGGGGGTTGGGGGTCATCCATTCCCGCACAAGCATGCCTTATTCACCTCCGCTTCCAGTCTAAACCGAAGGGGAGAGAAAAATGTCCTGGCCCCGTTCCCCATGAAGGAACGGGGCCCAAGGGGCCTAAGCCTTAGCGGAGGTTCGCCCCCAGGACCAGGCGGCTCCCCTGCCCGCCCCCAAAGGGGTAGAAGTAGGCCCCCTCCAGGAAAACCCCGGTGCGGGGCTCCAGGAGGAACTCCACCCCTAGGGCCAAGCCCAAGCCCAGATCCGGGCTACCCCCGCTGGGCACCCTCACCCCTAGCCCCCCGCCGAAGTAGGGCCGGATGCCCCTAAGGTCCCGATCCACCTGG
The DNA here is from genome assembly GCF_037444525.1 of Thermus sp. GTDB lineage: Bacteria > Deinococcota > Deinococci > Deinococcales > Thermaceae > Thermus. The sequence continues at coordinate 5,813 of NZ_JBBIMD010000012.1, read as the reverse complement.
CCTAGGTCGGGCTTGAAGAGGAAGTCCCCGGCGAGAAGGACGCTCGGACCCCCCGGGAAAAGGTCACCGTAGACCCTAAAAGCCGTGTTCCGCTCCAAGGGGGCCTCGAGGCCAAGGCCGAAGCCCGCAAGGGGCAAGGAAAGCCGCAAGGACACCGCCCGCTGGGCTTGCACCGCGCTTCCCAAGGCCAATACCAGGAAAAGAATCCACGCTTTGCGCATACCACACCTCCCATCTCCCACCCTACCCGCCCCACCCCTAAGCCACAAGGGGCCCTCCTCTCACCTCTCCTTCACGCCTCCGGGGTAACCTCCTTCCCATGAAGCGGTTTTCCCTCTTCGCCCTCCTGGCTGCAGGGCTCACCCTGCTTACCCCCCAGCTGGCCCAGAACAAGACCGTGGCCACCCGCATTGGCTTCGTGGACGCCAACGCCCTGGTCCAGGCCCACCCGGACTACAAGAAGGTCCAGGACGTGCAGGCCCAGGCCAAAAAGGAGCTCGCCCCCCTAGAGGAGAAGCTTAAGCCCCTGGACCAGAAGGTGCGCGCGGGCCAGGCCACGGCCAAGGAGCGGCAGGACTACGAGACCCTGGCCAAGAGCTACCAGGACACCCTGAAGAAGTGGCAAGACCGGCAGGACGCGGTCCTGAAGCCCATCCTGGAGGACGTGGACCAGGCCATCGCCAAGGTGGCCAAGGCCCAGGGCTTCGCCGTGGTCATGAGCCGGCAGGTGGCCGCCCAGTCGGGCCTGGTGGTCTACGCCGACGAGGACACCGACCTCACCCAGGCGGTCATCCGGGAACTGAAGCGCTAAACCAGCCCCATGGGGCAAGCCCCCGCTTAAGGGCGGGGGCTTTTCCCTTTATAATCCCCCTGATGGCCAAGCGGGGCTCCACCAAGGCCAAAAAGAACCGGGACCTCGAGGCCCTGGCCCTAGGGGTGGGGGCCCTGGGGTTCTTCCTCACCGCCCCCCTTTGGCCGGTCCCCACGGGGGCCATCGGGGCCTTCCTGGACGAACGCCTCTACCGAGTCTTGGGGCTTTCCGCCTACCTGCTCCCCCCCCTCCTCTTCGCCCTGGCCGCCCTTCTCTATCTGGAAAAACCCCTTAGGCCCTTCCTAAGGGGGGCAGGCTTCCTCCTCCTCTTCGCCCTGGCCCTCCTTCCCCTCCTGCCCCCCCCTTGGTCGGGCCAAATGGGGGAAGGGGCAAGGGCCTGGCTTTTCGCCTGGGCGGGGGGGTTCGGCCTCCTCCTTCCCCTCCTTCTGGCGGGCCTCCTCCTGGACCTCTTCCTGGGCCACCCCCCCTTTTTCCTCCTAAGCCAAGGGGTGCGGAAGGGGGTGGAGGGGGTAAGGGCCCTGCGCCACCGCCTGAAGGCCTTTCTCCTCCGGCGAACGCTCCTTGGCCTGGCCCGGCTCTACCCGGAGCACACCGCCCTCAAGACCCTGGCCCAAAGCCTAAGCCCCGCGGAGCTTCCCCAGGTGGAAAGGGCCCTGCGGGAGTTTTTGGAAGCCCGGGTGGCGGAGCTTAGGAAGAGGCTGGAGGAGGACCAAAGGCCCCTCCTGCCCGAGCTCCTCTCCCTCCTGGAGGGCCTAAAGACCCCCCTACCCGGCCAGGGGCCCTTGAGGGATGCCCTGGAGGAAAGGCGGGCAGCCCTTTTCCTCGAGGCCCGCGCCCTGAAGGCCCGGCTGGAAAGCCTAACCCGGCTCCCCAAGCTCACCCCCACCCTGAAGGGCCTCCTCCAGGGCCTGAGGCTCCGGGAGGCAAGGAAGGGGGCCTGGGAGGAGGCGGCAGGGCTTTTGGAGGACCTCAAGGGGCGTTTCCAGACCCTCTCGGAGTGGCTCCGCTTCCTGGAAGCCCACCCCGAGGCGGAGCGGGAGGGCCTTAAGGCCCTGCTCACGGGGCAGGCTCCCCCCACCCTGCCCGAAAGCCCCCAAGGGGCGGAAGAGGCGCCCCTGGACCTGGATCTGGTCTTCCCCGAACCCGAGCCCATCCCCAAGCCACCCCCGCCGGCCCAGCCCCCCACCCCCGCCAACCCCCAGAGCACCGCCCTCACCCTCCCCACCCCAGACCTCCTGGACCCCCCGGAGCCCAAGGAGAAAAACCGCGCCCTGGAGGAGGAGGCCCAGCGGACCGCCCGGGCCATCGCGGAAACCCTCAAGACCTTTGGGCTTCAGGCGGAGGTGGTGGGCTACGCCCGGGGGCCTTCCGTGACCCGGTTTGAGCTTTTGCCCGCGCCGGGGGAGAAGATCAGCCGCATCCAAAGCCTCCAAAACGACCTGGCCCGGGCCCTGGCGGTGGGGGCGGTGCGGATTGAAGCCCCCATCCCCGGGAAACACACCGTGGGCCTGGAGGTGCCCAACCCCAAACGGGAGCTGGTGCGCTTCTCCGAGGCTGTCCTCTCCCCCGCCTTCCAAAACGCCAAGGCCCTTCTGCCCCTCATTCTGGGAAAGAGCATCGAGGGGGAAATCTGGGTGCGGGACCTGGCCAAGATGCCCCACCTCCTCATCGCGGGCTCCACGGGAAGCGGCAAGAGCGTGGCCATCAACACCCTCATCGCGAGCCTCCTCTACCGCCACCTCCCCACCACCCTGCGCCTCCTCCTCATAGACCCCAAGATGGTGGAGCTCACCCCCTACGAGGGCATCCCTCACCTGGTGCGCCCCGTGGTCACCAGCCCCGAGGAGGCGGCCGGGGTCCTGCAGGGGGCGGTGGCCCATATGGAGCGCCGCTACCGGATGATGAGCGGGGTGGGGGCTAGAAACCTCGAGCAGTACAACGCCAAGGTGGGTCCAGGGGAGGCCCTACCCTACCTGGTCATCGTGGTGGACGAGCTGGCCGACCTCATGATGACCGCCCCCAAGGAGGTGGAGGGGGCCATCCTGCGCCTGGCCCAGATGAGCCGGGCCACGGGGATGCACCTCGTCCTGGCCACCCAGCGCCCCAGCGTGGACATCCTCACCTCCCTCATCAAGGTGAACATCCCCGCCCGCCTGGCCTTCGCCGTGGCCAGCGGCTTTGACTCCCGCACCATCCTGGACACCCAAGGGGCCGAGAAGCTCATCGGCCAAGGGGATGCCCTCTTCCACCAGCCGGGGCTGGTGAAGCCCGTGCGCCTGCAGGTGCCCTACATCTCCGAGGAAGAGGTGGCAAGGCTTTCCGGCTTCCTCCGGGGGCAGAGCTTTGAGGACCGCTTCGCCGAGGCCTACGCCGGCGATTTTGAACCCCCAAAGACCCCCGAGGGGGCGGGGCCGGGGGAGGTGGACTTCTCCGACCCCCTCCTGAAGAAGGCGGCGGAGATCGTGGTGGAGGAAGGGTACGGGTCCGTAAGCCGTCTGCAGCGGCGGCTTTCCATCGGCCATGCCCGGGCGGGGAAGCTCATGGATGCCCTCGAGGCCATGGGCATCGTGGGGCCCGCCCGGGGGTCCAAGCCCCGGGAGGTCCTCATCACCAAGGACCAGCTGAAGGACTTCTTCGGCTAGTGTGCTAACATGGGGCCTTGTGGAAACGGTGCCGGGCGGGCGCTGGGTAGCGGAGATCTACGGCTGCGATCTGGACGTGCTGGGAAACCCCAAGATGGTGGAAGCGGCCCTCTTGGACGCGGTGCTGCGCCTAGGGGCCCCTAAGGGCTCGGCCAAGAGCGTGGTGTACAAGTTCCACCCCCAGGGGCTTTCCGCGGCGGTGGTAAGCCCTGTGGCCGCGGTGATGATCCACACCTGGCCCGAGGACAACGCCTCCGCCACCCTGGACCTCTACTTCTACCGGGACGGGGTGGACCCCGAGGAGGTCCTAAAGGGGCTTTCCCGGGCCTTCGGGGCCAAGGAGGAGTCGGCCTTCCGCTACTGGCGCGGCCAGGACCACGCCATCCGGCGAAGGAGCTTCGGAACCCAAGGAGGTTAGGCATGGACTACGGCATGTACTTCTTTGAACACGTCACCCCCTATGAGACCTTGGTGCGGCGGATGGAAAGGGTCATCGCCTCCGGCCGCACCGCCTATCAGGACTACTTCCTCTTTGAGACCAAGGGCTTCGGCAAGGTCCTCATCCTGGACAAGGATGTCCAGAGCACAGAGCGGGACGAGTATATCTACCACGAGACCCTGGTCCACCCCGCCATGCTGGCCCACCCCGAGCCCAAGACGGTCCTCATCGTGGGCGGGGGGGAGGGGGCCACCTTGAGGGAGGTCCTGAAGCACCCCACGGTGGAACGGGCGGTGATGGTGGACATCGACGGAGAGCTGGTGGAGGTGGCCAAGCGCCACATGCCCGAGTGGCACCAGGGGGCCTTTGAGGACCCCCGGACGGTGCTGGTCATCGGGGATGCCCGGGCCTACCTGGAGGCCACGGAGGAGCGGTACGACGTCATCCTCATTGACCTCACCGACCCCGTGGGGGAGGACAACCCGGCCCGGCTCCTCTACACCGTGGAGTTCTACCGGCTGGTGAAGGCCCACCTGAACCCTGGGGGGGTCATGGGCATGCAGGCGGGGATGATCATGCTCACCCATCACCGGGTCCACCCCGTGGTGCACCGCACCGTGCGGGAGGCCTTCCGCTATGTGCGGAGTTACAAGAACCACATCCCGGGCTTCTTCCTGAACTTCGGCTTCCTCCTGGCCTCCGATGCCTTTGACCCCGCGGCCTTTTCCGAAGGCACCCTCGAGGCCCGCATCCTGGAGCGGAACCTGGCCCTGCGCCACCTCAGCGCCCCCTACATCGAGGCCCTCTTCGTCCTGCCCAAGGACCTCGAGGAGGCCATCCAGGGGGAGACCCTGGTCTCCACCGACCAAAACCCCTTCTACCTCACCCCCGAGGGTGAAGCCCGCCAGGCCCCTTACCGGGGTTAATCCCTCTCATGGAGGGCGTGGTAAAGTGAGGCCATGCCACGCGCTATAGCGTTTGTAGTAGCCCTCTTGGCCCTCTTGGCCCTGGGCTGGATCTTCTTCGGCCCCAAGGGGCAAAAGGGGCTGGACCCCGCCCAAGGGGCCCGGTTCGCCCTGGGCCGGGAGGACGCTCCAGTGGTGGTGGTGGACTTCTCCAACTACCTCTGCCCCCACTGCCAGAACCACGCCCTGAACGTCCTGCCCCGCCTCAAGGCGGAGTACATTGACACGGGCAAGGTCCGCTACCTCTTCCGCGACTTCCCCTTCCCCGGCCAGGCCCACGTGATCCGGGCGGGGGAAGCCGCGGCCTGCGCCGCCGACCAGGGGCGGTACTACGAGTACCACGAGGTCCTCTTCCGCTCGGCCGCCTCCTGGGGCACCCTCCAGGGGGAGGCTTTGGACCGCTACCTGGTGGACCTGGCGGGCCAGTTGGGCCTGGACCAGGCGGCCTTCCAAGCCTGTCTGGCCTCCGGAAAGAAGCGGGAAGGGGTCCTGGCGGACCAGAAGGCGGCCACGGACCTGGGCCTCACCGGCACCCCTACCTTCTTCATCGCCGGGGAGAAGAGGACGGGCTTCCTCCCCTACGAGGAGTGGAAGGCCCTCTTGGACAAGGCCCTGGAAGGGAAGTAGGGTAAAAACGGCCAAGGCCCCGGGGGTGCCCCCGGGGTTTGGCTTTGCTACCCTTAGGCCATGGAAGCCCTTTGGGTGGGGGCAGCTTTCTTTTCGGGCCTTCTGGCCAACCGCCTGGGCCTGCCCGCCCTGGTGGGCTACCTCCTGGCGGGCTTTCTCCTCCACGCCCTGGGGGCGAGGAGCACCCCGGTCGTGTCAAGATTTATGTGTAAGCGTCTGTGTACGGGGGGCATACCTTTCCCGAAGCATCCCTTCCAACACCTCCTGCACCTCGGCAAAACCCTTCAACCTCCGCTCCGCCCACCTCC
>NZ_JBBIMD010000011.1:0-44234 GCF_037444525.1 Thermus sp. | reverse complement strand
GGATGGCCGGGTCCAGGGTGCCCTTCACCGCCTCCTGCTGGTAGCGGTCCAGGCGGAGGGTCTTGTGGTTCTGCACGTAGCGCTCAAAGGCCTCCTGCACCTCCCCCACCAGGACCTGGGCCAGGATGGGGTCCTCGAGGGGGGGTTCGGGGAGCACTTCCCCCAAGGCGCGCAGGTAAGGGGCGGCCACGTAGGGCCCGATGCGGGCCCGATTCCGGGCCTCCACCATCACCTGGAGGGTGCCATCTGGGAGGCGCATGGCCTGCTTGACCACCGCCAGGGTGCCCACGGGGAAAAGGTCCTCGGGGGTGGGGTCGTCCACCTCGGGGTCCTTTTGGGCCACCAGGAAGATGAGCCGGTCGGCGGCGAGGGCCTCCTCCACCGCCTTCTTGCTCTTGGGACGCCCCACGTCCACCCCGGTGGTGGTGTGGGGGAGGATGACGGTGTTCCGTAAGGGCAGGACGGGAAGTTCCAGGCGAAGCTCCTTCATCTATCCCCATGATACGGGATGCCCCGGGGGCCAAAGGCACCCGGGGGCACAAAAGGCCCCTTAAAACCCCACGTTGACCGTGGCCCGCATGTTCTTGAAGGTGAGGGTGAGGTGAGCGGAGGGAAGACCTTCCACCCGTGCCCCCAGCCAGAACCTGCCTTGGCGGAAGCCTTCCGCTAACCCGTCTCCCGTAAGGACCAGCGGGGAGCGGGTGGAGTTGGTGAAGGAGGCTTCTCCCACCTGTTCGTCACTGGAGGTTGGGCTGCACAGGTAAAGGTTGATGAAAGGGGAGCAGTTGGTGTCGTCTGCTGGATTCCCGATGCGGGCAAAGAACACCAGAGTGGTGTTAAGGCTCTGGGAAGTTTCCAGGGTTCCGTCCACCCGGATCCCCCGCACCACATCCAAGGGAGGAGGGTTGAAGGAGAGACCATCTTTGGAATAGACGACTTTGCCCTGGGTGTCTAGAAGAGCAGGCAAGTTTAGGGTCTGGTCGGGAAGGTTGACGGTGATAGGGATGGAGCAGGCAGAAAGGAGAAGTCCAAACAGGAAGAAGGCGCGCCTCATGGGGGGCATTATACCATGGAAAGGATGCACCGCGCCCTTTTCCTCCTGGAACCGGAAACCGCCCACGAGCTTACCCTGAAGGCCCTGGCCCTCTGGTCGGGGTGTGGGCCTTTGCTGGAGGTCCCGGCCCGCCTCCTCCGGGTAGAGGACCCCCGCCTTCGGGTGGAGGCCATGGGGCTTTCCTTTCCGAACCCTTTGGGCCTCGCCGCGGGGATGGACAAGGACGCCCGGGCCCTTGGGGCCTGGTGGGCCCTGGGCTTTGGCTTTGCCGAGGTGGGGACCCTCACCCCAAGGCCCCAAGGGGGGAACCCGAGGCCAAGGCTTTTCCGCCTCCCCGAAGACGGAGCCCTCATCAATCGCATGGGCTTCAACAACGAAGGGGCCATAAGGGCGGCGGAGCGCCTAGAGGCCTTTCGGGCCCGGGGGCTTCCTTTGCCGGTAGGGGTGAACCTGGGCAAGAACCGGGACACCCCCTTGGAAAGGGCGGCGGAGGACTACCTGGAGGCCCTAAAGGTCCTCGAGCCCCATGGGGACTACTTCGTCCTGAACGTGAGTTCCCCCAATACCCCAGGGCTTCGCACCCTGCAGGAGGGCCCCTTCCTGGACGAGCTCCTTTCCCGGCTTCGCCCGGCCACGGAGAAACCCCTCCTCCTCAAGGTGGCCCCAGACCTTTCCCTAGAGGCCCTGGACACCGTGCTGGAGCTCGCCCACAAGCACCGCCTCCAAGGCCTGGTGGCGGTGAACACCACCCTAAGCCGGGAGAGCCTAAGGAGCCCCTGGGCCCGGGAGGCCGGGGGGCTTTCCGGCCGCCCCTTGAAGGGAAGGGCTTTGGAGGTCCTCCGCCACCTGGCCCAGGGGGCCAAGGGCCTCACCCTGGTCTCCGTGGGGGGGGTGGAGACCCCAGAGGACCTTTGGGAAAGGTTCAAGGCGGGGGCCCGGCTGGTCCAGACCTACACGGGCTTCGTCTACGGGGGGCCCTTTTTCCCGAGGAGGATGCTCCAGGGGCTTTTGCGGATGCTGGAGGCCGAGGGCCTCGCCCGGCTCCAGGACCTCTTCACACCGTAAGGGTGCACCCGCAAAGGAGGGGGATCTCCACCGGGGAGACCAGCCGTTCCGCCCGGTCTTGGCGCAGGTGGAGGACGAGGAGGGTGGGGGGGTCAAAGACCACCACGTCCTTCACCCCTTGGGAAAGGTAGAAGCGGGGGGCGATCTCCAGGTCCTTGGCCTCGTAGCCCCGGCCCACCACCTCCACCATCGCCTTAGGGAGGAGGGCGATGGCCTTGTCCAGCTCCTCGGGTTCCCGGCAGAAGATGGCGATGTCGGGCCTCGTGTAGGAGCCGTCGGGGAAGCGCACGTAGACGTTGGCCACGTGGATGCACCCGCAAGCCCCCTCTCCCTTGCGGATGCGGTCCACGGCCTTCTGGTGGCGGTAGGTGGGGTGGGCCTCCCAGAGGGGAAGCCCTCCCACCCACTCCAGCCTTGGGCCCAGCTCGTCCGCCTTCAGGAGGGTTTCCAGCACCCCCTTATTCTAGCGCCCGGTGCACGGCCCGCCCCGCCACCAGGGTGAGGACCGGCCACCCCCCAAGGCGCCACCCCGCCCAAGGGGAGTAGCGGGCCTTGGAGGCGAAGCGGCTTGGGTCCACGGGGCGCTCCTTGGGATCCAGGAGGACGAGGCTGGCCTCCGCCCCCACCGCCAGGTGGAGGGGAGGGAGGCCGAGGACCCGCCTGGGCCCGTCGGTGAAGAGGGCCACCAGCCTCGAGAGGGGGAAGCCCCCCTTCAGGTGGAGCTCGGTGTAGAGGAGGGGGAAGGCCACCTCTAGGTTGGGGATCCCGAAGGGGGCCCGCAAAAGGTCCAGCTCCTTCTCCGCCTGGGTGTGGGGGGCGTGGTCGGTGGCGATGGCGTCTATCGTCCCGTCCAGAAGCCCTTCTACCAGGGCTTCCCGGTCGGCCTCCGTCCTTAGGGGCGGGGCCACCTTGAAGAGGGGGTCCAGGGCCCTTAGGGTCTCCTCCGTGAGGGTGAGGTGGTGGGGGGTGGCCTCCGCGGTTACGGGGAGGCCTGCTCGTTTGGCCTCCCGGAGGAGCTCCAGGCCCCTTTGGGTGGAAAGGTGCTGGACGTGGAGGCGGGGGGTGCCCCCGTGGGCCCGCCTCAGGGCGTAGCGGAGGACCTCGAGGTCGCGGGCGATGCGGGCCGCCTCGGCCTCCGGGGGGTTTCCGGGAAGGCCCAGGGCGTCCGCAAGGGCCCCGTCGTTCATCACCCCGCCCCGCCTCAAGGAGGTGTCCTCCGCGTGCACGGCCACTGGGGTCCCAAGGGCCGCAGCCTGGAGGAGGCCCAGGGCCAAAACCCCGGCGTCCTCATTGGTGCGCCCGTCGTCGGTGAAGAGCACCGCCCCCGCCTGCTTGAGGAGGCCCAGGGGGGCAAGGGCCTTCCCCTCCTGGCCCAGGGTGAGGGCCGCGGCGGGGTGGAGGCGGGCAAGGCCGAGGCGCGCCGCCTTCTCCTTAAGGGCCTTCACCACCTCGGGGGCGTCTATGGGGGGCGTGGTGTTGGGCATGGAGACCACGTCCGTGTACCCCCCCCGCGCCGCGGCCAAAAGCCCCGTGGCGAGGTCCTCCTTCACCTCCTGCCCGGGCTCCCGCAGGTGGGCATGGAGGTCCAAAAACCCCGGGGCGAGGAGAAGGCCCGCCCCGTCTATGGCCTCCTCTGCCTCCCCCCCTTCCAGGGAGAGGATCAGGCCTTCGCCGATAAGCACGTCCGCCGGGCCCCGCTGGCCCTGGGCGTCCACCAAAAGGACGTTCTTGATAAGGAATCTCACCTTTCCCTCCCCACCAGCACGTGGTAGAGCACGGCCATGCGCACCGCCACCCCGTTTTGCACCTGCCTTTGGACCAGGCTCCTAGGGGAGTCCGCCAGGGTGCCCTCCAGCTCCACATCCCGGTTCATGGGGCCGGGGTGGAGGAGGGGGGCCTGGGGCTTGGCCCCCTTCAGGCGGGCTTCCGTCACCTGGTAGTGGGCGATGTAATCCTCTAGCTCCACGAGCCCCGCCTCCATCCGCTCCCTTTGGAGCCTCAGGACCATGACCGCGTCCGCTTCCTCCAGGGCCTCCTCCAGCCTAGGGGTGAGCCGGGCCCCAGGAAGGGCCTCGGGGAGGAGGCTTGGGGGCCCTGCACAGACCACCTCCGCCCCCAAGAGGCTTAGGAGCTCGGCGTTGGAGCGGGCCACCCGGGAGTGGAGGATGTCCCCCACGATGGCGATCCTCTTCCCCTCCAGGCCCCCCAAGGCCTCCAAGAGGGTGTAGGCGTCCAGGAGGGCCTGGGTGGGGTGGGCCCGGCGGCCGTCCCCCCCATTCACCACCGCCCCCTTCACCCAACGGGTGGCCTGGTGGGGCACCCCGGCGCTATCGGCGCGGATGATGTAGGCGTCTATGCCCATGGCCTCGAGGGTGAGGAGGGTGTCCTTGTAGCTTTCCCCCTTCTGGAGGGAGCTCGTGGCCGCGGTGAAGGAGACCACGTCCGCGGACATGCGCCGGGCTGCCAGCTCAAAGGAGATGCGGGTGCGGGTGGAGGGCTCAAAGAAGACCGTGGCCACGGTGAAGCCCTGGAGGGCGGGGACCTTCTTCACGGGTCTTTCCAGGACCTCCCGCATCACCTTGGCGGTGTCCAGGAGGTTTTCCACCTCCTCCCTCGTCCAGCCCTGAAAGTCCAGGAGGTGCCTCATGCCTCCTCCCTTTCCCAAAGCTCCACCCGGTCCTCCCCGTCCACCTCCGCCACCTTCACCTTCACCACCTCGTTCCTAGAGGTGGGCACGTTCTTCCCCACGAAGTCCGCGCGGATGGGAAGCTCCCGGTGCCCCCGGTCCACCAGCACCGCGAGGTAAATCCGCCGGGGGCGGCCCAGGTCCATGAGGGCATCCAAGGCGGCCCGGGCGGTGCGGCCCGTGTAGAGCACATCGTCCACCAGGACGATGGCCTTGCCCTGGAGGTCAAAGGGGATGCGGGTTTCCCGCACCTGGGGCTTCAGGCCGATCTCCGTGAGGTCGTCCCGGTAGAGGGTGATGTCCAGCATCCCCACCGGCACCTCCTTCCCCTCAAACGCCCGGATGAAGCCTGCGATCCTCTGGGCCAGGGGGATCCCCCGGGTGTGGATCCCCACCAGGGCCAGCCCCTCCACCCCCTTGTTGGCCTCCACGATCTCGTGGGCGATGCGGTACAAGGCCCGCCGCATCTCCTCCCCGTTCATGAGCTCGGCCTTAAAGCGCACGCCCCACCCCCAAAAAAAGCGGAGCCGAAGCCCCGCACCCCTTTCCTTTTGCCTTTTCTCTTGCCACGTTTGCCCTCCTTTCCGGCCTCGCGGGACCGGTTTAAAGGCCAGGCTCACCTTACACCAAGCCCCCCAGGGGCGCAAGGCCCCTGGGGGGTCGGTTTAGGCCGCCTTGGGCTTTTCCCGGGTCACGCTGAGGGCCAGGGCACCCACCAGGAGGCCCACCACCACCATGTTCCAGGTGGCGTTCCCCTGGGCGCTAAAGCCCAGGGTCCAAGGGGAGAGGATGAGCCAGGCCCCCAGGACCACGTTCACCCATTCCTCCCACATGGGGCCATTTTGGAGGTGCAAAAGGGCCATGAGCCCCACCACCACCCCCACGATGAGGGCGTTCCAAAGGGCAGCGGAGGTGGCGCTGTACCCGAGGAGCCACGGGGAGAGGATGAGCCAAAGCCCCAAGACTAGGTTGGCCCAGTCCTGCCAGCGCCGCATACGCCTTTACCTCCTTTCTACCCATACCCTTAAGCCCTTTGCGCATAGGAGAAAGTAACATGGTTCACTTTTAAGTCCTCAGGTATCGCCCCCCTGTCCAGAGGAGGACCGCGGCGAAGACCAGGCGCAGGGCACCTTCCGGCAGGACGTGAGCCACCTCCCCTCCCAGGAAGGTTCCCAGGAGAACCCCCGGCACCAAGGCCCAGGCCAAGGGGAGGTCCACGTTGCCCAGGCGCAGGTGGGTGTAGGCCCCCACCAGGCTGGCGGGCACCATGGCGAGAAGGCTGGTCCCTTGGGCGGTGTGCTGGGGCAGGCCCAGGAGGAGAACCATGGCGGGGACCATGATGGTGCCCCCGCCCACCCCCATCATCCCCGAGAGGAAGCCGGTGAAGGCCCCGGCCAGGAGGAGGGCCAGGTCCTCCGCCACCTCCCCCCGAACCAGGCCCACCGGGGCCAGGTAGGGCCTCAGGAGGAGGAGGAGGCTTACGGCCACCAGGAACCAGCCGAAGGCCCGCTTTAGACCCCGCTCGGAGAGGCCATGGGCGTAGCGGGCCCCATGGCGGGCGGTGAGAATGGCGGTGGTGGCCAGGAAAAGGGCGGCCTTCAGGTTTAGCGAGCCTTGGAGGGCATAGGTGATGGCCCCCACGAGCCCGGTGAAGAAGACCGCCACCAGGCTGGTGCCGTGGGCCCGGTGCTGGGAGAGCTTCAAGACCCCCACCATGAGGGGGATCATCACCGTGCCCCCGCCTAGGCCCACCAGTCCGCCGAACGCCCCGCCCAGGAAGCCCACGAGGAAGTTCATGGGGCTCATACTACCGGGTTTGGGGGCTCTTTCCCCTCCAGGACCGCAAGCAGGTTTTCCACCGCCACCTCCGCCATGCGGGCCCGGGTCCTCTTCCCGGCGGAGCCGATGTGGGGGGTGACCACCGCGTTGGGCAGGGCGTAGAGGGGGTGGCCTGGGGGCAGGGGCTCAGGGTCCGTCACGTCCAGCCCGGCTCCAAAGAGGTGCCCCTTTAGGGCCTCCACCAGGGCTTCCGTGTCCACCAAGGCTCCCCGGGCGGTGTTGAGGAGGATGGCCCCCTTCTTCATGGCAAAAAGCCGCTTCCGGTCCATGAGGCGGTGGGTTTCCGGGGTAAGGGGGGTGTGGAGGCTTAGGATGTCCGCCTCGAGGATGAGCTCCTCCAGGGGGAGGAAGGGGTAGGGGAGGGGTTTTTCCCTTTGGCTCGTGTAGGCGATGCGAAGCCCAAAGGCCTCCGCTCGCTTCGCCACCGCCTGGCCGATGCGCCCCATCCCCACGATGCCCAGGGTGAGGCCCTCCAGGTCAAGCCCCAGGAGGAGCTCGGGGTGCCAGGCCTGCCAGCGCCCTTCCCGAGCGTAGTCCACCCCCTCCACCACCCTGCGGGCCACGGCCAGGAGGAGGGCCAGGGTGAGGTCCGCGGTGGCCTGGGTGAGGACGTTCGGGGTGTGGGTGACCCGGATGCCCCGCTCCCGGGCGGCCTCGAGGTCCACGTGGTCCACCCCCACGCTGTAGCAGGCGATGACCTTGAGGCCCGGCCCCGCGCGGTCCATGACCTCGGCATCAATCCGATCCTCCACCGTGGGGATGAGGCCAGAAGCACCTTCCACCTTTCTCAAAAGCGCTTCCCGGGGAAGGAAGAGCCCCTCGTGGACCTCCACCGTAAGCCCCGCGGTCCTAAGCCGATGGAGAGCCTCGCCCGGAAGGGTCCGGGTGACGAAGACCTTCACCTTAGGCCCCCGCGAAGGAAAGCTCAGCCACTGCCACGGTGGGGCTCCCGAAAGCCGAGCCCCCAAGGAGCCAGTCCAGGTCTGCCCCCACCCCCTCCACCCCTTCCAGGAGGTCCAGGAGGTTCCCGGAGACGGCGAAGTTCTCCACGGCGTACCGCGCCTCGCCCTCCTCCACCCATAGGCCCAGGGCCTGGAGGGAGAAGTCCAGGGAGACGGGGTTCGCCCCCGCGTGGAGGCCCATGAACTCCGCGATGAGGACCCCCTTTTCCAGGGTCAGGTTCCCCAGGGGCTCCAGGTACAGGTTGCTCGGGGCCACCCCCAAAACCCCCCGGTAGTTCCGGGCCCCGTGGCCGGTGTTTTCCTGGCCTAGGGCTTGGGCGGTCTCCCGGTTGTGGAGGAAGGTCTTAAAGACCCCCTTCTCCACCACCACCGTCCGCCTGGCGGGGGTACCCTCGTCGTCAAAGGGGCGGGGGAGGAGCCCCCCTTCCAGGAGGGGGTCGTCCACCAGGGTTACGAGGGGGCTTGCGATCCGCTCGCCAAGCCTTCCCAAAAGGCGGCTTTTGCCCTCCAGGGCGTTCTTGCCGGATAGGGCCTGGGCAAAGACGAAAAGGAGACTTGCCATGGCCTTGGGCTCCAGGTAGGCCCTGTAGCGCCCAGTCCTTAGGGGTTTGGCGTTTAAGAGCCTTGCCGTTTTCTCCCGGAACTCCAAGGCGGTGCGCCCGGGCTCCAGGGCGTGGAACTCCCGCCCTGGCCTAAAGTCCCAGCCCTGCTTGACGCTTTCCCCCTCGGCCATGACGAAGCTCCCCATGAGGGCAGCAAGCCCCGTGCGGTAGGTCCCTTCCAGGCCCCCCGTGTTCGCCAGGAGGACCTGGGCCTCCCGCTCCGTGTACCCCCCCATGAGGACCGCCCGCACCCTGGGGTCCTCCCGGAGGGCTCCTTCCAGGGCCAGGGCCTTGGCCTTCTTGGCCTCGAGGGGGGCGGAAAGCCCCTCGCCCAGGAGGTCGTGGCTTCCCAAGGGGCCTCCTCCGGGTAGGCTTCCCACCTTTCCCGAAAGGAGGGCGTTTTCCCGGGCCTCCTCCAGGGCCCAGTCCAGCGCCCTTGGGGAGAGCTCCTCCGTGTAGGCGTAGCCCACCCGGTCCTCCGCCACCACCCTAAGGCCCACCCCCCGTTGCCGGGCCTCCTTGATCTCCTCCAGGGCCCCGTTCCTGGCCCTCAAAGAGAGCTCCCTTTCCTCCTGGAAGAGGAGCTCGGCCTCCACCCCCAGGGCCTTGGCCCTTGAAAGCAGGTAGCGCTTGGCCTCTTCCTTGGTCATGCCCTTCCCCCCACCACCATCTCCGAGACCAGCACGTGGGGCTGGCCCACCTCCACGGGCACCGCCCCGGAGAGGCTGCCGCACATGCCGGGGGCGTTCTCCCAGTCGTCCGCCACCGCCACCACCTTCTTCAGGGTCTCGGGACCCTTGCCCACCAGCATGGCCCCCCGCACCGGTTCCTCTATGCGCCCCTTGCGGATGATGTAGCCCTCCTGCACCGCGAAGTTGTACTCCCCGCTTCCCGGCTTCACCTGCCCGCCCCCCATCTCCTTGGCGTAGAGACCGAACTCAATGCCCTGGAAGAGCGCCTCGGGCTTCTTGTCCGTGGGGGCGATGAAGGTGTTGCGCATCCTCGAGGTGGGGGCGATGGTGTAGTCCTGCCGCCTCCCCGAGCCCGAAAGGGGGTAGCCGGTGAGGAGGTGGCCTAGCCGGTCCACCATGTAGGCCTTGAGGACCCCCCCTTCTATGAGCACGGTGCGCTCCGTGGGCCGGCCCTCGTCGTCCACCTCCGTGGAGCCCCAGGCGTGGGGCAGGGTGCCGTCATCGATGTAGGTGACCGCGGGGCTGGCGATGGCCTCTCCCAGCTTGTCGGAAAGGACGCTCGCCTTCTTGGCCACGCTGGTGGTCTCCAGGAGGTGGCCCACCGCCTCGTGGAAGAGGACCCCGCCGAAGCCGGGCCCCACCACCACCGGGAAGGTGCCCGCGGGGGCGGGGCGGGCCCTTAGGTTGGCGAGGGCCTGCCTGGCCGCCTTTTCCCCCACCGCCTTAGGGGGGTAGAGCTCAAAGAGCTCCAGGCCCACGCTCTTCCCGGGGCCGGCGTAGCCGGTCTGCACCTCCCCCCCGTCCTCGGCCACCGCCAGGACGAAAAGCCGGGTGCGGACCCGTTTCTCCTCCGCCCACACCCCTTCCGTGTTGGCGATGAGGACCTCCTGCTCCCACTCCAAGAGGCTCGCCTCCACCTGGCGGATCTCGGGGGCGATCCTGGCCCCAGCCTCGGCCTCGAGGAGCCTTTCCAGGCGGTAGCGCTTGTCCTTGGCGGAAAGGGGCACCTTGGGGGTGTGGAGGCCCTGGGGGAGGCGCTTGCGGAAGTCCAAGCCCCCCCTTCCCCCCTCGTCCACCCGCCCCAGGGCCCCCTTGGCCCGGAGGAGGGTTTCCAGGGCTTCCAGGAGACCCTCCTTGGTGAGGTCGTTGGTGTAGGCGTAGACCACCTCGGTCCCGAAGAAGAGCCGGATCCCCGCCCCATACTCCAGGCCGCTTAGGGCCTCCTCCAGCCTGCCCGAGAGGACCTTCATCCGCCGCCTCAAGGAGCGCTCGGTGTAAACCTCGGCGAAGTCGGCCCCGCCGGAAAGCGCCCTTTTGAAGAGGCTTTCCACCGCTTCCGGTTCCAGCATGCCCCCACTCTACCCGGTGCTGACCCGCGGGTCAACAAGCCCCAGCACCGCCTCCTCCAGGGCTAGCCAAGGGTCTTTGCCCCCCTTGGCCCGCTCCTCTGCAGCCATGAGGAGGTCCAAGGCCCGTTTAAGCTCCTCCAGCCCTAGCCCTTTCGCCTTCTCCAAGGCCTTTCTGGCCGCAAAGGGGTGGGCCTCGAGGCGGGTGAGGTCCTCCTCCTTGGGCCTTGGCACCTCCTTTAGGAGCATCCAGGCCCGGGCGAGGAGGGCGTACTGCCAGGCGAGGGCCCCAAGGACCCTTAAGGGCTCCTCCCCCTCCTCCTTAAGGGCCCTAAGGCGGCGGAAGGCCTCCTTGGCGTTTCCCTCCAGGACCGCCCCTACCAGCTGGAACCCCGTCACCGGGGGCCTTAGGGCCACCACCTTTTCCACCTTCTCCAGGGTGAGGGGAGGCTCCAGGAGGGCGAGCTTCTCAAGCTCCCGTTCTAGGGCCTCCAGGTCGGGCTCGAGGGCGCCCCCAAAGGGCTGGACGAGGCCCGCCAGGTACTGGGCCACCCCCGCGGGAAGGCGGAGGCCCAGGCGCTTGGCCCGGTTTTCCAGGTGGCGCACCAGGTCCTTCCCCTTGGGGGTGGGGAAGTCCCGCCGCTCGCGGGCGCGGTAGAAGGCGGCCCGGGCGGGGGTGGGCTTGGGGTCCAGGAGGAGGACCGGAACCTCCTCCGGAACCCTCTCCAGGAGGGGTTTTAAGACCTTCCACTCCCCCTCCCCCACCTCCCTCAGGTCCAGCATGGCCCCCGCCCCCCCGAAAAGCCCCGGGCTTAGGGCCTGGGCCAGGGCCTCGGGGATGGGCTCGGTGAAGCGGGCAAGGCCCCGAAGCTGCGCCTCCTCCAAAAGGGCCTCCCGGGCCAGGAAGGGATCGCCGGTGAAGGCCACGACCATGGCTCCAGTTTAGGGGCCTTTACTGGGGCGTCGGGGATTCTTAAGCGAAAGCTCCCCGCGTAACCCTGGGGAAAAACCTCGCTAAGCCCCCTTTTGGGGTCCCCACCGAAGCCTTTGCTTCGGCGAGGCACCTAGAAGGCGTTTTCCCCCGTGGCCTCCCGGCCCAGCACCAAGGTGTGCACCTCGTGGGTGCCCTCGTAGGTGTAGACCGTCTCCAGGTTGAGGAGGTGGCGGATGGCGTGGTACTCCAGGGTGATGCCGCTCCCCCCCAGGAGCGCCCGGGCCAGGCGGGCCCCCTGGAGGGCCTTCCAGGTGTTCTGCCGCTTGGCCAGGGAGACCTGGACCGGGTTAAGCCGCCCCTCGTCCTTAAGCCGGGCAAGCCGCCAGGCCAGGAGGAGCCCCTCCGTGTGCCAGGCCAGCATCTCCGCAAGCTTCTCCTGGACGAGCTGCTTCCGGGCCAAGGGTTCCCCGAAGCTCTGCCTTTCCCGCACGAAGGCCCTGGCCTCCTCGTACACCGCCTCCAAGGCCCCAAGGACCCCCCAGGCGATGCCGAAGCGGGCCTGGGTGAGGCAGGAGAGGGGGGCCTTGAGCCCTTCCGCCTTGGGGAGGCGCAAGTGTTCTGGCACCCGCACCTCCTCCAGAACGAGCTCGCTGGTGGCCGAGGCCCTAAGGCTCATCTTCCGCTTCACCTCCACCGCCCGGAAGCCCGGGGTGTCGGTGGGGACGATGAAGCCCCGCACCACCCCCTCCTCGTCCTTGGCCCAGACGATGGCCAGGTGGGCCAGGTGGCCGTTGGTGATCCACATCTTGGTGCCGTTTAGGACCCAGGTGTCCCCCTCCCTCTGGGCCCGGGTCTTCATGTTCCCGTAGGGGTCCGAGCCTCCGTCGGGCTCGGTGAGGCCGAAGCACCCCACCATCTCCCCCCGGGCCAGCTTGGGGAGGTACTCCTTTTTCTGCTCCTCGCTCCCAAAGGCGAAGATGGGGTACATGACCAAGGAGCTCTGCACGCTCACAAAGCTCCTAAGCCCCGAGTCCACCCGCTCAAGCTCGTAGCAGATGAGGCCGTAGGCGGCGCTAGAGACCCCCGCCCCCCCGTACTCCGGGGGCAGGGTGGGGCCTAGGAAGCCGAGCTCGGCGAAGCGGGGGATGAGGTGGGTGGGGAAGGTCCCGGCCTCCCACCAGTCGCGGATATGGGGCAGGGCCTCGGCCTCGAGGAAGCGCCGGGCGGCCTGGCGGATGGCCCTCTCCTCCGGGGTCAAAAGCTCCTCCACTCGGTAAAGGTCCAGCATGGTCTGCCTCCGCCCTTAGCCTAAGGGCCTTTGGGGGGCGCGTCTATAGCTCCTTCACCCAGACCTCGTGGATGGTGGGGCGGCCCCGGTAGGGGGCCCAGAAGGGGCTGGCCCGTTTGGCCCAAAGGCGGAAGCCCAGGGCCCGGTAAAGCCCCCGGGCGGCCCGGTTGGCCCGGGTGGTGGAAAGCTGCACCCCCCGCACCCCCTTGGCCCTAAGGCACTCCAGGAAGGCCCCAAGGAGGGCCTTCCCTAGGCCATGGCCTTGGGCCTTGGGGTCCACCCCGATGTGGAGGTGGGCAGGGAAACGGCTTTCCGGGGCGTGGGGCCCGGGGAAGAGGAGGAGCCTGAGGAGGAGGAGGGGCAGGCGGCTGCAGGCCCCGAGGATATACCCCACTACCTCCCCTCCCACCTCCGCCACCAGGCAGCAGCACCCCCGGTGGAGGTAAGGGACCACGAAGAGCTCCCCCCAGAGGGCCTGGCTGGGGAAGACCTCGAGCCCCGGCCCTCCCAGGAGGAGGGTGGCGTGGGCGATGCGGGCGATGGCGGGGAGGTCCTCGTGGCGGGCGGGGCGGAGACGGGCCACCTTGCCCCTACAATAGCCCTTGTGCGCCGGCTTGCCCCTTGGCAGTGGCTTTTTCTCCTCCTGGCCCTCTACGTGGCCCTGGTGGAGGGGTTCCGGCTTTGGCTGGGCCTGGTTTGGGCGGAGCGGGTGGCCCTCCTGCTCCTCGCCCTGACCCTATGGGCCTTCATCAACGGCCGCTTCGTCTTCGCCTACTACCACGCTCTCCTCACCTCCTGGCGCACCAAGGACCTCCCCCTCCTGGAGGGCCCGCGCCTGGGGGAGCACCTCCTCCTCCTGGCCCCCCACCCCGACGACGAGGTCCTGGCCGCGGCCGGCCTCATCCGGCGGACCCAGGAGGCGGGGGGTCGGGTGAGCGTGGTCTACCTCACCTCGGGGGATGCCTTTGACCTGGCGGCGGGAACCCCCCTGCCCTCCCGGGAGGCCATGCGCCGCCTGGCCCTAAGGCGCATGGTGGAGGCTAGGCGGGGGATGGAGGCCTTGGGGGTGGGGCGGGAGGCCCTTTACTTTTTGGGCTTTCCCGACCAGGGGCTTTTGGCCCTCTTCACCACCCACTACTACCTTCCCTACGAGAGCCCCTACACCGGCCTCCGGGCCGTGGCCTACCCCGGGTGCTACCGGATGGGTCTCCCCTACACGGGCAAGGCCCTGGAGGAGGCCCTTTTGGCCCTGTTGAGGGAGCTTAAGCCCACCCGTATCCTCCTCCCAAGCCCCCTGGACGCCCACCGGGACCACCAGGCCGCGGCCTACTTCGGCATGCAGGCCGCGGCCGCCTTGGGCCTCGAGGGCCGCCTCCTCTACTACCTCATCCACGGGGGGTACCAGTACCCCCTGCCCAAGGGCTTCCACCCCCGCCTGCCCCTCTACCCCCCGCCCCGGGGCCGGGGGCTTCCCTGGCGCCGCTTCCCCCTAGCCCCGGAGGAGGTGGCCTGGAAGGAAAAAGCCATCCGCGCCCACCGGAGCCAGATGCGCCTCCTCGGGCGGTTTCTTTTGGCCTTTGTGCGGCGAAACGAGCTTTTTAGCCCCCTGCCCATTCCCGCCCAGCTACCCCCGGAGGAGGAGGGGTGGGCCGTCCTCGAGGGGGGGGAGGTCTTCTAGGCTCTCCAGGCCGAAGATCTCCAGGAAGCGCTCCGTGGTGCCGTAGAGCTTGGGCCGGCCTGGGCCCTCCTTCTCCCCTACCACCCGGATGAGCCCTCTTTCCAGGAGATTTTCCAGTATGCCCTCCACGCTTTTCCCCCGCATGGCCTCAAGCTCCGCCCGGGTTACGGGCTGGTGGTAGGCCACGAGGGCCAGGACCTCCAGGGCGGCCTTGGAGAGCTTGGGGGGGGTGGGCTTGAGCACCCGCTCCACCGCGGGGAGGGCCCTTTCGTGCACCACAAGGCGCCACCCCCCTGCCACCCGCTCCAGCCCCACCCCCAGGGCGCCTTCCTCCAGGTCGGCCTCGAGGGCCTTTAGGGCTCTTAGGAGGGTTTCCTCGGGGTAGCCCAAGGCCCTAAGCTCCTTCAGGGCCACGGGCCGGCCCGCGGCGAAGAGGACGGCCAGGATCTGGGCCTTTAGGCTTAGGGGTTCCATTGGAGGTAGGGGAGAAGGGCCTCCTTGGGGATGGCCCCTTCCCGCAAGACCTCCCCCGTGCGCAGGTCCACCACGCTGGAAGCGAGGCCCAGGGCCTCTCCCGGGAAGACGAAGTCCACGGCGAAGGACCGGGCTTCCTCTTCCGAGCGCACAGGGGGCTCCCCGCTCCGGTTCAGGCTGGTGGCCGCCGCGTACCCCCCCAGCCGGCGGAGGAGGTCCCTCAGGAGGTCGTGGGCCGGCATCCTGAGGCCCACGGAGCCGTCCTTGCTGATCCATGGGGGGATGTTCCGCCCGGGGACCACCACCGTAAGCCCCCCGGGCCAGAAGGCCTCCACGAGCCTCAGGAAGCGCGCCTCGAGGGGGCCGAGCTCCGCGAGGCCTAGGGCGCTTTTCAGGTCCGCCACCAGCACCTGCAGGGGCTTCCCCTCCTCCCGCCCCTTCAGGGCGTAGATCCTGCGGCAGGCGGCCTCGTCCTCCATCCGGGCCATCACCCCCCAGACCGTGTCCGTGGGAAAGGCCACCAGGCCGCCCCTCTTCAGGGTTTCCGCCGCCTCCTCCAGGGCTTTGGCGTATACTTCTACCATGCCGGTCTACCAGTATAAGGCCCGCGACCGCCAGGGCCGTTTGGTGGAGGCCACCATTGAGGCCGAGGACCTGCGCACCGCGGCCCGCCTCCTCCGGGACCGGGGGCTTTTCGTGGCGGAGATCAAGGAGCCCGGGCGGGGGCTCCAGGCAGAGGTGCGCCTTCCCGCCCTGGAGCGGGGGCCAGGGCTTAAGGACCTCGCCATCTTCTCCCGTCAGCTCGCCACCATGCTCTCCGCGGGGCTTACGCTCCTCCAGTCCCTTTCCATCCTGGAGAGGCAGACGGAAAACAAGAAGTTCCGCGAGATCATCAAGAAGATCCGCACGGACGTGGAAGGGGGGACCTCCTTCTCCGAGGCCCTGGCCAAGCACAAGCTCTTCTCCCGGCTCTACGTGAACCTGGTGCAGGCGGGGGAGACCTCAGGGGGGATGGACGTCATCCTGGACCGCCTGGCGGGCTTCTTGGAAAAGGAGCTGGAGCTTAGGGGCAAGATCCGAAGCGCCATGACCTACCCGACCATCGTCTTCCTCTTCGCGGTGGGTGTGGCCTACTTCCTCCTCACGGGGATCGTGCCCCAGTTCGCCCAGATCCTCACCGACCTGGGCTCCGAGCTTCCCCTCCTCACCCGCTTCCTTATCGCCCTTTCCAACCTCCTCCGGGCGGCCACCCTGCCCCTCCTCCTTCTTTTGGTGGTCCTTTACCTCGCTTACCGCTCCTACTACCGCACCCCGCAAGGGAGGCGGGTCATAGACCGCATCAAGCTCCGCGTCCCCGTCTTCGGCAACCTGAACCGCAAGACGGCCATCGCCCGTTTTGCCCGCACCTTGGCCCTCCTCCTCCAAAGCGGGGTGAACATCCTGGAATCCTTGGACATCACCAAGGGTACGGCGGGGAACGCCATCGTGGAGGACCTGGTGGAAACCGCCAAGAACAAGGTTCAGCAGGGCGAGCCCCTGAACCTTACCCTGGCCCAAAACCCCTTGGTCTTCCCCCCCATGGTGAGCTCCATGGTGGCCATCGGCGAGGAGACGAGCGCTTTGGACACCCTCCTTGCCAAGATCGCCGACTTCTACGAGCGGGAGGTGGACGAAGCGGTGGCCAGCCTCACCGCGGCCATAGAGCCCCTCATGATCATCTTCCTGGGGGTCATCGTGGGCATGATCGTGGCGGGGATGTTCCTGCCCCTCTTCAAGATCATCGGGACCCTCTCCGTGCAATAAGGGCCTGGGCCACCTCGGGGGGAACCGGCATCACGGAAAGCCGGTTCCCCCGCTTCACCAGGGGGTGGTCCTTTGGGAAGAGGGCTTTAAGCTCCGCCAGGGGGATGAGGGGCCAGGCCTCGAGGAACTCCACCTCCACCGTGAACCAGCGGGGCCTTTCCGGGGTGGCCTTGGGGTCAAAGTAGGGGCTTTGGGGGTCAAACTGGGTGGGGTCGGGGACCTGGGTGCGCACCACCCGGCAAAGCCCCGCGATCCCCGGGGGGGTGGTGCGGGAGTGGTAGAAGAAGCAGAGGTCCCCTTCTTGCATCCGCACCAGATGGTTCCGGGCCTGGTAGTTCCTCACCCTATCCCAAAGGGCCCGCCCTTCCCGCTTAAGGTCCTCTATGCCGTACGCCTCGGGCTCGGACTTTAGGAGCCAGTAGGCCATACCCCGAAGTTTAAGCGCCCTCGAGGTACCTAAGCACCTCGGCGTTGAAAAATCCTCGCAGGACTCGGAGGAAAGGCGGTCTGGGCCCTTATTTTGGGGCCCCCACCGAAGGCTTAGGCGGGGTACTTAAAGGGGTCTTTAGCCCGGGCCAAGCTTCCCTAAGGCCTTCCTCCCTACCCTAAGCGCATGCGCGCTCTGGCCCTTCTCCCCCTCCTCCTTGCCGCCTGCAGCCTCACCCTGGAGCTCACCCCTAGCCGGGTATGGGGCCTTTCCACCCAGTCCACCTACTGCCCGGACCGGTCCACCCGGGTGGACTACCGCTTTTTCCTGGAGGGTTGGGTGGACTGGCTTGAGTTCGCCTGGGTGCCCGAGGGGGTAGCCCCCTGGCAGGCCCGCCCAGAGGAGACCTACCGCCTTAGGGGCCCCTTTTTGGGCCCCGAGGTCCGGGGCTATCTGGAGGTGGCCCCCACGGGGGAGATCCAGGCGGTCCTTGTCCTCTCTCCCCAGGGCATCCGGGTGGACTCCCTCCCCCCAAGGCGCCTTTGGGTGCGGGGGGTGGTGGAGGGGGTTCCGGGGCCCTATGTCCGGGCGGAGAACCCCGTGGTGCCGGGGGCTTCCCCCTATTGCGATCCCGGCTGGTAGCCTAGGGGCATGGGGCTAGGGGAGGTTCGTGAAGAGCTGAGGCGGCTTTTCGGCCCCCGGGCCCTCCTCGCCCGGGTGGAGAAGGAGGTCTACCGCTACGACGCCATCCTCGTGGGGGAAACCCCCTTGGCGGTGGTCCTGCCCGAAACGGGAGGGGAGGTCCAGGCCCTGGTGCGCCTGGCCCGGCGCCATGGCCTGCCCCTGGTGCCCAGGGGGGCGGGGAGCGGCCTTTCCGGGGGGGCGGTGCCGGGGGAGGGGGCCATCGTGGTGGCCTTCACCCGCATGACCCGCCTGGAGGTGTGCCCGAAGACCCGGACGGCCTGGGCCGAGCCCGGGGTGACCACGGCCCGGGTTTCCGAGGCGGCCAAGCCCTTCGGCCTCTTTTACCCCCCAGACCCCGCCTCCCACCGCACCAGCACCCTGGGGGGCAACCTGGGGGAAAACGCTGGGGGGCCCCTTTGCTTCAAGTACGGGGTCACGGGGGATTACGTCCTGGAGGTGGAATTCGTGGATGCGGAAGGGGAGGTCCACCGCCTAGACCGCAAGGCCTACGACCTGGCGGGCCTCCTCATCGGCTCCGAGGGCACCTTGGGCCTTATAACCGGGGCCCGGCTCAGGCTCCTCCCCCTTCCCCGCCACCGGGCCACCCTCATGGCCGCCTTCCCCGGGGTGGAGCCCCTGGCGGAGGCGGTGTCCCGGGCCGTGGCCTTGGGGGCGGTCCCAGCCCGCATGGAATTCATGGACCCCGCCTGCGTGGATGCCGTAGAGGACTACCTGGGCATGGGCTTGCCCCGGGGGCAGGCCCTCCTTTTGGTGGAGACGGATGGGGACGACCTGGAGGAGGTGGGGGCGGAGCTTGCCCTTCTGGAGGAGACCGCCTCCCGCCTGGGGGCTAAGGTGCGCCGCGCCCGGGGCGAAGCTGAGGCGGAAGCCCTCTGGCGGGCCCGCCGGGCGGTGAGCCCCGCCTTGGGGCGGATCCGCCCCAAGCGGGTGAACGAGGACATCGCCGTCCCCCGCTCCGCCCTCCCCCAGGTGGTGAGGGAGATCGCCGATCTTGGGCGGGCCTTTGGCCTCGCCGTGGTCCAGTTCGGCCACATCGGGGACGGGAACCTGCACCCCAACATCCTCTTTGACCCCAAGAGGGAGAGCGAGGAGCGGGTTTGGGAGCTGGCCCACGAGATCGCCCGGGTGGCCCTGAGGCACGGCGGGGTCCTTTCCGGGGAGCACGGCATTGGCCTCATGAAGCGGGCCTTCATGGAAGAGGCCCTGGACGGGGAGACCCTTCAGGCCTTCCGGGCGGCCAAGCGGGCCTTGGACCCCTATGGGCTTTTCAACCCCGGGAAGGTGCTCCCCCCCTAGGGCTTGGGCCATTTTTCACGTCCTTTTTACAGGCTTTAGAAAACAATGGCCCTATGGACTGGGGGCGCCTGCTCTACGCTGTGGCCTGGATCGGCCTGCCCGTGGGAATGGGGGTCCAACTCCTTTACAACCCTCCCCAAGACCCCCGTCTGTACCTGGCCTACCCCTTTTTCGGCCTCCTCTTCGCGTGGGGCCTTCTCCAGGGGCCCAAGTGGGCCCCCAGGATCCTCACCCACGCCCTGGGGGCCTACCTCCTCTTTGAGGCCTGGAGGGCTGGGGATGATTACTTCGTCGTGGCGTTTTGGAGCCCTACCCTTTACCTCCTGGCGGCCTTTGCCTACCCCCTTCCTCTTGCCCTGGCCGCGGGGGCCTTTTGGGGTGGACTCCTCGTCCTCCTTCCTCTCCTCAGGGGCCAGGGGGGGTTTCCCTTCGGCCACTACGCGGCTGCCCAACCGATTTTGCTGGCCCTGACCCTCCTTTTGGCCCGCTTCCAGGAGTACTACGGCCAGGTGCGCTTCTGGCGGGAGCAAGCCCTCACCTGCCCCCTCACCGGACTGCCCAACCGCCGGGCTTTGGAGATGGCCTTGGAGCGGGAGGCGGCCCGGGTGGAGCGGGGGGAGCGGCCTTTTAGTTTGGTCCTCCTGGACCTGGACGATTTCAAGAAGGTGAACGACGAGCGGGGCCACCCTGAGGGGGACTGGCTCCTTAAGGAGGTGGCCCGCTACCTAAAGGACCACGTGCGCCAGGGGGATTTGGTGGGCCGCTGGGGCGGGGAGGAGTTCGCCATCCTCCTTCCTGCCACGGACTCCCTTAGGGCGGAGCGCCAGGCGGAGCGCCTGCGGGAGGGGCTTAAGGCCCTGGGGGTCACGGCGAGCTTCGGCGTGGCGGGCTACCGGGGGGATCTCCAGGACCTCTTCCGCCGGGCGGACGAGGCCCTGTACCGGGCCAAGGCCCAGGGGAAGGACCGGGTGGTGCGGTCTACCTCGGAGGGTTCAGGGTAGCCGGTAGCCTGCCCTTTGCAGTACCCGTTTGGCCTTCTCCCGCTCCTCCCGGGTGGCGAAGCCAAGCCGGAGGGCCCCCGCCGCCTCGCGGATGGTGAGGACCTCGATGTCCTTGATGTTCACCCCCGCCTCCCCCAAGGCGGTGGCGATGCGGGCGATCTCCCCAGGCCGGTCGGGCACCTGGACCACCAGGTCGTGCATCTCCGGGAGGAGGCTTCGGCGGACGATGGGGAGGCTATCCCGGGTGCGCTTGGCCGCCTCCGCCGCCTCGAGGAGCGCCTCTGGACGGTCCAAAAGCCCCTCCAGCTCCAAAAGGGCTGCCCTCAGTTCCTCTATGGCCCCTTTCAGGGCCTCCTTGTTCTCCACCACCATGTCCCGGCTCATCCTGGGGCTTCCCGAGGCCACCCGGGTAAGGTCGCGGAAGCCCCCCGCCGCCAGGAACATGAGGAGGTCCCGGTGGGGGTTTTGGGCCACCAGGCGGTTTAGGGCCACGGCCAGGAGGTAGGGGAGGTGGGAGACCCGGGCCACCAGCTCGTCGTGGAGGAGGGGGGGCATCTCCAGGGGGTAGGCCCCCAGGGCCTCCACCAGCCCCCGCACCCCTCCCTTGGCCTTCGGGCTTGTCCTCTCCGTGGGGGTGAGAACCCAGACCGCGTTCTGGAGAAGCCCAGCGTGGGCGTTTTCCACCCCGGCCCGCTCGCTTCCCGCCATGGGGTGCCCCCCCAGGAAGTGGGGGAGGAGGCCCTCCAGGGCTTCCACCACCTTCCCCTTTACGCTTCCCACGTCCGTCCAGAGGCTTTCTGGGTGGGCGAAGGGGGCAAGGGCCCGCCCAAGCTCCGGGAGGGCCCCCACGGGGGCGGCCAGGACCCCAAGTTCCAGCTCCCCCACCCAGGGGCCGATCTCGGGGTGGACCCGGTCGGCCGCCCCCAGGAAAAGGGCCTTTTCCAGGGCTTCCGGGTCTTGGTCGTAGGCGTGGACCTCCTCGGCCAGGAAGCGCTCCTTAAGCCCTAGGGCCACGCTCCCCCCGAGGAGGCCCACCCCGAAGATGCCCACCTGGCGGAACAAGGGCTTCATCCGAGCACGGGGTGGGCAAGGGTCTTGCCCAGGGCCTGGGCCAAGCGGCGCACCTTCTCCATGAGCTCGGCGAACTCGTGCTCGTGGAGCTGCTGGGCCGCATCGGAGAGGGCCTTTTCCGGCTCGGGGTGGGTTTCCACGATGAGGCCGTCTGCCCCCGCGGCAAGCCCCGCCAGGGCCAGGGGGATGACCCACGCCCGCTTCCCGGCAGGGTGGGAGGGGTCAATCCAGACGGGCAGGTGGGTCCAGCTCTTAAGGACGGGCACCGCGGAGACATCCAAGGTGAAGCGGGTGGCCCGCTCAAAGGTGCGGATGCCCCGTTCCACCAGGACCACCTGCATGTTGCCCCGGCTCAGGATGTACTCCGCGCTCATGAGGAGCTCCTCCAGGGTCATGCTCATGCCCCGCTTGAGGAGCACAGGTTTTCTGGCCTCCCCCACTGCCTGGAGGAGGGCGAAGTTCTGGGCGTTCCTGGCGCCGATCTGGAACACATCCGCGTACTCCGCCACGAGCTCCACCTGATCGGGGGAGAGGACCTCGGTGACCACGGGAAGGCCCGTTTCCTTACGGGCCTCGGCCAGGATCTTGAGCCCTTCCACCCCTAAGCCCTGGAAGGCGTAAGGGCTCGTGCGGGGCTTGAAGGCGCCCCCCCGGAGCATGTGGGCCCCGTGGGCCTTCACGTAGCGGGCGGCCTCGAGGGTCTGCTCCCGGCTTTCCACTCCGCAGGGCCCCGCGGCCACCATCACGTGCCCGCCCCCTGTCTTCCCCGTGGGAAACTCCAGCACCGTGGGGAAGGGCTGGACATCGGTGCTGGCCAGCTTCCAGGGTTTGGAGATGGGGATGACCTCCGCCACCCCGGGTAGGGCCCGGAAGTGCTCCATGAGCTCCGGGGTGGGCCCCCGGCCGATGGCCCCCACCAGGGTGGTTTCCACCCCTTGGGACACGTGGGTCTGGTAGCCCACCTTCTGGATCTCCCGGATCACGTCCTGAAGCTCCTTTTCCGTGTGGTCCTTCCGCATTACGATGAGCATCCTGCCCTCCTAAAACGCTGGGGGCGCCCCGTTTGGGGCGCCCCTTCTCGCGGTGAACACTATGCGGACCGCAGGGCGCCCCCGGCGGGAGGATAAAAGCCGAAGTAGCGCCTTAGGGTCCACATATTGCCCCCAAGTTTAGGGGAGGCTTGGACCTTCCGTCAAGGGGGTAAGTGCGGGTTTTAGAATGGGGCTTAAGCATGGTGGGCCTTGACCTCTTGTGCCCAGTGACAGAAGAGGAGCTCCGGCGGCTTTCCGAGCGGAACCCAGGGTACCAGCTGGAGCGGACGCAGGAAGGGAGGCTACTTGTGAGCCCTACCGGTGGGGAAAGCGGTCGTAGGAGCTTGGAAGTGGCCTATCAGCTGAGGCGCTGGAACGAGGCCGTGGGCCTGGGGGTGGTTTTTGACTCCTCCACGGGGTTTCGCCTTCCCGATGGTTCCATCTTTTCCCCAGGCGCCGCCTTTGTGAGCTGGGCCCGCTGGGAGGCCCTTTCCCCAGAGGAGCGGGAGGGTTTCCCCCCCTTGGCCCCGGAGGCGGTGTTTGAGGTTCGCTCCCGATCCCAGGACCTCGAGGAGCTCCGGGAAAAGATGCGCCTTTACCTGGAAACGGGGTCCTTCTCGGGGTGCTCATAGACCCGTACACCCGCCGGGTGGAGGTGCACCGCTCAAGGGGAGTGGAGACCCATGGGGACCCCGCCCGGCTTGCCCTAGACCCCGAGCTACCGGGGTTGGTCCTGGAGCTCGGCCCCATCTGGTAGGCGTTCCGCCCAGGCCCCCGCGGGGTCCAGGAGGCGCCCTGGGGACACCCCCTTGGGGGCGAGGAGGGTGTAGCCGAGGAGGCCCGTGGCCCCTTCCGGGGCTTTCCGCTCGCCCGCCCAGGTGTTGGCCCCCACGTGGTGGTGGTAGCCGTCCCAGGCAAAGAAGAGGGCCTCGGGGTAGGTGCGAAGGGTCACGGCCATGCCCAGCCTGCCGGAAAAGAAGGCCTCCGCTTCCTCCAGGCGTTCCACGTGCAGGTGGAGGTGGCCGAGGCGGGTCCCGGGGGGTAGGGGGGTGGGGTGGGGGGTTTCCGCGAGGAGCCCCTCCAGGTCCAGGGGCGCGGTGAACATCAGGGGGCCTTTGGGCCATGCCCCTTCCGGCCGGTCCCGGTAGACCTCGAGGCCGTTCCCCTCGGGGTCGCGGAAGTAAAGGGCCTCGGAGACCCCGTGGTCCGCCGCCCCCTCAAAGTGGGCCCCCCCTTGCAAAAGCCTGCGGAAGACCCCCGCCAGGGCCGTGCGGCTAGGGAGGAGGAGGGCGAAGTGGTAGAGGCCCACGCTGGGGTAGGGCCTCAAGGGGGCCTCGGGGTGGTGGAGGAGGAAGAGGCTGAAAGCCCCCCCCTCGGGGTAGAGGCGGTAGCGGGGGGGGTTGGCCTCGAGGCGGAGGCCCAGGAGGTCCCGGTAAAAGGCCAGCATGGGCTCCAGGGCCCCCACCCTGAGGGTGAGGTCCTGGAGCCTGAGGGGAAAGCCCATGGCCTAGCCCGCCACGGCCTCCTTCGCCCGGACCGCCTGAGTGTCCACGCTGAAACGCACCTCGTCGCTCACCAAGAAGCCTCCTGTCTCCAGGGCCATGTTCCAGGTGAGGCCGAAGTCCTTACGGTTCAGCTTCCCTTCAAAATGGGCGGCCATGCGCTCGTTGCCCCAGGGGTCCTTGGCGGGGCCATGGGTTTCCACCTCAAAGGCGACGGGCTGCGTCACCCCCCGGATGGTGAGGGTGCCCTCCACCCGGTAGCGCCCTTCCCCTAGGGGGGTGATGGACGCGCTTTGGAAGACGATCTCGGGGTGGTTCTCCGCGTCCAGGAAGTCGGGGGAGCGGAGGTGGTTGTCCCGGTCGGCCACCCCGGTGTGGATGCTCCGCGCGTCCAGGCGGGCCTCCACCTTGAGGGGCCTACCCGCCTCGTCCGCCTCCACGTAGCCCTCCTTGAGGTTCAGGGTGCCCTTGACGGTGGCGATCATCATATGGCGCACCGCAAACTCCACGCTGGTGTGGGCTGGGTCCAGGTTCCAACGCATGGGATCCCCCTTTCTGGCCCTCAGGCCAGTTGCTATATTATCGCAAGCGCTTTTAAAAGTCAAGCGCTGTAGAAGTGCGGCCCAAAAGGAAGCCCCAGGGCCTCTGCGAAGGCTTCAAGCCCCAGCCGGTCCGGCGCTTCCAGGTGGTAGCGGAAGTTCCAGAGGTAGTGCTCCAGGAGGGCGGGGTGGACCCTAAGGCGCTCCGCCTCCCCCCGGGCCACCTCCCCCAGCCGGGCCAGGCCCTTCCGCCGCGCCCGCCTTAAGGCCTGGACCACCCCCTTGGGGGGCGGGTCCTCCAGGCGGTAGGCCCAGACGGCGAAGACGAAGGGGAGGCGGGTGCGGCGGAACCAGGCCATGGCCAGGTCCGTCACCTTAAGGCCTCTGAAGGCGCTGGGGAGTTCGTGGGGGGTTTCGGGGAGGCTTGGTAGGAGCCCCGCGTAGGCCTGGATGGCCCGGTCCCCAATGAGGAGGACGCCGTCGTAGGCCTCTAGAAGCTCAAGCCCCCCCTCTTCCCGCCGGTACTCGGGCCTTGCGCCCGCCTCCTTGAGGAGGAGCTTCAGGAGGGCCACGCTGGTGGCGCTCTCCGTGGTGAGGGCCACCCGGCGGAGCTCCGGGAGGGGTTTCTTGTGGAAAAGGTTCACGGAGTACACGGGGCCCAAAACGGCCACGGAGAAGTCGGGGAGGAGGCCCAAGGCCTCCTGGTGGGTGAGGTAGAAGACGCTGGAGGCTAGGGAGAGGCCGATTTTCCCCTCCAGGAGGAGGCGGTTTAGGGCGGTGGGGGGGGCGTGGACCACCTCGAGGCCTTCCCCTTCCAAAAAGCGCACCAGGGGGGCCACGTTGGCGTAGGGCGGGAAGCCCAGGCGGAAACTCATGCTTCCACGGCGTCCCAGACCCGGATCTCCCGGTAGAGGGCGTCCCGCTCCACGGGGATGCGGCCTGCTCTCCGGATGATGCGGGCCAGGGCCTCCTTGGTGAGGCCCTCGGGGGTAGGGCTGCCCGCCATGTGGACGATCCTTTCCTCAATTAGGGTGCCGTCTATGTCCGTCACCCCCCAGTCCAGGGAGACCTGGGCCAGTTCCGGGGTCAGGGTGGCCCAGTAGCCCTTGATGTGGGGGAAGTTGTCCAGGTAGATGCGGGCCACGGCCAGGTTCCTGAGGTCGTCTACCCCGGTGGTGAAGGTCCTTTTCCCGAGTTCCCGGGCCAGCTGGTTCCCGTCGGGCTGGAAGGCCAAGGGGATGAAGCTCATGAAGCCCCCGGTCTCGTCCTGGAGCCGCCTTAGGCGCTCCATGTGGTCCAGGCGCTCCTCCAGGGTCTCTATGTGCCCGTAGAGCATGGTGGCGTTGGTGGGGATGCCCAAGGCGTGGGCCGTGCGGTGCACCTCCAGCCACCCCTCCGCGCTCACCTTGGCCCGGGCGATCCTCCGCCGCACCCGTTCGGCGAAGATCTCCGCCCCGCCCCCCGGCATGGCGTCCAGGCCCGCCTCCTTCAGGGCCTGGAGCACCTCCTTGTAGGGCAGGCGGGCGATCTTGGAGAAGTGGTGGATCTCCGCCGCGGTCCAGGCCTTCACCTGGGCCCCGGGGAAGTTCTCCTTTAGGCCCCGCATCAGGGCCAGGTAGTACTGGAAGGGCCTTTTGGGGTGGTGGCCCGCGGTGAGGTGGATCTCCGTAAGCCCGGGCTGATACCGGGCCTTGATCCAGGCTATGACCTCCTCCACCTCCCAGTCCCAAGCCCCTTCCTCCCCAAAGCGGCGCTGGAAGGCGCAGAAGGTGCACCCCACGTAGCAGATGTTGGTCTGGGAAACCCGGATGGAGTGGACGAAGTAGGTCTTGTGCCCGTGCTTCCTCTCCCGCACCCAGTTAGCGAGGCGCATCAGGGTGGGGAGGTCCTTGGTCTCGTAAAGGACGAGGCCTTCCTCAAAGCTCACCCGCTCGCCCGCGAGGATCTTCTCGGCGATGGGGACGAGGCGGGGGTCCTGGATGCCCTTCATCCCCCCGAGTCTACTCCCCCCCAAGGCGGAGGGCTAGGGCTTCCACCTCCTTTTTCCTTCCCCCCACCACCCTTTCCTGGAGGAGGTTTTTCAGGTAGCGGTCCGTGAGGAGGAGGTCCACGTAGGGGTGGACCGTGGCCGCCATGACGAAGTCCAAGAGGTCCGAGGGGCGGGGCTTGCGGCGGGGGTCCTTGCGGCTTTGGGCCACGAGGCGGGCGAGGAGCCTTACGAAGGGGACCTCCTTAAGCCCGGTGCGCCGCCTGATCTCTTCCTGCACCCAGGCCTCGAGGGCCTTCTCGGGAAGAGGGGGGAGGCCTTCTAAGAAGCCCTGGAAGGGGGAGAGGTCCGCAGGGTCCTCCCAGCTCCCCCCCCGCCAGAGGAAGTCCTCCCGGTAAAGCCCTCGTTCCTGCCTTTTGGCGATCTCCTCCCAGGGGCGCACCCAGTAGCCATCGGAAAGGGTAGAGAAGACCTCCTCCAGGGCGGGGAGGAGGTAGCCCGCCTTCTCCTTGGGCCCCCGCACCGGGTGGAGGGTCTCCAGCACGTGGAAGGGGCTTGGGGGGGCGAGGGCCTTCCCCCTTAGGGCCAGGAAGAGGCGGCCAAAGGCCTCGTGCCCCCTTTGGCCCAGGAGGTGCTTGGCCATGCGGCTGGCGTAGTTCTGATCCAGGTAGAGGAGCACTACTTGCGGGTAAGCCAGAGGGCCAGGGCCAGGAGGGCCACGCCGGCGGCGAAGAGGAGGAAGTCCAGGGCGCCTTCGGGCTTAAAGGCCAGGGCCTTTTCAAAGAACTTCACCACCAGGATCATCACCACCACCTGGCCCAGCTTTTCCTTGAGGTCGGAGAGGCTTTCCACCGCCAGGACGTTTTCCAGGGGGAGGTCCAGCTTCCTCAAGAAGAGCTCAAAAAGGCCCAGGCCGAAAAGGAGGAAGACCGCGGCCAAAAGGGCCAGGTCCACCGCCCCCACCAGCTTGGGAAGGGCGGCCTCGAGGCCAAGCCCCAGGGCCAGGAGGACCTCCCTTAGGGCGTGGTAGGCGAAGTACAGCGCCCCCAAAAGGAGGCCCGCCACGGGGAGAAGCATGCTCCAGCGGGCCAGGTGGGCCAGGGTCTCCCAGCGGAGCCTAGGGGACATAGGGGGCCTCCTTGGGGGAGGCGGTGGAGGGGCGTTCTATGAGCATGGGTTCAAAGCGCACCTGCCTGGGAGGCCCTGTGTAGCCCTGCATCCTTTCCAAAAGGAGCTGGGCCGCCCGGGCCCCCATGGCCTCCACGGGTTGGGCCACAGTGGAAAGCCCGAGCTCCTCGGTAAAGGGGTGGCCGTCGTAGCCCAGGACCCGCACCTCCTTCCCCGGGGTGAGGCCCAGGCGCTGGGCCTCCTCCAGGACCCCCAAGGCCACCTGGTCCGCCCCCGCGAAGACGTTGATGGGTGGGGAGGCCTTTTCCAGGAAGTAGCGCAGGGCGAGCCTGCCCCCTTCCGGGGAAAGCCGGGTAACGTAGAGGTGGTCTTCGGGGAAGGGGCGGCCCGCCTCCAGGAGGGCCTCCCGGAAGCCTGCCATGCGCTCGCTGAAGACGGTGTGGCGGAAGACGCGGTCGGGCTCCTCCTCCACCTTGATGGCGAAGATGGCCCCGGGGAAGCGGGCCAGGTACTCCCCCGCCATCCGCCCGCCTAGGTGGTTGTCCAGGTAGACGGAGTCGTAGCGGGGGTTCCTGGCGTCCACCAGGACCACGGGCCGGTCGGTGGGGAGGCGCCCCCCTTCAAAGCGCTCGGAGAGGTCGTAGGAGGCCAGGATGAGGCCATCCGTGAGGTAGGCCAGGGTGGAGCTTTGGAGGTAGCGCTCCAGGCGGGCTAAGGAGAGGATGGGGAAGAGGGCGAGGTCGTAGCGCTTTTCCAGAAGGACGCTCTCCAGGCCCTCCAGAAGCCTCCGATAAAACTCCGTGGCCACGAAGGGGAGGAGGACGGAAACGGTGTAGCTCCTCCCCCCCGCGATCCTGCGGGCGTGGGGGTTAGGGGTGTAGCCCAGCTCCTCCATGGCCTTGAGCACCCGGGCCCGGGTTTCGGGCCGCACGGCGGGGTGGTTGTTCAGCACCCGGCTCACGGTGCCGATGCCCACCCCTGCCCGCTCGGCCACCTCGTGGATGGTGGGTTTCCGCTTCATGGCAGGGGGTGGAAGCCCTTCATGGAAACTTCCACGTTCTCAGGATAGGGCCTTGCCCTCTTTTCCGCCAGTCCCCTGGCAGAATGGCCCTATGGGCTACCTCCTCCTCGCTTACCTCCTGGGTTCCTTGGTGGGGGGGCTTCTCTTCTTCCCCGAGGTGCGGGGGAAGGACCTACCCGGGGGGTCTGGGGTCTTCCGCCAAAAAGGCCCCCTGGCGGCCCTCTGGGTGGCGCTTTGGGACGTGGGGAAAGGGGCCTTGGCCCTCCTCCTCATCCCCGAACCCCTCCGCCCCTACGCGGGGGCGGCCTTGGTGGCGGGGCACACCTGGCCCCTCTTCTTCCGCTTCCGGGGGGGTGGGGGGATTGCCCCCTCCTTGGGCTACTTTCTGCCCTGGTACCCCCGGGAGGCCCTCCTGGGGGTAGTCCTCGCCCTCTTGGTGGCCGGGGCCTACCACCTCCTTTGGTGGCGGAAGCGTCGGGGGATCTACCCCATCCCCTTCGGGGCTGTCTTCGGCTACCTGGCCCTCCTTCTCCTCCTGCCCCCTCTGGGCAAGCTGGGGGCCCTTTTGGTGGCGGGGGTGGTCCTCCTTCGGGGTTTGGAAATCCTAAAGGGCAGGTGGTAGCTTAGGGCCATGAAGATCCTCCGCTTTAACGAAGGGCGCTGGGGTATCCTGGAAGGGGAAATCGTTCTGGAGACGGATGCCCCCGGGGGCAACCCCACGGGCCGGCGGTACGATCTGGCCTCGGTTACCCTCCTTCCTCCGGCCACCCCCAGCAAGATCGTCTGCGTGGGGCGGAACTACCGGGAGCACATCCGGGAGATGGGGTACGATTTCGGCCACGACCTCCCCAAGGAGCCGGGCCTCTTCCTCAAGGCCCCCAACACCCTGGCCCGCCCCGGGAACCCCCGGGACCCTTGGGGGAGTGCGGAGCCCGTGCCCTACCCCGCCTTCACGGAGGAGCTCCACTACGAGGGGGAGCTTGCGGTGGTCATCGGGGACCGGATGCGCAACGTTCCCCCAGAGAAGGCCCTGGACCACGTGCTGGGCTACACCATCGGCATAGACATCACCGCGCGGGACGTGCAGAAGAGGGACCTCCAGTGGGTCCGGGCCAAAAGCGCGGACAAGTTTCTGCCCTTGGGGCCCTGGATTGAGACGGACCTGGCCCCCCAGGCCACCTGGGTGCGTACCTGGGTAAACGGGGAGCTCCGCCAGGAGGCCCCCACCTCGGCCATGATCTTCACCGTGGCGGAGATCCTCTCGTACATTTCCTCCTTCATGACCCTGGAGCCTTTGGACGTGGTCCTTACCGGCACCCCCGAGGGGGTGGGGGCCTTAAGCCCTGGGGACCGCCTCGAGGTGGGGGTGGAGGGCATCGGGACCCTCTTCAGCGTCATCGGGCCCAGGGAGGGGTAGGCCATGGAGATCCGGGTGCTGGACTGCCGCTTCCAAGGGGTGGAGCGGGTCATTGCGAGCTTCCTCTTGAAGACGGAGGCGGGGCCCGTCCTGGTTGAGACCGGACCCGAAAGCGCCTTCCCCGCCCTGGTGGAGGCCTTGGGGCGCGAGGGCGTGGCCCCGGAGGAGGTGCGCCACGTCTTCGTCACCCACATCCACCTGGACCATGCGGGGGCCGCCTGGCGCTTCGCCGAGCTTGGGGCCACGGTCTACGTCCACCCCAAGGGGGCCCCGCACCTCGCCGACCCCTCGAGGCTCCTCGCCTCCGCGGAAAGGATCTACGGGGACCTCCTGAAACCCCTCTGGGGGGAGGTCCGGCCTATCCCCGAGGGGAGGATCCGGGCCCTAGGGGACGGGGAGGAGGTGGGGATCGGCGGGGTTAGGGTCCAGGCCTTGGAGACCCTGGGCCACGCCGTCCACCACCACGCCTACCGGGTGGGGGAGGCGGTCTTCTCGGGGGACATCGCCGGGGTGCGCATCGCCCCAGGGCCCGTCCTCCCCCCCACCCCGCCCCCCGACATCCACCTGGAAAGCTGGTACGCCTCCATAGACCGCCTCCTTGCCCTCCGCCCGGGGGTCCTCTACCTCACCCACTTTGGCCCTTACGGGGACGTGGAGGCCCACCTGGAGGCCCTACGGGCCAGGCTTGAGGCCTGGGCGGGCTGGGTCCTGGCCCGGCTCAAGGAGGGGAAGGACCCCCAGGGCCTCACCCCGGAGTTTGAGGCCTATTGGCGGCAGGACCTGGAGGCGGGGGGGGTGGAGGGGCCCTTGGCCCGGCTCTACGAGCTCGCCGACCCCCCCTACATGAACCTCCAGGGCCTCGTGCGCTACTGGCAGAAGCACCACCCCGAGGCCCTATGACCCCTTTTCCCCTAGGACGGCCGGCCCGCATCGCCGTCTTGGCCTCTGGGCGGGGGACGAACCTGGAGGCCCTCATGGCTGCCTTCCCCCAGGGTCATCCCCTGGGGGAGGTGGTCCTGGTCCTCTCGGACAACCCCGAGGCCCTGGCCCTAAGGCGGGCTGAGGCGAGGGGCGTGGAGGCGGTGGCCCTCCCCTGGCGGGGACGGCGGGCCTTTGAGGAGGGGGCCCTGGCCCTTCTGGAGGCGAGGGGCATAGACCTGGTGGCCCTGGCGGGCTTCATGCGCCTCCTCTCCCCCCGGTTCGTGGACCCCTGGTACGGCCGCCTCCTGAACCTCCACCCCTCCCTCCTCCCCGACTACCCGGGCTTAGAGGTCCACCGGCGGGTCCTGGAGGCGGGGGAGGCCTGGACGGGGAGCACGGTGCACTTCGTGGACCGGGGGATGGACACCGGCCCCATCCTCCTCCAGGCCCGGGTGCCTGTCCTGCCCACCGACACCCCGGAGGCCCTCGAGGCCCGGGTTCTCAAGCGGGAATACCGCCTCTACCCCAAGGCCCTCCGCCTGGTCCTCCTGGGCTACGGCTTCCCGCCCGGTGAGGGGGTAAGGGCCCTTGTGGGAGAGGCGGCCTGGGCCCGTTTCCAGGCCCTTCCCTTAAAGGCACGCCCCTTCCACCTCCTGGCCCTGGGGTTTCTCCTTTGGGCCGGGAAGGCCCGCCTGGCCCCGCAGGCCTTCCTGGGCAGGGGAGGCCCCTGGGCCCAAGGGGCCTTCCTCTTCGCCCGGCTCGTGGCCGAGGACGACCCCCTCCTCCGGGAGGAGCTCAGGGGGCTCCCCGAGGAGGTGAGGCGGGCGGTGGAGGAGGCCCTCTTCCGGGTAGAATCCCCCTTATGAAGGTCCTGGTGGTGGGTTTAGGGGGGCGGGAGCACGCCCTCCTTTGGAAGGCGGCCCAAAGCCCCCTGGTGGAAAGGCTCTACGCGGCCCCCGGCAACGCGGGGATGGCGGAGCTGGCCGAGCTCATCCCCTGGAGCGGAGAGGTGGAGGCCTTGGCGGACTGGGCCCTAGGGGAGGGGATAGACCTCACCCTGGTGGGCCCGGAGGCCCCCCTGGTGGAGGGGATCGCCGATGCCTTCTCGGAGCGGGGCCTAAGGGTTTTCGGCCCCACGCAGAAAGCGGCCATGATTGAGGGCTCCAAGGCCTTTGCCAAGGCCCTCATGGAGCGCTACGGCATCCCCACCGCCCGCCACCGCACCTTCCAGGACCCCCTTCTGGCCCTGGAGTACCTGGAGGAGGTGGGGGCGCCCATCGTGGTGAAGGACTCGGGCCTGGCCGCGGGGAAGGGGGTCACGGTGGCCTTTGACCTGCACACCGCCAAGCAGGCCGTGGCCAACATCCTGAACCGGGCCGAGGGGGGGGAGGTGGTGATCGAGGAGTACCTGGAGGGGGAGGAGGCCACGGTGTTGGCCCTCACCGATGGAAAGGCCATCCTTCCCCTCCTCCCCTCCCAGGACCACAAGCGCCTTCTGGATGGGGACCAGGGCCCCATGACCGGGGGGATGGGGGCCGTGGCCCCCTACCCCCTGGACCCCGCCACCCTCGAGGCGGTGGAGGAAAGGATCCTTAGGCCCCTCCTCAGGGGCTTAAAGGCGGAGGGGGTGGACTACCGAGGGGTGGTCTACGCCGGCCTCATGCTCACCAAGGAGGGCCCCAAGGTCCTGGAGTTCAACGCCCGCTTCGGCGACCCTGAGGCCCAGGCCCTCCTGCCCCTTTTGGAAAGCGACCTGGTGGAGCTGGCCCTAAGGGTGGCCGAGGGGCGGCTTGCTGGGGCGGAGCTCCGCTGGAAAGCGGGGGCCTCGGCCTGCGTGGTCCTGGCGGCCCCGGGCTACCCGGAAAGCCCCAGGAAGGGCATCCCCCTCCACCTCCCCGAGCCCCCAGAAGGGGTCCTCCTCTTCCACGCGGGGACCCGGAGGGAGGGGGAGAGGCTGGTGAGCGCGGGGGGGCGGGTCCTCAACGTGGTGGGCCTGGGGGCCACCCTGGAGGAGGCCTTGGAGAGGGCCTACGGCTTCATCCCCCAGATCGGCTTCCCCGGGGCGGTCTACCGGCGGGACATCGGGGCCCGGGCCCGGCGGCGGTAGGCTGGGGGCGGTCCGGGCCGGGAGTCCGCTATCCGGCGGGTCCGGGTTTGGCTGGAAGGCCGGGTGGCCCTTTGGCTTCCCGGTTGGAGGCCTGCCCGGCAGGGGAAGGTGAAGCGCTTCAGTACCTCAGCCGGGCTAGGGGAAGCCCGGCACAGGCCGAAAGCACGGCCCCTAGGGTTTCGTACCCCCTTTGCCGGAGGAGGGGTATCATCTTGGCGAAGACCTCCGCGGTCATGAGGGCGTCCCCCAAGGCGGTGTGCCGCCCCAGGACGGGCACCCCGAACCGCTCCGCCAGGGCCTCGAGGCGGTGGTCCTCCAGGTCGGGGAAGAGGAGGTGGGAGAGGAGGAGGGTATCCACTAGGGGGGTCCTTTCCACCCCCGCCTGCCGGAGGAAGGCCATGTCAAAGGCCCCGTTGTGGGCCACCAGGACGGTTTCCTCTATGAAGGCGAGGAAGGTGGGGAGGACCGCTTCCAGCCTGGGCTTGCCCTTAAGCATCTCCCAGGTGAGGCCGTGCACCTCGGTGGAGGCCTTGGGGATGGGCCGGCCCGGGTCCAGGAGGGCCTCAAAGGTTTCCCCCTTGAGGACCCGCCCACCCAGGAGGTGCACCGCCCCGATGGCGACGATGGCATCCCCCTTGGGGTCAAGCCCTGTGGTTTCCAGGTCAAAGGCCGTGTAGAGGAGGCCTTCCAGGGGGGCTTCCTCCAGGGCCTTGGGGGCTTGGAGGAGGCTTAGATCAAAGACCTCCGCCCGGGGGGGTGGCCCCGCCTCCCGCGCCCTCTTGGGCACGGGGCGGGCGGGAAGGAGGAGGACCAGGCGGCCTCCCTCCCGCCAGAGGCTCCCCCCTGCCTCCCCCACCGCCTTCTGCAGGAGGGGGGTGGGGGTGGGGGCTTCCTCGGCCAGGACCTCGAGGCGGAAAAGCCCCCCCATGGCCTCCCCCCGGAGCCAGACCGCCTCTCCTAGGGGCTTCAGGCCCTCCACAAGCCCCCGGGCCAGGGCGAAGGTGTCCACCCGCACCAATAGCCCCCGGGCCTCCTCGGCCAGGGACTGCCCCGGGGCGTAGCCCAGGCCCCGCTCTATGGCCTCCGAGAGGAGGCGGAGGAGGTCTTCCGAAAGCACCTCCTCCGCCTGGGGGGGAGGGGTGAGGGCCTCCGCCAGCCCCGCCACCTCCTCCGCGGCGGTGCGGGCCGCCTTTAAAAGGGGGGTCAGGGCCTCGGGGGCTTCCCCCTCCAGGGCCTCCACCAGGGCCTTGAGCCCCGCCGCCTTGTCCTTCAGGCGGAAGAGGAGGTCTGCAGGGAGCGTGGCCCCTCCCTCCTCGGGCGCGAGGAGGAGCAAAAACCCTTCCTCCAGGGCCAGGGCCTGGAGCCTTAGGGCCCCCTTGGGCCCCTGGGCCAGGAAGCGCTCCCCCGGCAGGGCCAGGGCGTGGACCAGAAGGGCCCGGTCCAGCAACCCAAAGAGGCTCTTCCCAGCCCCAAGCCCTTCCCCTAGAAGCGCCCGGGCCGCGGGGTTATAGAGGAGGACCTGCCCCCGGGCGTTGGCCACCACCACCCCCTGGGGCAGATGGCCGATGAGGGCGGCCAGCTTCTCCCGCTCTTCCTCCAGGAGGGCTTTGGCCTCCTTGGCCCGGGCCTCGGCTTCCCGGAGGAGCCTTTCCTTTTCCTCCGCCAGGCGGTTGATGAGGTCCGCCAGGGCCTGGAGTTCCAAGGGCCCCCTTAGCTTCAGGCGGTGCCCGGGGTTCGTGAGGAGGACCGTCCCCTCCTGCCCCAGGGCCCGGGCCGCGGCCAGGTAGCCCAGGAAGAGGGGGCGGAGGAGGAGGGCCAGGGCCCCCAGGAAGAGGAGGCCCACCAAAAGGAGCAGGGGGGCCTTGGCCTGGGCCAGCCGGAGGAGGGCCTCCTGGAGCCCAGGCTCCTCCTGGAGGAGGAGGAAGAACCCCAGGGCCAGGGTTCCCCCAAGCAGGGCGGTCCCCACCAGGAGGGCTCCCAGGAAACGGAAGAGGTCGCCCGCCCTCATCCCTCTCCCAACAGCCTCCGCACCTCTTCCATCAGGGCCCGGGTGCTGAAGGGCTTGGTCATGAAGGCCTCCGCTCCCAGGGCCATGGCCTTGGCCCGGTCCGCCTCCCGGCCCCTGGCGGTGAGGACCAGGACCTTGGGCCTCGAGGGCTTTTCCCTCAAGGCTTCCAGGACCGCAAACCCGTCCAAGCCCGGGAGCATCAGGTCCAGGACCACCAGGGCAAAGCCTCCTTCCTCCAGGGCCCTTAGGGCCTCCTCCCCCGTGCGCGCCAACACCACCTCATGCCCCCCCTTCTTGAGGAGGAACTCCAGGGGCACCAGGATGCTCTCCTCGTCGTCCACCAAGAGAACCCGCATCTTCCACCTCCAAGGGCAGGGCGAAGGCGAAGCGCCCTCCGGGCCCCGCCTCCGCCCAGATCCTTCCGCCCATAGCCTCCACCATGCGCCGGGCCAGGGTGAGCCCCAGGCCAAGTCCTCCGGCCCCGCTTTGGAAGGGTTCAAAGACCCGTTCCACCTCCTCCTTTCCAAGCCCCGGTCCGTCGTCCTCCACCAGGAAAAGGGCCTCCTTCCCCTCCCTTTTCAGGGTAAGCCGGACCTCCTTCTCAGCGTGGCGGAGGGCGTTGGAAAGGAGGTTTAGGAGGACCTGGAGGAGCCGGTCCCGGTCGGCTTCGGCGGCGAGGTCCTCCAGCCTCCCCAAGAGGGCCACCCCCCTCTCCTGGGCCAGGGGGGCCACCAGGGCTAAGACCTCCTCCGCCAAGGCTTTCAGGTCCACCCGTTCCCGACAGAGGGGGAGGGCCTCTAGGCGGGAAAGCTCCAAGACCCCCTCCACCAGCCGGGAAAGGCGCTCCATCTCCTTGCGCACCAGGGCGGTGAACCGGGCCCGCTCTTCCTCGGGGAGGTCCTTGTGCTCCTCCAGGATCTCCACCAGGGCCCGGGCCGCGGCCAGGGGGGTGCGAAGCTCGTGGGCCACCGCGGCCAGGAACTCGTCCTTCATCCGGTCCATGGCTTTAAGGCGCTGGTAGGCCTCGGCAAGCTCCGCCCGCGCCTCCTCCAGGGCCTTGGCGTAGGCCCGGACCGCTTGGGACTCCTGGGCAGCCTCGGCCACGGCCTCGAGGGGGGCTTCCTGGGTCACGGAAAGGAGGAGGAGGCGGGCGGTGGCGGGCCCCACCGCCCCCGCCAGGAGGGCCTCTGCCCGGGCGGCGAGCTCCGGACCCTCCCCTAGCTTCTGGGCTTCTTCCAGAAAGCCCCGCCCAGCCTCCGGGCCCAATACCCTTCCCAAAAGCTCCGCAAGCTCCTCCGCCTTTCCCAGTCGGGAAAGGGCCGGCGTCCCCTGGGCGAAGGCCTGGGCCTCCCGGGCCTCCTCCGCCTGGGGGCGGGTGAGGTGGGAGAAGAGGAGGTGCAGGGCCAGGTTGACCGTGAGGCTTGCCAGGAAGCCGTGGGTTACGGGATCCAGGTCCTTGAGGCCCAAAAGCCCTTCGGGGCGGAGGAGGGGGTGGGGGCCTTGGAGGAAGGCCTCGGGGAGCCAGCCGGAGCGGGCCAGGGCGGGGAGGAAGAGGGTGTAGGCCCAGACGCCTATCCCCCCAAGAAGCCCCGCCAAGGCCCCTTGTCTTGTGCTCCCCGTCCAGTAGAGGCCCAGTAACCCCGCGGGGGCCAGCTGGGCCACGGCCGCGAAGGAGATGAGGCCCATGGCCACCAGGGCGTAGGCCTCCCCCGCCAGCCGGAAGTAGAGGTAGCCCAGGAGGAGGATGAGGAGGATGGAGGCCCGCCGCCAGAAGAGGAGGCTTCCCAAGGCCCGGTAACGGAGGAGGAAGGGGGAGAGGAGGTGGTTGGAGACCATGACGGAAAGGGCTAGGGTTTCCACGATGACCATGGCCGTGGCCGCGGAAACCCCGCCCAAAAAGGCCAGGAAGGCCAGGGCCTCGTTCCTCAGGGAAAGAGGCAGGGCCAGGACGTAGAGGTCAGGAGGGGCCTCGAGGCGAAGCCGCCCCCAGAGGGCCAGGGGGAGCACGGGGAGGTTGATGAGGAGGAGGTAGAGGGGGAAGGCCCAGGCCGCGTGGGGGAGGTGGCCCTCGTTCTGGTTCTCCACCACCGCCATGTGGAACTGCCGGGGTAGAAAGAGGAAGGCCAGGCCGGAAAGGAGGGTGAGGCTCACCCAGGCCAGGTGGCCGGAAAGCCCCTCAGGGGGGAGGAGGAGGGGGTGGAGCTCGGGCCGGGCCAGGGCCTCGGGGAAGGGGTTTCCAAGCCGGAGGAGCACCCACCCCC
The DNA here is from genome assembly GCF_037444525.1 of Thermus sp. GTDB lineage: Bacteria > Deinococcota > Deinococci > Deinococcales > Thermaceae > Thermus. Next base: position 7,389 of record NZ_JBBIMD010000011.1, on the reverse strand, counting down.
CTACCAGGAGGAAGGCGAGGAGCTTCACCGCCGACTCAAAGGCCACCGCCAGGACCAGCCCCTCGTGCCTTTCCGAGGGGTCCAGGCGGCGGGTGCCGAAGAGGATGGCGAAGAGGGCCAGGCTCAGGGCCACCCCCAGGGCCACGTCCCCCAGGGGGCGGGTTTCCCCCTCCAGGTACAAGAACCCCTGGGCGATGGCCTTGAGCTGCAGGGCCAGGTAAGGCAGGAGGCCCACCACCAAAAACCCCGCCACCAAGGCCCCCAGGAGGGGGTCCCGGCCGTAGCGCACGGAGAGGAGGTCGGCCCAGGAGGTGAGGCGGTAGGTCCGGGCGAGCCGGAGGAGCTTCAGGTGGAGGAAGGGCCAAAGGGCCAGGACCAGGGTGGGCCCCAGGTAGATGGGCAGGAAGGTGGCCCCCTCCGTGGCCGCCCGCCCCACGCTCCCGAAAAAGGTCCAGGCGGTGGCGTAGACCGCCAGGGAAAGGGCGTAGGTCCAGGGGCTCCGCACCAGGGCCCGCCCCCGCCCCTCCCCCAGGAGGGCCACCAGGAAGAGGAGGGCCAGGTAAAGGAGGAGGCCCAAAAGAACCCCGCTCATCGCCGCGCCCCCAGGTAGAGGAGTAGGATGAGCGCCCCCCAGGCCAGGAAGAGGTAGAGGTAGAAGGAAGGAAGGCCCAAGGGGCCCTCGAGGCTGAAAAGGAGGGGGAAGGGCAGGCTGAAGAGGAAACTCCCCAGGAGGAAAAGGAAAACGCTTCGCGTCCTCATCGGAGCTGGAACCGGATGGCGGTGCTCTCCTGCACCTCTTGGATGGCCCGGAAGCCCTCCAACGCCCGCCTCCTTTCCCCTGGCGAAAGGGCATCCCAGCGCACGCGGTTTTCGGGAGGCTTCCCTTCCTCCAGGGCCTGGAGCTGAGCCCTAAGACGGAGCCCAAAGAAGAAGCCGAAGGCCTCCTCCAGCCTTTCCGCCCCTTCTGGGCTCAAGATGCCCCTTTGGGCCGCGGCCCTAAGCCGCTCCCCGGTGCCCTTGGCGAGGCTTCCCGCCATGAGGGCGTAGAGGCGGGCCAGGGCCACAATGGGGGCCAGGGCATGCCGCTTCAGGTCTATAAAACCCCCTTCCGTCCGCACCCGTCCCAGAAGCCCCAGGGGGGGGCGGAACTCCAGGGCGGCCTGGGCCAGGTGGTAGAGGAACACCCCCCGCTTGGCCCCCTGGAGGATGGCCGCCTCTAGGGGCTCTAAGGAGAGGCTTCCCCCCACCGGGCGCAGGTCAAAGAAGATCTGGGTCTCCAGGAGGGCCTGGGGCTCCGGGGCCTCCATCCAGCGCTGGAAGGTCTCCACCCACTCCTTGAGGGGCATCCGCCAACGGGTGGCCATGTACCCCCCCTTGCACTCGGGGATGCCCGCCTGGATAAGCCCCCCGACCACCGCTTCGGCCAGGGGGGCGAAGTAGGCCTCGTGTCCCTCCTCCGCCAGGACCAGGGCGTTGTCCTGGTCGGTGAGCAGGGCCTGCTCCCGCCGCCCCTCTGAGCCGAAAACCATAAAGCTGTAGGGCACGGGGGGTGGGCCCAGGCGGGTCTCCCCTTCCTTCAGGAGCCGCTTGATGAGGGCGTCGTTTAGCCCCGCCACCACCCGGCCGATGTCCCAGGGGGCAACCCCTCCCCGGAAGAGGTGCCCCACCAGCCGGGCCACCTCCTCCGCGTAGCGGGAAAGCTCCAGCCGCTCTACCTTCCTTAGGAGGACCAGGGGGTTTTCCATGCTGGGGAGGAGGTTGGTGTGGGTTACCACCCCCACCACCCGCTCCCCTTCCCGGAGGACCAGGTGGTGGATTCCCCGCTCCACCATGGCCGCCAGGGCCTCGTAGAGGGGGGTGTCCGCGGGCAGGGCGAAGAGGGGCCGGGTGGCCACCGCCCCCACGGGGGTGGAGGGGGGGCGGCCCTGGGCCAGGACCCGGTTCCTCAGGTCCCGGTCCGTAAGGATGCCCAAAGGCTCCCCCTCCACCAGGAGGCTGGAAACCCCTTCTTGGGCCATCTTCCGGGCGGCCTCCTCCACCGTGGCGCTGGGGGCGATGAAGAGGGGGGGTCGGCGCACAAGCCGCCCGATGGGGGTGAAAAGGCTTGCCCTAAGCCCCTGGAGCCTGGTCCTTTCCCCCAGCCCCTCCACGAAGAAGCGGGCGGCCTTGGGGAAGGTGAGGAGCCAGAAGAAGACCTCCTTGGGCCAGCGGAGGACCTCCACCGCCTCCAGGGCCTCCACCCCTAGGGCCGGGGGCTCTCCTAGGAGGAGGGAAGGGAAGCCGAAAAACCGCCCCGGTCCCAGCACCTCCACCGGGCGCTCCCCATCCTTTAGGGCCACCTGTCCCCGGACCACCAGGTAGAGGTGGCGGGCGGGTTCCCCCCCTTGGACCAGGATCTCGCTTCCCCCGGGGTAGGCCACCCGTTCCCCCTGGGCCTCGAGGCGCTCCAGGGCTTCCTCGGGCAGGACGTCAAGGGGTGGAACGCGCCTGAGCTCCATGGTCCGGGGTCAGCCAGGCCAGGAGGGGGACGATGAAGTGGAGGGCCACCTGGGCCTGGAGGAGGACGACCAAGCCGATGCCCAGCATGAAGGCCGGAGGGAGGAGGACGAAAAGCCGCACCACCCGCTCCAGGCCCTGCTTGGGCGGGAGGGGCCAGATCCGGTGGTAAAGGAGGCCGAGCCCGAACCCCACCAGGGTGCCTAGGGCCAGATGCAGGAGGTCCCGGGGGTACGGGAAGGGGAAACCCAGGAGGAAGTGCCCCCCCAGGTAGAAGAGGTAAAGGCCCAAAAGGCCCTTGAGGTAGGCCCGGACGTAGAGGAGCAGATGGAGGGGATGCATGGCGCTGTTAAAACCAGCATACGGGGGGAGGAACCTTTAGGTTAGGCCCCTCCCCCCTTTGGGCTTAGTGTTCCGCGGCAGCGCCCGCCCCTTTGGGAATGCGGATGGACTCCACCAGGTTCTGCACCTCCTGGGGCGGTGGGGGGGTCATGCGGGAGACCACGTAGGCCACCACGAAGTTGAGTATCATACCAATCACCCCCACGCCCTCCGCGCTGATGCCAAAGAGGTCCTTGATCACGGGGGCGGGAGCCCCGAAGATCTGGGGAGCCCTCATCATGCCGATCATCGCCGCGGTGAAGATGAGGCCCGTGAGGATGCCGGCGATGGCCCCCTCCCGGTTCATGCGCTTGTCAAAGATGCCCAGGAGGATAGCGGGGAAGAGGCTACTGGCTGCGAGGCCGAAGGCGAAGGCCACCACCTGGGCCACGAAGCCGGGGGGATTGATGCCGAAGTACCCTGCCAGGATCACCGCCAGGAGGATCATGATCCGGCCCACCAGGAGGCGCTGGGCCTCGCTGGCCTGGGGATTCAGGATGCGGTAGTACACATCGTGGGCGATGGCGCTGGACATGGCCAGGAGGAGGCCGGAGGCCGTGGAGAGCGCCGCTGCCAGACCTCCGGCTGCCACCAAGGCGATCACGAAGGGCGCCAGCCGGGCCACCTCTGGGGTGGAGAGGACCACGATGTCGTTGTCCAGGTGGACCTCGTTTTTGCTCTTCTCATCGGGGGTGTTGAAGTCGGGGCGGCCGCTTTTAACTGCGAAAGCCCGGCCCGGGGCTACGGTGACCTTGCCGTCCCCGTCCTTGTCCACGAACGCCAGGAGTTTGGTTTTTTCCCACTTGACCACCCAGTCAATCTGCCGCACCTCCTCCAAGGTTTTGCCGTGGAGGGTAGTGATGAGGTTGTAGCGGGCGAAGGCGGCCAGGGCGGGGGCGGTGGTGTAGAGCAAGGCGATGAAGAGCAGAGCCCAGCCTGCGGAGTACCGCGCAGAGCGCACACTGGGCACGGTGTAAAAACGGATGATCACGTGGGGCAGGCCGGCGGTGCCCACCATGAGGGCCAGGGTGATGGCCAGGATGTCAATCATGGGCTTCCCCTGGAAGGGCTTGGTGTACTCGGTGAAGCCCAGGTCCACCTGGATCTGGTTCAGGCGGGGAACCAGGTCGCTGAAGGTAAAGGCCAGCTGGGGGATGGGATTCCCCGTGAGCAGGTTGGCGATGGCGATGGCAGGGATGATGTAGGCGATGATCAGCACCGTGTACTGGGCCACCTGGGTCCAGGTGATTCCCTTCATCCCGCCTAGGACTGCGAAGAAGGCCACCACTACCATGCCGATGATGACCCCGGTGGCGATGTCCACTTGGAGGAAGCGGCTGAACACGATGCCCACGCCCCGCATCTGTCCGGCCACGTAGGTGAGGGAAATAAAGATGGTGGCGATGGCTGCCACCGCCCGAGCGGTGTGGGAGTAGTAGCGGTCCCCGATGAAGTCGGGTACCGTGTACTTGCCGTACTTCCTGAGATAGGGGGCGAGGAGGAGGGCCAGGAGGACGTACCCTCCCGTCCAGCCCATGAGGTAAACCGCCCCGTCGTAGCCCATGGTGGAAATGAGGCCCGCCATGGAGATGAAGCTGGCGGCGCTCATCCAGTCGGCGGCGGTGGCGGCACCGTTGGCGATGGCCGGCACCCCGCGGCCGGCCACGTAAAACCCCGCGGTTTCCCGAACCCGGGAAAGGTAGCCGATGTAGAGGTAAAGTGCGAAGGTGAGCCCTACGAAGAAATAGGTCCAGGTTTCAACGCTCATGGTTCACCTCACTCGTGCACGTGGTGTTCACGGTCCAGCTGGTCCATGCGCCAAGCGTAGTAGAAGATGAGGATTACGAAGATGTAGATGCTCCCCTGCTGGGCGAACCAGAAGCCGAGGGGCAGGCTTCCGAGGCGAACACCGGAGAGGGGTTCCGCCAGGAGGATGCCCAAGACGTAAGAGACCAAGGCCCACACGATGAGCAGGTTGCGGATAAGGGCCACGTTTTTCTTCCAGTACTCCACCAACCTCGTCCCTTCCATATGCCTCCCTCCCTTTCCAAACCGGAAGAAGCCAGGGATGGAGAAAGAGGGATTTCTCCGGTTTGGTGGGGGCCATCTTAGAGAGCGGTGAGGGCGCTGTCAAGAAAAGGAGGTTTTTTCGCTATGCGCTAAAGGTGGGGTTTCTAAACGCTGAAAGGGGGGCGCCCAAGGGCACCCCCCTTCGCCCAGATGGGCTAGGCCTCCACCTGTAAGGAGGCAGGGTCCAGATTGGTGTAGACGTTTTGCACGTCGTCTAGGTCCTCCAGGGCCTCCACCAGCCTCAAGACCTTGGCCGCCTCCTCGGGGGAGAGGGCCACGGTGTTTTGGGGGTGTTGGACCACCTCCACCGCCTCCACCCGGATCCCTCTTCCCTTTAAGCCCTCGGCGATGCGGTAGGCTTCCCCGGGCTCGGTGTAGATGGTGAGGGTTTCCCCTTCCTCCTCCAGGTCCAAGGCCCCTAGCTCAATGGCGGCCTCCTGGGCAGCCTCGGTGTTCTCCGTCACGATGACCCCCTTGCGTTCAAACTGCCAGGCCACGCTCCCCGAGGCCCCCAGGGAGCCCCCGTACTTGCCGAAGACGTGGCGCACCTCCCCCGCGGTGCGGTTGCGGTTGTCCGTGAGGGCGTAGACCAGAAGGGCCACCCCCCCAGGGGCGTAGCCCTCGTAGACGATCTCCTCGTACTGCTCGCCGCCTTCCCCACCCCCTTGGAGCTTCTGCAGGAGGCGCTCAATGTTTTCCATGGGCACGTCGTCGGCCCGGGCGGCCTCGATGGCGTTTCGGAGCTGGACGTTGGCCTCGGGGTAGGGGCTTCCCCCCGCGCGGGCCGCGGCCTGGATGGCCCGGAGGTGCTTGGAAATGATCTTGCCACGCTTCAGGTCGTTGGCGGCTTTCTTGCGCTTAATCTGAGCCCATTTGCTGTGACCGGCCATAGCTCACCCCATTCATTATAGCCGTGGCCTCCAACACCTTTTCCGCCAGCCTCTCCCCGGCCTCCCGGAAGGGGTGGAAGACGAGGCCCACCCCCGCCTCCTCCAAGAGGGGGTCCTCCTCCAGGTGGAAGCTGGTGGCGGCCACGAGACCCTTAAAGCCCCGTTCCTTCAGCCAGCGGGCGGCGAGGAGCTTGGCCTCGAGGTCCGGCAGGGCCAGGACCACCCCCTTAAGCCCCCTTAGGTCCAACCTCTCCCAAAGCTCCGGGTCCTCCGCGTCCCCGTAGAGCACCCGCCGCCCCTTGGCCCGGTGCCGCTCCACCTTCTCGGGGTCCGCGTCCAGGCCCACGGGGGTTTCCCCCCCCTCCTCCAACACCCGGTAGACCGCCCCCCCAGTGCGCCCCATGCCCACCACTAAGAAGGTGGCCCCGTCCAGACGGGTGGGCTCCTCGTCCGGGTGGAGGCCCTTCCGCTCCAGGCGGAGGAGCCAGGGTTCCAGCCGCTTGTAAAGGGGGTGGGCGTAGCGGGCGAGGAAGGCGGTGAAGGCCATGCTTAAGGCCACCCCCAGGGCCAGGGTGGAGAGGAGGCCCGGGGCCAGGCCCGCCGCCAAGGGCAAGGCCACGATGAGGGCGAACTCCGAGTAGCTCCCCAGGTAGGTCCCGGCCACAAAGGCCGTGCGCGCCCGGAGGCCAAAGAAGAGAAGGAGGCCGAAGAAGAGGGGCACCTTCAGGAGCCCGAGGGCTAAAAGGGCCAGGAGGAAGCCACCCTCCGCTCCCCCTAGGCCTTCCCGCAGGCCGATTTCCAGGAAAAACCCCACCAAAAAGGCCTCCTTCAGGCTCCAAAGGGCTTTGGAAAGCTCCGTGCCCCGCTCGTGCCCCGAGAGGAGGGCCCCCAGGAGGAGGGCTCCAAGCTCCGGGGAAAGCCCCAGGGCCCTAAACCCCTCCCCCCCCGCCAGGGCCAGGGTGAGGCCGAAGAGGACCAGAAGCTCCTCGTGCCCGCTCCGCTCCAGGAGCCAGACCACCCCTCGCCGGAGGAGGGGGAAGAGGAGGACGAGGAGGGCGAAGGGGCTTGGGGCCTTCTCCCCCCCCAGGGCCAGAAGCCCCACCGCCACCAGGTCCTGGAGGACCAGGATGCCGATGGCCAGGCGGCCGTGGTAGGTGGAAAGCTCCTTCTTGTCCTCCAGGACCTTGGCCACCAGCACGGTGCTGGAAAAGGCCAGGGCCAGGGCTAGGGCCAAGGGGAGGCCGGGGACGAGGGGGAAAGCCAGGAGGCCGAAGAGGAGGATCTCCACCCCCCCCACCCCCAGGACCCTGGGGTCCAGGAGGTCCTTGAGCCGGAGCTTGAGCCCCACGCTGAAGAGGAGGAGCAAAACCCCGATCTCCGCCGCTTGGTGCAAGAAGGGGGTGCTGGTCGTGTAAGGAATTATGTGTAAGGGTATGTGTATGAATGGGGGTACCAACGGGAGAGGAGGTACCCCATGGATCAGGATACCCTCCAGATGATCTTGAGGGAAGCAGTGAGGGAAACGGTAACCCAGGTTCTGCAGGCCCTGCTC
>NZ_JBBIMD010000010.1:0-44361 GCF_037444525.1 Thermus sp. | reverse complement strand
CTCCCCTCCCCGCCGTTTTCAAAGAAGGCCACCACCACCAGGGGGGGGTAGGGGCTTCCCGGGTCCGTGGGGCCGTAGCCCATGTACCAGGCGTGCTCTAGCCCAGCCCGTTTGCCCGGGGTTTCCGCGGTGCCCGTCTTGCCCGCGGTGGGGACGGGGAAGCTCCCCAGGACGTGACGGGCGGTGCCCTCGGTGACGGTTTTCCGCAGGCCCTCCTGGAGGACGTTCCAGAACCTGCCCGGCACCGCCTCCACCCTAGGAGGCACCTCCTTCCCCCCGATGGCCTTCACCAGGCGGAGCCTGGGCTTCCGGCCCCCCTGGGCGATGGTGGAAAGCATCCGAGCGATCTGAGTAGGGGTGGCCAGGACTGGCCCCTGGCCGATGGCCACGGAGAGGGTTTCCCCCGGGTACCAGGGCTCCCCCAAGGCCTCTTCCTTCCAGGCCCGGGTGGGAAGGAGCCCCCTCCTCTCCGCGATCTCCAGCCCCGTGGCCTCCCCTAGGCCCAAAAGGCCCGCCCGCCGGGCCAGCCGGTCCACTACCCCTAGGGGGTCTTGGGCCACCGCCTGGTAGTACCAGGTGTTGCAGCTCCAGGCGATGGCCTCCCGCACGGTCATGGGGCCCATGTCCCGCCCCGCCCAGTTCCGCCGCACCTGCCCCCCGTAGACGATGTAAGGGGAGCAGCGGTAGGCGGTGCTTGGGGTGACGTACCCCTCCTCCAGGAGGGTGTAGCTGGTGGCCAGCTTGAAGGTGGAGCCCGGGGTGTAGGGCTGGACCGCCCGGTTCAGGAGGGGGAGATCCTTGTCCTCCAGGAGGGCCTGGACCTCCTTGGGCACCGGCCTTTGGGCGAAAAGGGCGGGGTTGAAGGCGGGGGCGCTGGCCATGGCCAGGACCTCCCCCGTGCGGGGGTCCAGGGCCACGATGGCCCCCTTGACCTTCGTGGCCGGGGGAAGCCCCTTGGCCTTGCGCCCGGCGTTGATGTCCGAAAGGGCCTCCTCCAGGGCTTGCTCCGCCGCCCTTTGCAGGTCCAGGTCTAGGGTGAGGACCACGTCCTGCCCCGGGGTGGGCTCCTCCAGCACGGTTTCCTTCAGGCGCTCGCCCCGGACGTTCACCTCCACCGCTCTCACCCCCCGCTTCCCCCGGAGGTAGGGCTCCAGGGCGGCCTCGAGGCCTGCCTGGCCCACCTCCTCGTCCGGGCTATACCCCCTTTTGACCTGCTCGGCGTTGGCCCGGAGGACATAGCCCAGCACAGGACCGGAGATGGGGTTAGGGTAGGTGCGCTCTATGCGCTCTACCAGCCTTAGGTTTTCCTGCCCCGCGGTGAGCTCCGCCAGGGTGGGCACCAACCCCTCCGGCACCCCTGCCTTGAGGACCGTGGGACCTTGGACTGTGGGGAGCTCCTTAAGCCCGAGCAGGGACAGGAGCCTTTCCCTAAAGGCCACCTCCCCCCCTTCATAGACCAGGTCCACCACCACCCGGTCCTGGGCGATGACCCGCCCTTTGCGGTCCAGGATCCGGCCCCTGGGGGCGGGGATCCCCTCGGTCTTCAGGTAGTTCCCCAGGCTACGGGTGGCGTAGCGCTCGTACTCCAAGACCTGGAGCTGCCAGGCCCGAAGACCAAGGAGGCCCAAAGCCAGGAGGAAAAAAATGGTGAGGGCATAAAGCCTCCCGGTCATAGCCGCCTCAGGAGGAGGTAAAAGGGAAAGGTGAGGAGCCCTTCGCCCAGGAGGGTGGCCCAGGCCAGGGGAGGGAGCTCCAGCCGGAGCCAGTAGGCCACCAGGAAGTACCCCGCCCACTTGGCCAGGAAGGCGTAGAGGAAGGCGAGCCCCATTCCAAGGCCTTCCCCCGCCACCAGGCGCTGGCCTGCCCCGTAGTGGGCGTAGGTGGCCACGAGGAGCCCCACCCCGTGGAGCCCAAGGAGGCCAAAGCCCAGGAGGTCCTGGAGGAGGCCTAAAGCGAAGGCCGCGGGCAGGCCCAGGAAGTAGGGCCTCGAGGCGGCGTACCAGAGGGCGTAGGCCAGGAAGAGGTCAGGGCCCATCCAGCCCTCGGGGAGCAGGGTGGCGAAAAGCCCCGAGAGGAAGAGGATGCCGAGGAAAAGGAGGAAGGTGCGCATCCCCACACCTCTAAAGGGGCCTCAGCACGATGACCTCCTCCAACAGGGAGGGCTCCACCAAAGGCCGCACCCAGGCCCATTGTTTCAGCCCTCCCTGCGCCTTTTCCACCCGCTCCACCCGCCCCACAGGGATGCCGTTGGGGAAGAGGCCCAAAGCGGCCCCACTTAGGAGGAGGTCCCCAGGCTTCACGCCCACCGTAGGGGGGAACTCCGCCAGGAGCCGGTCCGGGGGGGCGCCCCGGGCCACCCCCCGCCCGGGGGTGCCTTCGGGCCGCACCCCCACCCGGCTTTCCGGGTCCAGCAGGGTGCGCACCAGGGCCCGCTCCTCCTCCACCTCTACGATGAGGCCCACCAGGCCCTGAGGGGCGGCCACGGGCATCCCGGGGCGGAGGCCTTGGCGGCTTCCCATGCCGAGGATAAGCCGCCGGTAGAGGCCGGAGAGGTCCTCCCCCACCACGGGGGCCACGGCCACCACCCCCGGGGCCTTGGCCTTCACCTCCAGGGCCCGGGCTAGGCGCTCCACCTCGAGGCGAAGCCGGGCGTTTTCCGAGCGGAGGAGGGCCAGCTCCTCCTTTAGGGCCAGGTTCTCCGCGTAGAGGTCCTGCCGGTTTAGGAGGGCGGAAAGGCCTGCCCGGACGTTTTGCCCCAGGCGATGGCCCAGCTGGGGCAGGGGGGCGGTGAGGGGGGAGAGGAGGAGGGCCGCCTGGGGGGCGAGGGGCCGGGTGAGGGCGGAAAGGGCCAGGGCCAGGCCCAAGAGGAGGAGAAAGAGCCCCCGTCGGAGCGCCCTTTCGCTCACGGCCGGAACCCCCTTTCCCAAAGGAGGGCGAAGACCCGGGCGATGGGGAGGCCCATGACGGTGTAGAAGTCCCCCTGGATCTCCTCCAGGAGGACCATCCCGAGCCCCTGGGCCCCGTACCCGCCCGCCTTGTCCAGCCCCTCGCCGCTTTTCACATACCAGGCGATCTCCTCCTCGCTTAGGGCGTGGAAGCGCACCCGGGCGGTGTGGACCTCCAGGAGGACCTCCCCCGGGGTCCTTAGGTAGAAGGCGGTGTGCACCTGGTGCACCCTGCCGGAAAGGGCCCGGAGGAAGGCCCGGTTCTCCTCGGGATCCCTAGGCTTCCCCAAGGCCCTCCCCTCGAGGTCCACCACCGTGTCCGCCGCCAGGACCCACGCCCCCACTACCCCCTTCCCCTTCCGTTCCGCCAGGGCTAGGGCCAGGGCCTTGGGAGGGAGGCCTTCCCCTTCTTCCTCCACCTCGGGGACCACCACCTCCACCCGGTAGCCTAGGGCCTCGAGGAGGGCTTTTCGCCTGGGGCTTCCCGAGGCTAGGATCAAAGGGGGTTTCCCGCTTCCCAAAGCCTAAGCACCTCCTTCCGGTAGCGCTCCGCCAGGGCCTCGTCCTTGAGGACCAAGAGGTTTTCGTTGTTCACCGCCCGTGCCCGGTAGGAAAAGTTGTAGCTTCCGGTGATTACCCAGGTCCTGTCCACCACCATCACTTTGTGGTGCAGGGTGTAGGGGTTGCCGTCTTTGCGCACAGGGATCCCTGCCCGAAGAAGGGATTCCTCCTCGCTGGAGCCCAGGTTCCGGGTTTCCAGGAGGACCTGGACCCTCACCCCCCGGGTCTTGGCCTCGGCGAGGGCCCTTAGGAGCTCCTCGTCCGTGAGGACGAAGGCCGCCACCAGCACCTCTTCCCGAGCTATCTGGAGACGTTCCAGAATAGCTCTCTGGCCCCTTTCCCCGCCCGCGGGGCTGAAGTAGGCCGTGCCCTCAAGAGGCTGACCAAGCCCTTCCAGGCGGAAGGCCACGGGCATCCCCAGGCCCTCCTTCTGCCCCCCGTAAAGGGCGAGGAACTCCCGCCGGTACCCCTCTGCCAGGGTAGGGGAGAAGAGGAGGAGGCTGTTTTCGTTGTTGCGGGCGAAGGCGTTCCAGGTCATGTTGGTGCTCCCGGTGAAGACCGCCTTCCGGTCCACCACCAGGAACTTGTGGTGCATGAAGCCTTCCCGCTCGTCAAAGCACACGGGGATCCCCGCGATCTCCTCGCACCCTTCCCCCAGGGGCCGGATGTGGCCTTGAAGGAGGCTTTTCGTCACCCTCGGGGGTTCCTCCCTTTGGCCCAGCTTGGCCCCCACCAGGTAGCGGCGGAAATCCTCCCGGTAGTCGCTTTCCCCGTAGATCTTCACCTCCACCCCCCGGGCTTTGGCCTGGAGGAGGGCCTGGGCGATTTGGAGGTCCCGGAACTCGTAAAAGGCCCCTAGAGCCTCCTCTTTTGCCCCTTCCAGGAGGGCCTGGAGGCGGGCCTTGGCCCTTTCCCCCTCCTCCGGCATGAAGAAGGCTTCCAGGGGCCCCGCTTCCCGGGGTGGGGGAGGTGCGGGCCTGAACTCCTGGAAGAGCCAAAGGAGAAAGAGGATGAGGAGGACCAAATACCCGGGAAGGCCCCCGATGGTGCACTTCCGCCTCCTCCGGGCCATCAGTACCCTGCTCCCTCTTCGCCCCTTACCAGGGCCACCCCGCTGGAGGTGCCGAGCCGGCTGGCCCCGGCTTCCAAGAGGGCCAGGGCGGCCTCCCGGGTGCGGATGCCTCCTGCGGCCTTCACCTGGGCCCGCTCCCCGGCCACGGCCTTGAGGAGCTTTACGTCCTCCACCGTGGCCCCCCGGGGGCCGAAGCCGGTGGAGGTCTTGAGGAAGTCCGCCCCGCCCCGGATGGCGGCCTCGGCCATGGCCTTGAGGCCATCCGGCCCAAAGTACCCCGTTTCCAGGATGACCTTGAGGACCGCCCCCGGTGCCGCCTCCCGCACCGCCCGCACCTCGGCCTCCAAATAGGCGTAGTCCCCGGCCTGGGCCCGGCCCAGGTGGACCACCATGTCTATCTCGTCCGCCCCCTGAGCCCTGGCCCAGGCGGCCTCCAGGGCCTTCACCTCCCTGGCCTGGTAGCCCAAGGGAAAGCCCACCACCGTCACCAGCCGGAAGGGCGCCTCGGGGAAGGTCCGGCGCACCAGGGGCACGTAGCTTGGGGGGATGCAGAGGCCAAAGAAGCCGTAGGTAAGGGCCTCCTCCGCGGCCTTAAGGATCTCGTCTTGGGTGGCCGTGGGGCGAAGGAGGGTGTGGTCAATGTGGGCCTCGAGGTCCATACCCTGCCATCATACGGGAGGGCGTGCTAAGATGGGTTAGGCCCCGGATGGGGCCTTTTCTTAGGTCTTTTCTGAGGTGAAGATGCTGGCCGTAGGCATTGTGGGACTACCCAACGTGGGCAAGAGCACCCTCTTCAACGCCCTCACCCGGGCGAACGCCCTGGCTGCCAACTACCCCTTCGCCACCATAGACAAGAATGTGGGGGTGGTGCCCCTTTCCGACGAGCGGCTTTACGCTCTGCAGAAGGTCTTCGCCAAGGGGGAGCGCCTGCCCCCCATTGTGCCCACCCATGTGGAGTTCGTGGACATCGCCGGGCTCGTCCGGGGGGCCCATAGGGGAGAGGGGCTTGGCAACCAGTTTTTGGCCCACATCCGCGAGGTGGCGGCCATCGCCCACGTGGTGCGCTGTTTCCCTGACCCCGACGTGGTCCACGTGATGGGCCGGGTGGACCCCCTGGAGGACGCGGAGGTAGTGGAGACCGAGCTCCTCCTCGCGGACCTGGCCACCTTGGAGCGGCGCTTGGAACGGCTTAGGAAGGAGGCCCGGATCCAGAAGGAGAAGGAGCCCCTCCTTAGGGCGGCGGAGGGGCTTTACGCCCACCTCCAGGGGGGCAAGCCCGCCCGCACCTACCCCCTGGATGAGGAGGTGAGGGTCTTCCTCAAGGAGACCCCCCTCCTCACCGCCAAGCCCGTGATCTACGTGGCCAACGTGGCCGAGGAGGACCTGCCCGAGGGGAAGGGTAACCCCTACGTGGCTGCCCTGAAGGCCAAGGCCCGGGAGGAAGGGGCGGAGGTGGTGGTGGTCTCCGCCAAGCTGGAGGCGGAGCTGGCCGAGCTTCCCGAGGAGGAGGCCCAAGCGCTTCTGGAAAGCTATGGCCTTAAGGAAAGCGGCCTCCAGCGCCTGGCCCGGGCGGGGTACAGGGCCTTGGGCCTCCTCACCTTCTTCACCGCGGGGGAAAAAGAGGTGCGGGCCTGGACCGTGCGCCGAGGGGCCAAGGCCCCCGAGGCCGCGGGGGAGATCCACTCGGACATGGAGCGGGGCTTCATCCGGGCGGAGGTCATCCCCTGGGACAAGCTGGTGGAGGCTGGGGGGTGGGCCCGGGCCAAGGAGCGGGGCTGGGTGCGCCTCGAGGGCCGGGACTACGAGGTGCAGGATGGGGATGTCCTCTACATCCTCTTCAACGTTTGACGCAGGCCCCCCCTTGGGCTACAATCCCCCTTGGGCCTAGGGTCCGCGCTGGGGCGTCGTCTAATGGCAGGACAGCGGACTTTGGATCCGCCGGTCGTGGTTCGAGTCCACGCGCCCCAGCCAAATTTTTTTTCATAGGGTTTTCGCATCCTCTCGGTAAACTAACCCCGTGGCGGCCCCATCGGATGCCCTTCTCTTTATGAGCCGCAACGAAGCCCTGAGGGCTTACCTGGAGCTGGTCCTTATGGAGAAGGGCATCCCCCTGGTCCACTTTGACTCTGCCAAGGAAGGCCTCTTCTGGCTGGTGGACCACACCCCCCGGGCCATCCTGCTGGACACCGATCTGGACGTGGACCCCTTCTCCGTGGCCGCCCGCATCCGCCACGTGCGCCGCCTGAAGGAGGTGCTCCTAGGGGTGATCATTGAGCCCCAGGAGAAGCTCAGGACCACCGCAGAGGTGGTGCGGGTGAAGGCCTTGGAAAAGCCCCTTACCCGGGAGAAGCTTCTCCGCTTCCTCCAGCTGGGCTAAGCCTTAGGCCTTGTAAACTATTCCCCAGCATGCGCCTTTTGCGCTTCCTCCTCTTCGTGTTCCTGGCGGCCTTGCTGGGCGCTGGAGCGGGGCTTGGGTACCTGGCCTACGCCCTCACCCGGGACCTCCCCGACCTCGTGGCCTTAGACCGCCTCCGCCTCACCGCCACCTCCACCCTCTACGCCCGGGACGGTTCCCTTGTGGCCAGCCTGGCCAGTGTGGAGGAGGGGCGGGCCATCCACCGGAACCTGGTGCGCCTTTCCGAGGTTTCCCCTGCCGCCCTCGCCGCCCTCGTCTTCTCCGAGGACCGGCGCTTTTTCAGCCACTACGGCCTGGACTTCGTCCGCCTCGTGGGAGCTCTTTGGGCCATCCTGAAGGGGGACCTCCAGGGGGGGAGCACCATCACCACCCAGGTTATCAAGAACACCCTCCTCAAGGACCTGGCCCAGGCCCGCACCCTGGAGCGCAAGTTCAAGGAGTGGGCCCTGGCCCTGGAGCTGGAGCGGCGCTACACCAAGGCCGAGATCCTGGAGATGTACCTGAACGTGGTCCCCTGGGGGGGGAACGCCGTGGGGATCAAGGGGGCGGCGGAGGCCTACTTCGGTAAGGACCCTGCGGCCCTCACCCTGGCGGAGGGGCTTTACCTGGCCTCCATCGTGCCCGCGCCCAACGCCCGCTACGCCGACCTTAAGGGTGTGCGGGCCCGCATGCGCCTCCTCCTGGACGGGATGGTGGCCGAGGGCTGGGTGAGCCCGGAGGTGGCGGAGGCCGCCTGGCGGGAGCCCCTTGCGCCCAAGGGCTGGCGGGTGCGCTACGACGGGGAGGGGAACCTTTTGGAGGCGGAACTGGTGGACCCCGAGGCCAGGATCCTGAGGGCGGTGGACTTCCGCTCGGCCCCCCACTTTGTCCTGGAGGTGAGGCGCTTCCTCGAGGCCCGCTTCGGCAAGGAGAAGGTCTACGGCGAGGGGGGGCTTAGGGTCTACACCACCCTAGACCCCGCCATGCAACGGGCGGCGGAGGCCGCGGCCAAAGGGGCCCGGCTTCCCGAGGGGGCGGAGCTGGCCATCGTGGGCCTGGACCCGGAAACGGGGGAGGTCCTCGCCCTGGTGGGGGGGATCCGCCGCGAGGGGGACGAGTACAACCGGGCCACCCGCGCCCTGAGGAACCCCGGAAGCGCGGTGAAGCCCTTCGTCTACGCGGTGGCCCTGGAATCGGGCTGGACCCAGGCCAGCCTGGTCCCCGACCGGCCCCTGGAGTTCCCAGACCCTAGCCAAAAGGACGGGGTCTGGCGGCCCAAGAACTTCTCCGGCACCTTCCTAAACCGGGAGGTCACCCTGCGCTACGCCCTGGATCTCTCCCTAAACCTCCCCGCGGTCTACACCGCCCACCAGGTGGGTATAGAGAAGGTGGCGGAGAGGCTGGCCCGGGCGGGGTTTTACGTGCGCTACCCCACCTTGGCCATCGCCATCGGCGGGGCCTCCATCACCCCTTTGGACCTGGCGGCGGCCTACGCCGCCTTCGTGAACGGGGGGTACCGGGTGGCCCCCACCTTCGTCACCCGGGTGGAGGACGCGCGGGGCCAGGTCCTCTACCAGGCCACACCCGAGCGGGTCCGCCTTTTCTCCCCCGAGGTGGCCTACCAGGGCTGGGACCTCCTCAAGGGCTATGTGTACGACCTGGGGGAGAAGGGCCTGGCCAAGGGGGCCCGCATCCCAGGGCGGGTGGTGGGGGGGAAGACGGGCACCACCAACGAGGCCCGGGACCTTTGGTTCGCTGGGGTGACCCGGGGGCTTTCCGCGGTGGTCTGGGTGGGGCGGGATGACAACCGCCCCATGCGCATGGGGGGGCGGGAGCCCTCCAGCTCCGTGGTCAACCCCCCCATCTGGCGGGCCTTCGTGGCCGAGGCCCTAAGGGGCCGCCCGGGAGGGGACTTCCCACCACCCCCGGGCCTGGTGGCGGTGCGGGTGGACCTCCTCACCGGCCTCCCCTCGCCCGATGGGGTGACCATGTACTTCCCCCGGGGCCAAGAGCCCCAGTCCCCTCCCCCGGTGGAGGCGCCCGAGGGGGGGCTGCCCCCAGAGGCGCCATAAAAAGAAGGAGGCTTCCGTGGCGGACGTGCGCATCGTTTTGGTGGAGCCCCAGGAGCCCATGAACCTGGGCGCGGTGGCCCGGGCCATGCGCAACTTCGGCCTAAAGGAGCTTTACGTGGTGAACCCGGGGCCTAGGGTGGGCCCCCCCTGGGCCAAGGAGGCCTACTGGCTTGCGGTGCACGCGGAGGAGGTGTTGGAGGGGGCCAAGGCGGTGGGCTCCTTGGAGGAGGCCCTGGAGGGGGTTCACCTGGTGGTGGCCACCACCGGGCGCCCCAGGGAGCTCTACCCCGCCCCGGTGCGCACCCCCAAGGAGGTGGCCCAGGTCCTAAGGCGCACCCGGGGTAAGGCGGCCTTGGTTTTTGGCCGGGAAACCTTCGGCCTCACCAACGAGGAGCTGGATCTGGCCCACCTCGTCGGCTCCATCCCCACCGCCCCGGAGCAGCCCAGCCTGAACCTGGCCCAGGCGGTGGTGGTCTTCGCCTACGAGCTTTTTGCCCTGGGGCAGGGGGAAGGGGAGGAGGGGGTTGCGGAGCTTAGGGCCCTCGAGGCCTTCTTCCAGGACCTGGGCCGCTACCTTTTGGAGATCGGCTTTACCGACCAAAACCGCTTCCCCTACGCCATGCGCCGCCTGAGGCGCATCTTCCACAAGGCCCTCCTCACCCCAGGGGAGGTGCAGATGCTGAGGGGGCTTCTCCACCAAAGCCGCTACGCCATGGGGAGGAAGGATGCTGGGGACTAACCTCTACCAGTTGGTGCGGCTGGCCCAGCGGGTCCTGCCCCCCCTCATCGCCTTGGTGGTGGTCCTCTTTGAGGTGGCCCTCCTGCCTTACCGCTACGCGGACTTCGCCTTTTGGGTGCGCCTCGGCTTTTACGGCCTGGTGGGGTCCTTGGTTACCTTTGCCGTTTTGGAGTGGATCGCCCAGGAGGTGCTGGAGAAGGCCCGGGCGGAAAGGGCTTTGGAGGAGGCCAACCGGCGCCTGAGGGCCGCGGGGCGGGTCTTCCGCGAGGCCCTGGAGAGCGAGAACCTGGAGGAGGCCGTGCTGCGCATCGCCCAGGCCCTGGAGGGGGAGCTCGGTTTCCCCGTGGTGGTGGAGGCGGAAGGGGTGCGCTCGGGGGAGGAGTGTGGGGGGGTGAGGGTGGAGCTTCCGGGGCTTAGGGGATACCTGGAGGCCTGCACCTCCGAGCCTGACCGGCCCTTTTTGGAGGTCCTGGCCCACGAGGTGGGGAGTGCCCTCCAGTCGGTGGTGGCCAAAAGCCGGGACCTCCTCACCCTCTACGAGGTGGACCAGGCCCTGAAGGCCGAGGCCAACTTGGAAAGGCTTCTGGAAGGGCTTTTGGAAAGGATTCGCGCCTGGGCGGAGGCCGAGGGGGGCGGGGTTTTGCTCCTGGACGAGGAGGGGTTTTTGGTGCCCCGGGTGGTCCAGGGCCTGGACCTCCCGCCCCACCCCTTCTTCCCCGAGGGGCCGTGGCGGGGGGCCTTGGAGGGGCCCCTCTTCGTGGCCCCAGGCACCTTGGCCATTCCCCTGAAGGCCCGGGGGACGGTGGGGGTGCTGGTCCTGCGGGGGAGGGGGCTTTCCCAACGCATCCCCTTCCTCTCCTTCCTGGCCTCCCAGGTGGCCCTGGCGGTGCGGAACGCCCAGGCCTATCTGAGGGCGGAGGAGCTCGCCATCAACGAGGAGAGGAACCGCATCGCCCGGGAGATCCACGACGGCATTGCCCAGAGCCTGGCCTTCATGGCGCTCAAGCTGGATTTGGCCGAAAGGATTCTGGATAAGGACAAGGAGGCGGCCATGAAGGCCCTTTCGGAGGTGAAGGAAACCCTGAGGGCCCAGATCCGGGAGGTGCGGCGGAGCATCTTCGCCCTAAGGCCCATAGACCTGGAGCGGTATGGCTTCCTGGAGTCCGTGCGCCGCTACGCCCAGGCCTTCGCTGAGCAGGCGGGCTTCCGCGTCCACCTGGCCCTGCCCGAGGAGGTGGGGCTTTCCCAGGCCAGCGAGCTCGTCCTCTTCCGCGTGCTCCAGGAGGCCCTCACCAACGCCGCCAAGCACGGCCGGCCCAGCCGGGTGGAGGTGATCCTGGAACCCTTGGGGGAACGGGGGGCAAGGCTCGTGGTGCGGGACAACGGGCGGGGCTTCCAGACCCCCGAGGCGGGGGCCTTAGGGGGGTTTGGCCTCACCCAGATGCGGGAGCGGGTGGAGGCCCGGGGCGGGCGGTTTTGGGTGCGCTCGGAGCCGGGGAAGGGGACGGAGGTGGGGGCGGAGCTCCCCTACTGAGTACCATGGAAGGCATGGAGCGCTCCATCCGCGTGCTCTTTGTCTGCCTGGGCAACATCTGCCGTAGCCCCATGGCCGAGGGGCTTTTCCGCAAGCTTCTGAAGGAAGCGGGCCTCGAGGCGCGCTTTGAGGTGGACTCCGCGGGCACCGGGGCCTGGCATGCGGGGGAGCCCATGGACCCCAGGGCCCGGCGGGTTCTGGAGGAGAAGGGGGCCTACTTCCCCCACGTGGCCCGGCAGCTCACCCGGGAGGACGTGGAGCGCTTTGACCACATCCTGGTCATGGACCGGGAGAACCTCCGGGAGGTCCTAAGGCGCTTCCCCGAGGCCCAGGGCAAGGTGCGCCTGGTGCTGGAACCCTTGGGCGGGGGGGAGGTGCCCGACCCCTACTATGGGGACCTGCACGAGTGCCGGGAGGTGGCCCTCCTCCTGGAGGAGGCCCTGAGGCGACACCTGGAGGCCTGGGTTGGACCCCAAAGGGCTTCTTGAGCGGGCGGGGCTTCCCCCCTACCCCCTAGAACCCCTTGCTGGAGGGGATATCGCCCGGGTCTACCGGGCAGGGCCCTATGTGGTCAAGGTCCACCCTAACCCCCCCAAGGGCCTCTTCCCGGCAGAGGCGCGGGGGCTAAAGGCCCTGGAGGAGGCGGGGGTGCGGGTGCCCCGGGTCTTCTGGGTGGGGGAGGAGGGGCTTGTCCTGGAGTACCTCCCCCCAGGCCCGGAGGACTGGAAGGCCCTGGCCCGGGCCCTGGCCCGGCTCCATAGGGCGGGGCAGGAGGGGTACCGGGCGGAGCCGGGCTTCCTCGGCACCTTTCCCCTGCCTGGGGGGGAGGGAAAGGGCTGGGGGGCCTTCTTCTTTGAGGCCCGCATTCTGCCCCTTCTGGAGGCCACGAGGCTTCTCCTCGGGGCCCTGGCCCAGGAGGTGGAGCGGGCTTTTCTAAAGCCCCTTCCCACCGAAGGGCCCGTCCTCCTCCACGGGGACCTCTGGCAGGGGAACGTCCACTTTGCCCAAGGGGGGCCCGCCCTTCTGGACCCCTCCCCCTTCGTGGGGGAACGGGGGGTGGACCTGGCCATGATGGGCCTTTTTGGGGGGTTCCCCAGGGCCTTTTGGGAGGCCTACGAGGCCCTTTGCCCCATCCCCGAGGCGGTGCGGCGGGCCCTTCCCTGCTACCAGATCTACTACCTCCTGGCCCACGTACACTTCTTCGGGGCGGGCTACCTTCCCGCCCTGAGGCGCGCCCTTTCCGCCTGCGTATCCTAAGGGGGTGGAAGGGGATTTCCGGCTTCTTGGGCCCATAGACCTCCTCCAGCTCCTCGCCCAGGGGGGGAAGACGGGGGTCTTCCAGGTCCTGCCCCAGCCCTCGAGGCCGGTGGAGGGAGAAGCCTACCTGGAGAAGGGGCGGCCGGTGCACGCCCACCTTGGGGAGAAGGAGGGGCCTGAGGCTTTCTTGGAAATCCTTCTGCGGAAAGAGGGGGCCTTCCGCTTCCTCCTCGGGGTCCGGTCGCCCCGCACCACCCTCGAGGCCCCCCTGGAGGCCTACCTCCTGCGCGCGGTCCAGCTTTTGGACGAGCGGGTGGAGGTGGGCCCCTTTGACCGCTTGAGCCCTTCCCCTAGGGCAAGCCAGGCCACCTTAGACCCCGAGGCCCTGGCCCTCCTTCTGGCCTTAAGGGAAGGGGATAGCCCCCTGGACCTCTCCGCCCGCACGGGGCTTCCCCTGGGGGAGGTCCTGAAGCGCTTGGGCCAGCTGGCGAGGCTTCGCTTCCTCTCTGTAAGCCCCCGCGCCCCCAGGACCGCCCGGCTCCGGGTGGCCCTGGGGGGGAGGCAGCCCGAGATGGAGGCCCTGCTCTACGAGGCCTGGAAGGCCCATTTCGGCCCTTTTCGCCGGGTGTGGGTGAAGGCGGGGGAAAGGCTTTTCGCCCTGGAGGCCCACCCCCGGCCTGGCCTAGGGGTGGAGCTTTTCCTGCCTCCGGAGCACCTCCTCTTCCACGGGCTTAAGGTGGGGGAAGAGGTCTTGGTCTGGCCGGAGGTCTAGGTACCCCACCGAAGCTTTCGCTTCGGTGGGGGCCCCGCGCGCCTTCCCTCCAAGCCCCGTGAGGAGGTTTCAATGCCGCCTAGGGCTTAGGTATACTTACACCCATGCCCGAAGCCCTGGTGGCCCTGGAGTCGGCCCTCCTCACCCACGGCCTGCCCTACCCCCCGAACCTGGAGACCGCCCTGGCCCTGGAGAGGGCGGTGCGGGCGGAAGGGGCTACCCCCAAGACGGTGGGGCTGGTGGACGGGGCGGTGCGGGTGGGCCTTACCGAGGAGGAGATGGCCCGCCTGGCCCAAGGGGGCGCGGAGAAGGCGAGCCTTTGGAACCTGGCGGCCCTGGTGGCGAAGGGCAAGAGCGCGGGGACCACGGTGGCGGCCACGGTCCACCTGGCCCACCGCCACGGGATCCCCGTTTTCGCCACCGGTGGGATCGGGGGCGTGCACCCCGAACCCTTTGACGAGAGCGCGGACCTCTTTGCCCTCTCCCGCACCCCCATCCTGGTGGTGGCCTCGGGGCCCAAGGCCATCCTGGACCTCGAGGCCACCTTAGAGCGCCTGGAGACCCTGGGGGTCAGCGTGGTGGGCTACCGCACGGACCGCCTCCCCGCCTTCTGCAGCCCCGACTCCCCCTACCCCCTCCCGGCCCGGGTGGAGACCCCTTTGGAGGCGGCCCTCCTCTTCCAGAAGGCGCGGGCCTTGGGCCTGGGGGCGGTCCTCCTCCTGAACCCCGTGTCCCAGGGCCTTCCCTACGGGGAGGTGGCGCGGTGGGTGGAGGAGGCAAACCGCATGGCGGCCCGGGAAGGGGTGAGGGGTAAGGCCCTCACCCCCTACCTCCTAAGGCGGCTTTCCGAGCTTTCGGGCGGGGAGACGGACCGGGTGAACCGGAGGCTATTGGAGGAGAACGCCCGCCTGGCGGCCCGGGTGAGCCTGGCCCTTATGGGGCTAGAATAGGCCTGTGTGCGAGCTAGGGGCGAGGCTCAAGGAGGCGCGGGAGGCCAAGGGGCTTTCGCTGAAGGAGGCGGCCCAGGCCTTATCCCTGAAGGCCAAGGTCCTGGAGGCCCTGGAGACCTGCCGCTTTGAGGAGCTTCCCGAGCCTCCCTTGGCCAAGGGCTACCTCCGCCGCTACGCCCTCCTTTTGGGCCTGGACCCCGAGCCCCTTTTGGCCCTGTACCCGGTGAGGCCAGCGGAGGCCCCCCCTCCGCCCCCCTCGAGGCGGGGCCTTCCCCTCTGGCCCCTTGCCCTCCTCCTCCTCCTCGCCCTTTTGGGCCTTGGCGGCTTCCTCCTCCTTCGCCCCAAGCCGGCCCCGGTGGTGGAGGTGCCCGAGGCCCCGCCCCCTCTCCCGAAGCGCCACGTCCTGCGCCTGCAGACGGACCCTCCAGGGGCACGGGCTTACCTGGACGGGTTTTACCTGGGCCAGACCCCCCTCGTCACCCCGCCCTTGGAGGGGGGAAGGCGGGTCCTGCGCCTGGAGCTTCCCGGGTACAAGCCCTTGGAGGAGACCCTGGCCCTGGACCGGGACCTCGAGCTCCGCCTGGCCCTTAAGCCCCTGCCCAAGGAGGAGGCCCCGCCTCCGGCCCAAGAGGGTCAGGACCTGATCCTCCGCTTAGAGGGCCGGAGCTGGCTCCGGGTGACCCAGGGGGAGAAGCGGCTCTATGAGGGCATCCCCGAGGTGGGGGCCGAGCTTTCCTTCCCCTTGCCGGTGGAGGTGCGCGCCGGGAACCCGGGGGCGGTCCGGGTCATCCTGGCGGGGCGGGACCTGGGGCCCATGGGGGAGCCCGGCCGGCCCCTCACCCGCCGCTTTGAAGCGCCTTCACAGTGAGGTATACTTGCCCTTTAGGGCTTCGGCCCTTCGGGAGATCTATGGCGAAAATCGGCTTCGTAAGCCTGGGCTGCCCCAAGGCCCTGGTGGACTCCGAGCAGATCCTTTCCCGCCTCAAGGCCTTAGGCTACGAGACGAGCCCCACCTACGAGGAGGCGGAGCTGGTGGTGGTGAACACCTGCGGCTTCATCACCCCGGCCATAGAGGAGAGCCTCGAGGCCATCGGCGAGGCCCTTAGGGAAAACGGCAAGGTGGTGGTGACGGGCTGCCTCGGGGCCCGCCCCGAGGTCATCCGGGCCAAGCACCCCGAGGTCCTGGAGGTTACGGGCCCGGGGGAGGTGGACAGGGTCCTGGAGGCGGTGCAAAAGGTCCTCCCCCCCCGGCGGGATCCTTTCTTGGACCTGGTCCCCCCCCAGGTCAAGCTCACCCCCCGCCACTACGCCTACGTGAAGATCAGCGAGGGGTGCGATCACCGCTGTAGCTTCTGCATCATCCCCAAGCTCCGGGGAGGGCTCCGCTCCCGCGACGCAGCGGACATCCTCGCCGAGGCGGCCAGGCTCGTGGCCACGGGCACCAAGGAGCTTCTCCTCATCGCCCAGGACCTCTCCGCCTACGGGGTGGACCTAGGCCACCGGCCAAGCTTCTTTGGGGACCGGTTGGTGAAGGCCGACCTCAAGGATCTCCTTTCCGCCATGGCGGAGCTTGGGGCCTGGATCAGGCTCCACTACGTCTACCCCCACCCCAAGGTCCAGGAGCTCCTCCCCCTCATGGCCGAGGGCAAGGTCCTGCCCTACCTGGACGTGCCCCTCCAGCACGCTTCCCCCAGGATCCTCAGGCTCATGCGCCGCCCCGGGGGGGCGGAGAGCCACCTCAAGACCCTGGAGGCCTGGCGCAAGGAGGTGCCCCACCTGGCGGTGCGTTCCAGCTTCATCGTGGGCTTTCCCGGGGAGACGGAGGAGGACTTCCAGATCCTCCTGGACTTCCTGAAGGAGGCCCGGCTGGACCGGGTGGGGGTCTTCACCTACTCCGAGGTGGAGGGGGCAGAGGCCAACGCCCTCCCCGGCCATGTCCCCGAGGAGGTGAAGGAGGAGCGCCGCGCCCGGCTCATGGCGCTGCAGGAGAGGATCAGCCTGGAGAAAAACCGGGCTCTATTGGGAAAGGTCCTGGAGGTCCTGGTGGACGAGCTGCCCGAGCCCGCCTTGGCCGTGGGCCGCACCTACCGCGATTCCCCCGGCATAGACGGGGTGGTCTACGTGGAGACGGACGGCACCGTGCGGGTAGGGGAGAGGATCCCCGTGCGCATCACCCGGGCCGAGGTCCACGACCTTCACGGGGTCCAGGTTTAGGATAGGGGCGGTATGTACATCGTCATCGCGGGCGGCGGGGAGGTGGGGGGGGAGCTGGCCCGCACCCTGGAGAGGGCCCACGAGGTGGTGGTCATTGACCGCAATCCCCAAGCCCGGGACCGCCTGGCCCACCTGGACGTAAAGGTGGTGGTGGGGGGGGCCACGGACCCCGACACCCTCAGGGAGGCAGGGGTGGAGCGGGCCGACCTCTTCATCGCCTCCACGGACTCCGACGAGGTGAACCTCCTGGCATCTCTCCTGGCCAAGGGGCTTGGGGCCAGGGCCGCCCTCTGCTTCGTGGGCAAGGGGGGGTACGTGGATGTCCTAGCCGACCCCCGCACCGCGGAGATCCTGGGCACCCGCATAGACAAGGTCCTCTGGCCTCAAAGGGCCCTGGCCCGGGAGATCGTGGAGGTCATCCTGGTGCCCGAAGCGGTGGACGTGGAGCTTTTGGCCGAGGGTCGGTTGCGGTTTGTGGAGTACCGGGTGAAGCCGGGGGGGCCCTATGTCCACCGCCTCCTTTCGGCCCTGGAGTGGCCAGAAGGGGTGTTGGTGGTGGGGGTGGTGCGAGGGCAGGCTTTCCTAAGCCCGGTCCACCCGGAGTACGCCGAGCTCATCCTGGAGCCCGGGGACAAGATCCTCTTTGTGGCCACCCCCCAGGCCTTTGCTGAGCTGGAGGCCTACTTCTCCACTGGCCGGGGGGTGCGCCGGGTGATGGTCATCGGTGGGGGGAACGTGGGGTACATGGTGGCCCGGGAGCTCCTTGGCCGCCGGGTGGAGACGGTGCTCATAGAGCCCAGCCGGGAGCGCTGCGAGTGGTTGGCGGGGGAGCTTCCGGGGGCTTTGGTCATCCAGGGGGATGGGACCGACCTGGAACTTCTCCAGGCGGAGCAGATGGCTGAGGCGGACGCGGTGGTGGCGGTCACGGACAACGACGAGAAGAACCTCCTGGCCTCCCTTCTGGCCAAGCAGCTTGGGGTGCGGAAGGTCATCACCCGGGTTTCCCGCTCGGAAACCCGCTGGCTCTTTGAGCAGGTGGGGATAGACCTGCCCCTCACCCCCCGCCAGGCGGCGGTGCGGGCGGTGCTGGACTGGATGGGGCCGGAGGAGGTGGAGCACGTGTCCACCATGGAGGAGAGCATTGAGCTTTTGGAGGTGGAGCTTCCCCAGGACTTCGCCCCAAGGCCCCTAAAGGACCTGGCCCGCCCCGACGCCATGCCCGTGGGGCTGGAGCGGGACCACCGGGTGATGCTCTACCGCCCGGACCTGGAGGCCCTCCCCGGGGACCGGGTCTACCTGGTGGCTGCCCGGGAGGTGGCGGATGAAATCGTGGCCCGTCTCGTCGCCTAGGCGGGGGTTTGGAGCCACCCTCTACCTCCTGGGGGTGGCCTTCCAGGGCTTTGGCCTCCTCTTCCTCCTTTTGGGCCTCCTGGCCTTGGCCCTTCAGGAGGAGGCCTCGGGCTTTTTCTGGGCCGCCCTTTTGGGCTTCCTCTTGGGCCGGGGCTTTGCCTTTCTTGGCCAACCCCAAGCCCAGCCCAACCGGGCGGAGGTCCTCCTTTCCGTGGGTCTTCTTTGGCTCTTTGTACCCCTCCTCGGGGCCCTGCCCTTCGCCCTTTCCGGCGGGCTTTCCTACTTGGATGCCCTTTTTGAGGCGATGTCGGGCCTCACCACCACCGGGGCCACCGTCCTCACAGAGGAGTTCTCCACCTGGGGGAAGACCCTTTTCCTTTACCGGGCCCTTACCCAGTGGATGGGGGGCATCGGCATTGTGGTGCTCTTCGTGGCCGTACTCCCCCAGCTTAGGGTGGCGGGCCGCCAAGCCTTTTTTGCCGAGAGCACCGGGGTGGAGAAGGACCGCCTCACCCCCAGGCTCCGCCACACGGCCCAGGCGGTGCTCCGGGTCTATGTCCTCCTCACCCTCCTGGCCCTCCTGGCCTATGAGCTTTCGGGCATGCCCTGGTTTGAGGCCCTGGCCAACGCCCTCGCCACCCTTCCCGCGGGAGGGTTCAGCCCTAACCCCCAAAGCTTCGCCCAGTACCCCCCTCTGGCCCAGTGGCTGGGGGCCTTCTTCATGTTCCTGGCGGGGGTGAACTTCCTCCTCCAGTACCGCCTCCTCTTCGGACGGGAGGTGCGGCCCATCCTGAGGGACGCCGAGTTCCGGGCCTACACCCTTTTGATCTTCTTTAGCGGGCTCCTCCTGGCTTCTTACCTCTACACCCACCACCTCTATGGCCTCGAGGAGAGCCTCCGCCACGCCTTCTTCCAGGTGGTGTCCATCGTGACCACCACCGGCTTCGCCAGCGTGGACTTCGCCCAGTGGGTGGTGCCGGCCCAGGCCATCCTGGTCCTCCTCATGTTCGTGGGGGGGAGCGCGGGCTCGGGGGCGGGAGGGGTCAAGGTGGTGCGCTGGCTGGTCCTCTTCGGTTTCCTGCGCCGGGAGATCACCCGCACCCTCCACCCCCAGGCCGTTCTGCCCCTTCGGCTTGGGGGACGGGCCTTGTCGGACGAGGTGCTCCGCCAGGTTTCCGTCTTCGTCTTCCTCTACACCCTCCTCTTCGCCACCGGGACCCTTCTCCTGGCCCTTCTTGAGAGGGATTTCGTGGTGGCCTTCACCGCCAGCGCCCAGGCTATTGGCAACATCGGCCCTGGGCTTGGCCCCGTCGGGCCCATGGGCTCCTATGTGGAGCTCCACCCCCTTTCCAAGGTCATCCTCATCCTGGAGATGTGGGCGGGGCGGATCGAGCTCCTGCCTGCCTTCCTCCTCTTCACCCCGGAGCTTTGGCGGAGGGTAAAGGTATAATCCGGGGCATGAAGGTGCTTGGCCGCATCACCGCCATGCCCGAGCTCCCGGAGCCCCTAAAGGGCCTAAAGGAGCTTGCCTATAACCTCTGGTGGAGCTGGAATCCGGAAGCGGCGGAGCTTTTCCAGGAGATAGACCCCGTGCTATGGAAGCGCTTCCGGGGTAACCCGGTAAGGCTTCTCCTGGAGGTGGACCCCGCCCGCCTCGAGGCCCTCCTTTCCACCAGCTTCCCTGCCCGGCTCCAGGCCACCCTGCAGGCCCTAAGGGGGTACCTCGCGGGGAAGCCCAAGGTGGAAGGTCCCCTCACCGCTTACTTCTCAGCGGAGTTCGGTTTCCACAGCTCCCTGCCCATCTACTCCGGGGGGCTTGGGGTCTTGGCGGGGGATCATATCAAGGCGGCGAGCGACCTGGGCCTCCCCCTTTTGGGCGTGGGGATCTTCTACCACGAGGGCTACTTCCACCAGCGGCTGAGCCCCGAAGGGGAGCAGCTTGAGGTCTATGAGCCCCTCCACCCCGAGGAGCTTCCCCTCCTCGCCGTTTCGGACGGGGAGGGGCGCCCTTTGAGGGTGGGGGTGGAGTTCCCGGGGCGCACGGTGTGGGTGGGGGCCTACCGGGTCCAGGTGGGAGCGGTGCCCGTGTACCTCCTCACCACCCACCTACCCGAAAACGCCCCCGAGGACCGGGCCATCACCGCCAGACTCTACGCCCCGGGCCTGGAGATGCGCATCCAACAGGAGATGGTCCTGGGGTTTGGGGGGGTGAGGGTTTTGAGGGCCTTGGGGCTTTCCCCCGGGGTCTTCCACATGAACGAGGGCCACTCCGCCTTCTTGGGGCTGGAGCGCCTGAGGGAGCTGGTGGCCCGGGGGGTGCCCTTCCCCGAGGCCTTGGAGAGGGTGCGGGCCTCTGGGGTCTTCACCATCCACACCCCCGTGCCCGCGGGGCACGACCTCTTCCCCGTGGACCTCGTGGACCGCTACCTGGGCTTCCTCTATCCCCTTCTGGGCCGGGAGGAGGTGCTGGCCCTGGCTCGGGAGGAGAAGCCCTGGGGTACGGTCTTTTCCATGTCCAACCTGGCCCTTTCCACCGCCCACCAGGCCGGGGGGGTTTCCGCCCTCCACGGGGAGGTTTCCCGCAGGATGTTCCACCATCTCTGGCCGGACCTCCTCCTGGAAGAGGTGCCCATCGGCCACGTGACCAACGGGGTGCACACCTGGACCTTCCTTCACCCGAGGCTTCGCCGCCACTACGGGGAGGTGTTCGGCCCTGAGTGGCTGAAGGCCCCTGAGGACCCCAACACCTGGCGGGTGGAGGGCCTGGGGGAGACCTTTTGGCGCATCCGCCAGGAGCTTAAGGGAGACCTGGTCCGGGAGGTGCGCCGCCGTCTCTACGAGCAAAGGCGCCGCAACGGGGAAAGCCCAAGCCGCCTACGGGCGGCGGAACGGGCCTTGGACCCTGAGGTCCTCACCCTCGGGTTTGCCCGCCGCTTCGCCACCTACAAGCGGGCCCTCCTCCTCTTCAAGGATCCGGAGCGCCTCCTTAAGCTCCTGAAGGGGCCTTACCCCTTCCAGGTGGTTTTTGCGGGCAAGGCCCACCCCAAGGACGAGCCGGGGAAGGCCTACCTGCGGGAGCTGGTGGGCAAGATTCGGGAGCTTGGCCTCGAGGACCGCTTCGTGGTCCTGGAGGACTACGATATGTACCTGGCCCGGGTCTTGGTCCACGGCGCGGACGTCTGGCTCAACACCCCCCGCCGCCCCCTGGAGGCCTCGGGCACCAGTGGGATGAAGGCTGCCCTCAACGGGGCCCTCAACCTGAGCGTCCTGGACGGGTGGTGGGCGGAGGCCTACAACGGCAAAAACGGCTTCGCCATCGGGGACGAGCGGGAGTACGCCAACGAAGAAGCCCAGGACATGGCCGACGCCCAAAGCCTCTACGATGTCCTGGAGTCCGAGGTCCTGCCCCTCTTCTACGCCAAAGGGCCGGAAGGGTACTCCTCGGGGTGGCTTTCCATGGTCCACGAGAGCCTGCGCACCGTGGGCCCCCGTTTCAGCGCAAGCCGCATGGTGGGGGAGTACTGGGGCCTATACCAGAGGGCTAAGGCCCTGGGGGAAAAGGCGCAGGATGAGGCCTTTCTAAGGGCTTTCCGGGAGGCTTTGCCCACCTTCTTTGGCCTGGGCCTACGGGCGGAGGTGCCCGGGGACCTCACCCTAAATGGCACCCCCATGGAGGTCCGGGCCTGGGTGGAAGGGGAGGTGCCTGGGGTCTTGAGGCCCTTCCTCGAGGTCCAGCTTCTCCTCAGGCGGAGCACGGGGGAGCTGGAGATCCGGCCCCTTAGGGAGGAAGGAGGGGTCTATGGGGGGCTTTTCCACCTCGAAAGGCCCGGAAGCTACACCTACGGCCTGCGCCTGGCCCTCCGCCACCCCCTTACGGGCCGGGTGGGGTGGGTGCGCTGGGCTTAGGGGCGTTTTCCCCGGACGCCGTGGGGGGTTCTCATCGGAGGGCGCCGGGTTGGGGTATACTTGGCCGCTGTTGGGTGGGGTGTATAATCCCCTCGGTACGAAAGGAGGCCTTATGCGGAAACTGTTGGTGGCGCTCGCGGTGCTCGCTTTGGGTCTGGCCTTGGGCCAGGTGCGCACCCTGGACCAGATCAAGCGCTCCGGGGAGATCCGCATCGGCACGGAAGGGGCTTTCCCCCCTTTCAACTACTTTGACGAGAAGAACCAGCTCACGGGCTTTGAGATAGACCTGGGGAACGCCATCGCCGAGAAGCTCGGCCTCAAGCCCCGCTGGATCGCCCAGTCCTTTGACACCCTCCTCATCCAGCTCAACCAGGGTCGCTTTGACTTCGTCATCGCCTCCCACGGCATCACCGAGGAACGGGCCAAGGCCGTGGACTTCACTAACCCCCACTACTGCACGGGCGGGATCATCGTGGCCAAGAAGGGCGGCCCCAAGACGGCCAAGGACCTTCAGGGCAAGGTGGTGGGGGTCCAGGTGGGCACCACCTACATGGAAGCTGCCCAGAAGATCCCCGGGGTGAAGGAGGTCCGCACCTACCAGAAGGACCCCGACGCCCTCCAGGACCTCCTGGCGGGCCGACTGGATGCCTGGATCACCGACCGCTTTGTGGCCAAGGAGGCCATCAAGGAGCGGAAGCTGGAGGGCACCCTGCAGCTTGGGGAGCTGGTCTTCCAAGAAAAGGTGGCTATGGCGGTGGCCAAGGGGAACAGGACTGTCCTGGAGGCCCTCAACAAGGCCCTTTCCGACCTCATGAAAGACGGCACCTACGCCAAGATCAGCCAGAAGTGGTTCGGGGAGGACGTGCGGTGCCGGTAAAGGCCCCCTAGGCCTTGGGGGGTGCCCTGAGGGGGCACCCCTTCCTTTGAACCCAAGGCCTTCGGCGTTGGCTTACGGTAATTTCCATGGGACAGCACCTGGTTTCCATGCGCCCTCTGCGCTGGCTTTTCTTCCTTCTCCTTCTTGTCCTGGGGTACCTGGGGCTTTTCGCCCTCTTGGGCTTTCTCCTAGAGCGCTACTTCCTCCTCACGGGCTTCGGTCCCGAGCGGGCCGCCTCCGCCGCGGGAGCCATGGCCTTAGGGGCGGAGATCACCCTGAAGCTCACGCTGATCTCGGGGCTTGCGGGGCTATTCATCGGGGTCTTTGCGGGGATGTTCCGGCTTTCCACCAGGCCCTGGGTCCGCCTCCCCGCCACCTTTTACATCTGGGTGACCCGGGGCACGCCCCTTCTCGTCCAGATCCTCTTCGCCTACAACGCCCTGCCCCTCCTCCTAAGGCCCCTTTGGCCCGAGGCCCAGGCCGTCCTCACCCCCTACTGGGCGGCCTTTATTGCCCTTTCCTTCAACGTGGGGGCCTACAACGCCGAGGTGGTGCGGGCCGGGATCCAGGCCATCCCCAAGGGGCAGTGGGAGGCTGCCTGGTCCTTAGGGCTTTCCCCGGTGGATACCCTGCGCTTCGTGGTCCTGCCCCAGGCCCTGAGGATCGTGGTGCCCCCCTTGGTGAACAACGTGGTGGCCCTCCTTAAGGATTCCTCCCTGGCCAGCGTCATCACCCTGGCGGAGCTTTCCCTCTCGGGGCAAAGGGTCATTTCCGCCACCTTCCGCCCGGTGGAGGTCTACCTGGCGGTGGCCGCCATCTACCTCCTCCTTACCACCGTGCTCACCCTCTTCACCAACGCCCTGGAGGCGCGGCTCAAGGTGGCGGGCCGCTAGGCCTTTGGGTAAAGTAGGAGACCAGGATGGACCTACCCAAGGCCTACGATCCCCAAACCGTGGAGCCCAAATGGGCCCGGCGCTGGGCGGAGCGCCCCTTTGTGGCGAACCCCAAAAGCGGCAAGAAGCCCTTCGTCATCTTCATGCCCCCGCCCAACGTCACGGGCTCCCTGCACATGGGCCACGCCCTGGACAACACCCTCCAAGATGCCCTTATCCGCTACAAGCGCATGCGGGGGTACGAGGCGGTCTGGCTGCCCGGCACGGACCACGCGGGGATCGCCACCCAGGTGGTGGTGGAGCGTCTCCTCCTCAAGGAGGGCAAGACCCGGAACGACCTGGGCCGGGAGGCGTTTCTGAAGCGGGTCTGGCAATGGAAGGAGGAGTCCGGGGGGCGGATCCTGGAGCAGCTCAAGCGGCTTGGGGCCAGCGCCGACTGGAGCCGGGAGGCCTTCACCATGGACGAGGTGCGCTCCCGGGCGGTGCGCTACGCCTTCAGCCGCTACTACCACGAGGGCCTGGCCTACCGGGCCCCCCGCCTGGTGAACTGGTGCCCCCGGTGCGAGACCACCCTCTCGGACCTGGAGGTGGAGACCGAGCCCACCCCGGGCCGGCTCTACACCCTTCGCTACGAGGTGGAGGGGGGCGGGTCCATCGCCATCGCCACCGTGCGCCCGGAGACGGTCTTCGCCGACCAAGCCATCGCCGTTCACCCCGAGGACGAGCGCTACCAGGACCTCATCGGGAAGAAGGCCCGCATCCCCCTCACGGACCTCTGGATCCCCATCCTCCCCGACCCTGCGGTGGAAAGGGAGTTCGGCACCGGGGCCCTTAAGGTCACCCCGGCCCACGACCCCCTGGACTACGAGATCGGCGAGCGGCATGGCCTAAAGCCGGTCTTCGTCATAGACCTTTCGGGCCGGATGGTGGGCGAAAGGGTGCCCGAGGCCCTTAGGGGCCTGGACCGCTTTGAGGCCCGGAAGAAGGCGGTGGAGCTTTTCCGGGAGGCGGGCCACCTCCTCAAGGAGGAGGACTACACCATCCAGATGGCCACCTGCTCCCGTTGCGCCACCCCCATTGAATACGCCATCTTCCCCCAGTGGTGGCTTTCCATGCGCCCCCTGGCGGAAAAGGTGATCCAGGGCCTCGAGGGGGGCGAGATCGCCTTTGTCCCCGAGCGCTGGAAGAAGGTCAACCTGGACTGGCTTAAGAACGTTCGGGACTGGAACATCTCCCGCCAGCTCTGGTGGGGGCACCAGATCCCCGCCTGGTACTGCGGCGACTGTGGGCAGGTGACGGTGCCCCCTCCGGAGCGCTATCTGGAAGACCCTACCCGCTGCACCCACTGCGGAAGCCCAAACCTCAAGCGGGACGAGGACGTGTTTGACACCTGGTTCTCCTCTGCCCTTTGGCCCCTTTCCACCCTGGGCTGGCCTGAGGCGACGGAGGACCTGAAGGCCTTCTACCCCGGGGACGTTCTGGTCACGGGGTACGACATCCTCTTCCTTTGGGTTTCCCGTATGGAGGTCTCGGGCTACCACTTCCTTGGGGAGAGGCCCTTCAAGACGGTGCTCCTCCACGGCCTGGTCCTGGACGAGAAGGGGCAGAAGATGTCCAAGTCCAAGGGGAACGTCATCGACCCCTTGGAGATGGTGGGGCGCTACGGGGCGGATGCCCTCCGCTTCGCCCTGGCCTACCTGGCCACGGGGGGGCAGGACATCCGCTTGGACCTCCGCTGGCTGGAGATGGCCAGAAACTTCGCCAACAAGCTCTACAACGCCGCCCGCTTCGTCCTCATGGCCCGGGAGGGCTTTGCCCCCCAAAGGGACGAGCCCACCCTGGCTGACCGCTGGATGGGAAGCCGCCTGGCCCGGGGGGTGCGGGAGGTCACCGCCCTCTACGAGGCCCTGGACCTGGCCCAGGCGGCCCGGGCGGTGTACGAGCTCGTTTGGAGCGAGTTTTGCGACTGGTACCTCGAGGCCAGCAAGCCGGCCCTCAAGGCGGGGAACGCCCATACCCTAAGGACCCTCGAGGCCACCCTGGCGGATCTCCTCAAGCTCCTCCACCCCTTCATGCCCTTCCTCACCAGCGAGCTTTACCAGGCCCTCACCGGACGGGAGGAGCTCGCCCTGGAGCCCTGGCCCGAGGCGGGGGCAGAGGACCTCGAGGCCGAGGCCCGCTTTGAGGCCCTGAGGCAGGCGGTCACGGGGGTGCGGGCCCTCCGGGCGGAGGCGGGGCTTACGGCGGGGCAGGGGGTGCGGGTCCACCTGGAGGGGGAGGTGGGCCCCGTGCTTGAGAACCTCGAGGTCTTCCGCTTCCTGGCCCGGGCGGACCTCTTGCCGGAAAAGCCCCCTCGAGCCCTGGTACGGGCCGAGCCCAAGGTTACGGTGCGCATGCCCTTGGAGGGGCTTTTGGACGTGGAGGCCTGGAAGGCCCGCCAGGAGAAGCGCCTGAAAGAGCTCCAGGCCATGGCGGAGCGGAGCGAGAAGAAGCTTTCCGCCCCCGGCTTCCGGGAAAAGGCCCCCAAGGAGGTGGTGGAGGCGGAGGAGGCGAGGCTAAAGGAGAACCTGGACCAGATCCGCCGCATCCGGGAGGCCCTCAGCCAAATAGGGTGAGCCGGGGGTCTTGGCCCTCCCCGGGGGCCTCGGCGATGGCCTCCGTCTCCCGCAGGTTCACGGTTACGAAGGGAAACTCCTCCAGGGGGGTGAGGTCCAGGATGGGCCGGTCCGGCAGGAGGAGGTAAAGCCCCGCCTCCAGAAGGGTCTGGAAGGGTTTGGCCTGGGAGAGGTAGTCCGAAAGCCTGACCCCCTTGGGCACCTGAAGCCGCCCGGAGAGGAGGTAGTCCCCGAAGAGGAAGGCCAGGCGCCGCTCTTCCAGGAGGGCCGGGCTGGTGCGGGGCTGGGCGGGCCTGCCCCCGGCCACCCACCGGATCCGTTCCTTGCGCAGGGCAAGAAAGCCTGTGCTCCCCTTGAGCTCCTCCGCCTCCGGTGGGTGGCGGAAGCCCGGGGTGTAGATGAGGGCCCCGGTCACGGGCAGGTAGGGCTTTTCCGCGTTCAGGAGGTCGGCGGTGCCGGTGCCCGGCACCAGGTGGATCAAGCCGTAAATGCGGTAGGCCCGGGTGTGGATGCGGGCCTCCAGGGCTTCCCTAGGTTGCCTGTACACCCTTCACCTCCCAGTACCGCTCCAGGGCCTGGCTGAAAAGCCCCGCGTGGGGAAGATCGTAGGCCAGGAGAAGCCTCCGTACCAAAGCCCGGGCCAGGGGGTCTGTTTCCTCCAAAAGCCGGGCCCGGCTCTCCCGCCCCAGGGTCACCCGCACCCCGTTCCCTTTGGCCGGGTAGGGGGGGAGGCCCAGCCAGAGGGGGGCGCGCTCGGGGGATTCTAGGCGGAAGCCCTGGGCCTTGGCGTAGGCCAGGCCCTCGGGGTTCTCCTCGGGGACGTAGACCCCTTCCCCCAGCCGCGCCCGCCCCAGGGCCTCGAGGAGGGGGATGGGATGGGCCCAGGCCTCCTCCTCGGCCCAAAGCGCCCCCTCCTCCCGGAAGGCCGCCACCTGGGCCTCGTAGCTCACCGTACCGTTCCAGCGGTTTTCCATAAGCAGGACCGCGGCCTCCACCCTGCCCAAGGCCCTTTCCCCCTGGCGCCAGGCCAAAGCCCGCACCCCCTCCACCCGGAAGGCCAGGTGCCGGCCCTCCCCCAGGGTGCGCACCTCCTCCGCCTTCCCGTGGAGGAAGAAAAGGGGCTCTGGGTTCCCCGATCCGAAGGGCTCCAGGGCCTCCAGGGCCCGGTAGAGGGCGGGGAGCTCGGGGAGGGGGGGGAGGGGCCCTAAGACCTCCACCTCCTTGAGGGGGGCGGGGTGGCGGGCGGCGTAGGCCTGGATCCGCCGCTTGAACTCGGGGAAAAGGGCTTCGTCCAGAGCAAAGCCCGCGGCCTCCCGGTGGCCGCCGAAGCGCTTCAGGAGGTCCGCGGCCTCCCTCAAGGCCCCCACCGCGCTCACCGGGGGGAGGCTCCGCACGCTCCCCTTGCCCCCCGCCACCAGGAACACGGGCCGGAGGGTGGCCTCGAGGATGCGGCTCGCCACGATGCCCATGACCCCAGGGTGCCCCTCCTCGTCCAGGAGGACGATGGCAGGCTCGTTGGGGTCCGCCTGGGGGAGGAGGCGGGCGAGCATCTCCTCTTCAATGCGCTGCCGTTCACTGTTTAGCCGGTGGAGCTCGGCCACCAGGGTCTCCGCCTCCCCCTGGTCCTCCGTGAGGAGGAGCTTCAAGGCCACCTCCGCCTGGCCTAGGCGGCTTGCCGCGTTGATGCGGGGGGCGATGCGAAAGGCCACCTCCACCGCCTTCCCCGTAAACCCCACCGCCTCCGCCAGGGCCCTTAGGCCCACGTGTTCGGAGGTCATGAGGCGGCTTAGCCCCTCTTGCACCAGGGCCCGGTTCCAGCCCGAAAGGGGGGCTACGTCGGCGATGGTGCCCACCGCCGCGAGGTCGGCTAGGGAAAGGGGCGGGGGAAGGCCTAGGCGCCGGTGGAGGGCCCAGAGGAGGAGGAAGGCCACCCCGGCCCCCGTGGGGTGCTCCCCTAGATCGGGGGAGAGGGCGGGGTGGACCAGGACCCCGGGGGGGAGGGTGGGGCCTGGGGCGTGGTGGTCCGTGACCAGGACCTCCACCCCGTTTTCCACCAGCTCCGCGAGCTCCGCCACGTTGGCGATGCCGCAGTCCACGGTGACGAAGACCTCGGCGGCCAAGAGGTGCTCGGGCACCCGTTCGGGCAGGACCCCGTACCCCTCCTCCAGCCGGTGGGGGATGAAGGGGTGGACCTCGGCCCCTAGGGCCCGAAGCCCCTTTAGGAGGATGGCCGTGCCCGTAAGCCCGTCTGCGTCGTAGTCCCCGTGGATGCGGATGCGCCTTCTTTCCCGGATGGCCCTTTCCAGAAGGGCCGCCCCCTCCTCGAGGCCCCTTAGGGGGAGGAGGCGGAGGGGAGGCCTGAGGTCCTCAAGGGTTTTAAACCCCCGGAGGAGGTAGGCCAGGGCGGCTTCCGCCCCCACCCCGAAGCGGGCCATGGCTTCGCGCCAGGCCTCTACAGGGGGCAAGGGGGTGAAGCGCCAGCGGACCCGGCTCATGCCTCATCCCGGTCGGGGATGCGGGGGATCTCCTCTATGCGCTCCCGCTTAAGGGCGTTTACCTCCTCCCTTAGGCGGCGGATCTCCCGGAGAAGCCCCCGCTTCTCCCCGTAGGCCTTGATGAGGAGGGCCAGGGCATAAAGCCCCGAGAGAAGAAGGCCTAAGGCGTAGGCCGAAAGGAGGGCCAGGCTCAGGGGCCAGGGCCCAAGAGGGGTGGGGAGTTCCAGGAAGGGCAGGGCCAGGTGGAGGTAAAGGGCCACCCCCCCCACGAGGAGGCTTGCCAGGAGGAAAAGCCAGTGGAGGAGGTTCATCCTGCCCTCCTCAAGCTGACCCGCCCCTCGTAAAGGGCCTTGCCCACCAAAGCCCCCTCCACCCCCAAGGCCTTGAGCGCCTCCAGGTCCTCAGGCCCCCCGATCCCGCCCCCCGCGATGAGCTCGTGGGGCCAGGCTGCCCGCACCTGGGCCACGGCCTCGAGGTCCAGCCCCTCTAGGGTCCCATCCCGGCCCACATCGGTGTAGATCACCGTCCTCACCCCCATCCCGGCCCAGGCCTTCAGGAGGTCCAGGGCGGAAAGGGGGGTCTCCTCCTGCCAGCCCGCCACCACCACCCTAAGCCCCCGGGCGTCCAGGGCCAGGGCCAGGCGTTCGGGGCCGGCCAGGGCCAGCATCCTCTCCAGGAGCTTGGGGTCTTTCACCGCCACCGTGCCCACCACCGCCCGCCGGGCCCCCAGGTCCAAGACCTCCTCCAATGCCTCCAGGGAGCGGATCCCCCCGCCCACCTGGAAGGGGATTCGGAGGTGCCGGGCCAGGTGCCTCAGGGTCTCCCGGTTATCCCCCCGCCCCAGGGCCCGGTCCAGGTCCACCAGGTGGAGGAGGCCTGCTCCCTCTTCCTGCCAGCGCAGCGCGGCTTCCAGGGGGTCTCCATAGACCGTGGCCGCCTCGGGGCGCCCCTCGTAGAGGCGCACGGCCTGGCCCCCAAGAAGGTCCACCGCGGGAATGAGCTCCATGGGCCTATCCTAACCCCAAAAGCCCCCTTAGGGCTTCCTCCTGGCTCGCCTTCTCCATGAGGCTCGTCCCGATGAGGACCGCGTCAAAAAGTCCCTCCAGGGCCCTAAGCTCCTCCCGCCTCCGGTAGCCTGACTCGGCCACCAAAAGCCCAGAAAACCCCCGGGCCCGGGCCAGGCGCCCCAGGCGGGGGGCCGTGGTGAGGTCTATGGCCAGGGTGTGGAGGTCCCGGTTGTTCACCCCGAGGATCTCCGCCCCGGCCTCGAGGGCCACCTCCAGCTCTCGTTCCGTGTGCACCTCCACCAGGGCGTCCAGGCCTGCCCGCCGCGCCCACTCCAGGTAATCCCCCGTGCGCTCCCCTAAAAGGGCCACGATGAGGAGGGCGGCGCTCGCCCCGAAGGCCCGGGCCTCCTCCAGCATGAAGGGGTCCACCACGAAGTCCTTGCGCAGGAGGGGAAGGCCCGCCCCCCGGGCCCGCACCAGGTCCTCGAGGCGCCCCCCGAACCAGTGGGGTTCGGTGAGGACGCTTAGGGCCCTGGCCCCGCCCCGGGCGTAGGCCAAGGCGGCCTCCAGGGGGTCCACCTCGCGGATGGGCCCTTGGGAGGGGCTTTTCTTCTTGATCTCCGCGATGACAGAAAGCCCAGGGCCAAGGAGGGCTTCCCGGAAGGAGGGGATGGGGGGTGGGGGCGGTAAGGGGTAGGGGCGCACCTCGGCGAGCCGCTTTCGGGCGATCTCCCCCAAGACCCCAGGCACCTTCTCAAGGTCGGGCTGCATGGGGCTATTGTAGGGCAGAACTTCCCTAGAGGCGGGTATAACCCCCCTTGGGGCTATGAAGTCAAGGGGGTCAGCCTGTAGAACCACACCCGCCTCCCCTAGAGTAATGAGGTATGCCCGCTGAAGATAGAACTCCGCACGAGCTAGAGGAAGCAGAACCCCCCCCAAGCCCAGCGGAGCTGGAGACCCTACGACGGTGGACTCTCCTCTCCTCGGCGGTCCTTTCCCTCCTGGGGGTGGGGGTGATCCTGTGGGCGGGAAGGGGCTGGGTGGTCCTGGTGGGGGCCCTCTTTTTGGCCCTAGCCCTGGCCCTTTTGTGGGTTTACCAGGAGAGGCTCAAGGAGGCCTTCCTGCCCCGGATGGCAGAGCGCCTGGGCCTCCGCTATGACCCCGAGGGGATCCCCTGGGAGGAGGTGGCCTCTTCTGGCCTTCTGCCCCCACCGGAAAGGTGGGCCATGGCGGACCTGAGGAGGAGGGGCTACGAGAGCGAGGACCGGGTGGAGGGGGAGGTGGAAGGCCTCCCCTTGGTTGCCGCCGATATCCACCTGTGGCGGGGCCGGTGGGCCTTCCCCTACTACCGCTTCCGGGGGCGGGTCTACCGCTTCCGCCTTCCAGGGAAGGTGGCGGGGTCCTTCCGGGTGGCGCCCAAAGGCGCCCTCTCCTACCCCGGCCGGGTCAACTGGGCCCTTTTGGCCTTCGTCCCTTTGGGCCTTCTCCTCGTGGGGGGACTATTCCTCTACGGGCTCCTGAGGATGAGCGGGAAGAGCCTGGGGGAA
Source organism: Thermus sp. (assembly GCF_037444525.1). Lineage (GTDB taxonomy): Bacteria > Deinococcota > Deinococci > Deinococcales > Thermaceae > Thermus. Next base: position 13,160 of record NZ_JBBIMD010000010.1, on the reverse strand, counting down.
GTTCTCGTGGTCCTCTGGCCCATGGTCCCCTTCTTTCTTTTCGTCTTGGGCTACCTGGTCCGGGAGGCCCTCCGCTTCCGCCCCCGGGAAGGGCTTAGGGTGGACCACCCGGGGTTCAACCGGTACTTCCAGGCCTTTGGGGAAGGGCCCATTCCCCTCCCCCTGGCGGAGGCCCTGGTGGAGGCCAGGGAAGCCCTGGGCCGTCCCTTTTGGAGATCGGTCTCAGGGCAGGACCTCTGGCTGGCTCTTCCCGGGGACCGTTTCCGGGTGAACCCCTTCGTGCCGGTGGAGAGGCTTTTGCAAAGGGAGGAGGAGCGCTGGAAAAAAGAGCTAGAGGAGGGCATCCTTCTGGGTAAGGCCCTAAGGGCTCAGGAAGGAAACACCCCCCAGGGGTTCTAGGGAGCACGGCCTTTATTCACCTGATCTGGCCCTTATTCCGAGGCCACAGGAAAGGGCCCTTGTAGCTCCGCCAGGCTTGGACTTTTAAAGGGGCCGATGGGGCTTTTGTCTTGAGCGGGTGGGGGCGCAGGTGTGAGGGATCGGTCAGATGCTCAGGGCGGTGGCGTGAGTATGCGGTTGAATATCCGAAAGGGGGGGCGGGTATAAGCTTGGACTCGGGTATGCGGGGTGTTGCGCTGGCCCTGGGTGGGGGGGGTGTACGGGGTTACGCCCATCTGGGGGTTCTCAAGGTCCTGGAGGAGGCCGGGGTTCCCATTCGCGCCCTTGCGGGAAGCTCGGCGGGGGCCTTAGCCGCCGCCGCCTGGGCCTTCGGCCACAAGGACCCCTTCCGGATCCAGGAGGCCCTCTTTGACCAGGAGGTGGCCTCTTTGCAAAAGGCGGGAAGCCTCAGGGCCTTGGCCCGCCTCTTCACCGCCCTAAGAAGGCCCCACCTGGTGGGCTGGGAACGGGTGGAGGAGGGGCTTAAGGCCCTTTTCGGGGAGGCCCATCTAGAGGAAAGCCCCATCCCCTTGGCCCTCCAGGCCGCGGACCTCCTCACGGGGGAGGGGGTGGTCTTGAGGGAGGGCCCGGTGTGGCGGGCGGTCTTGGCCAGCATGGCCATTCCCGGCCTCTTCCCTCCGGTGGAGTGGGAGGGCCGCCTCCTGGTAGATGGGGACGTGGCGGAGAAGGTGCCCGTGCGGGCGGCCAAGGCCCTTTTCCCCAAGGTGGTGGCGGTGGACGTGTCCAACCTGCCCCCCATGGAGGGCCCCAGGACGGCCCTCGAGGCCGCCCTCCTGGCAGGAGAGGCAAGCCGGAGAAGGCTTAAGGAGCTGGCCCTCAAGGAGGCCGACGTGGTCCTCCGCCTGAACCCCCCTGTCCCCATAGACACCTTTGACCACGGGAAGCTGCCCCTGGTCTACTGGCTCGGCCAGGAGCGGGCCCGGGCGCGGCTTAAGGAGATCCAGGCCCTGGCCCGTTCCCGCCCCCTGGATGTTCTTTTGGCCTGGCGAGCGCGGTCTCCGCGGCCTTGAGGGCCAGGAAGAAGAAGCCCCCCCCAAGGGGAAAAAGAAAAAGCCCCTCGGGCCTTAGGAGAAGGCCCATCACCCCCAGGAAGAAAAACCCCGCCCCCCCAAGCCCGAGGGCCACCAGGGGGGCGAGGGGGTCCCTTTCCCTTAGGCTGCCCCGGACCCCAAGCGCCACCCCGCCCAGGCCCAGAAAGGCCAGCCCCCAAAGGAGGGGGTGGCCCGCAGGGGGAAGAAGGGGGAAGAGGGAAAGGAGCACCAGGCCGTGGAGGGCCAGGATCCCACCGGCGTAGGCCCAAAGGCCCCTCTTGCGCAGAGCCAGGGGGGCTTTGGGGTTGGGCAGGGCCTCGAGGACCCGCAAGACCCCCTTCACGGTTCCCCAGTCTACAGGGGTGGACGCCCGGTATACTTGGGCCGTGGAGGAACAAGTCCGGGCCCTGGCCCGTCGGTTTGCCCGGGAGCGGATCCTGCCCCAGGCGGCCCACTGGGACCGGGTGGCCCGTTTCCCTTGGCCCCTTTTCCGGGAGGCGGCGGAGCTGGGGTTCCCTGTCCTGGTAGTCCCCGAGGAGAGGGGAGGGGCGGGGCTCGGCCCGCTGGCCCTGGTGGGGGTGGCGGAGGAGCTGGGCTACGCCTGCACGGGCATCGCCGCGGCGCTCCTCCTCAACAACCTGGTGGCCGATGCCCTCCTCCTTTCGGGAAGTCCCTACGCCCAGGGCTTTCTTCCCCGTCTCCGGACGGAGGTGGCCAGCTACGCCCTCACCGAACCCCAGGCGGGTTCAGACGTGGCCGCCATAACCGCCCGCGCCGAGCCCGTGCCGGGAGGGTACCGGCTCTGGGGGCGAAAAACCTGGATCAGCCACGCTCCCGAGGCCGCCTTTTTCCTGGTCTTTGCCCGGCTGGGGGAAGGGCGGGAGGGGATCGCCCTCTTCCTGGTGGAGCGGGAACGGGGGGTGGAGGTGGGCCCCCCCTTGCCCAAGCTGGGCCAGAAGGCTTCCCCTGCGGCAGAGGTTTACTTGGAAGGGGTGTTTGTGCCCGAGCAGGCCCTCCTCACCCGGGAAGGGTTCCGGCTGGCCATGCGGGTCTTCAACCGTTCCCGGCCCATGGTGGCGGGGTTGGCCCTGGGCCTTTTGGGCCGCGCCCTGGACGAGGCCCTCGCCTACGCTAACCTTCGGGAAGCCTTCGGCAAGCCCCTTTGGGAGCATGAAGGGGTGGGATTCAAGTTGGCGGAGATGGGCATGGACCTCGAGGCCCTCCGCCTCCTCGCCCTCCGGGCCGCGGGGCTGGCGGAAAAGGGAGAGCCCAACGCCTTGGAGGCCGCGGCGGCCAAGGCCCTGGCTGCGGATGCCGCCCTAAGGGGTGCGGTGGAGGCGGTCCAGGTCTTCGGGGCCAACGGCTATAGCGAGGAGTACCCCGTGGCCAAGCTCTACCGGGACGCCAAGGTGCTCCAGATCTACGAGGGCACGGGGGAGATCCAAAGGCTCATCGTGCTGAGGGAGCTTTTAAGGAGGCGGGGATGGGAGAAGCGGTGATCCTCGAGGCGGTGCGCACCCCCATCGGCAAGCGGAACGGGGCCCTTAGGGCTTGGCGGCCCGATGCCCTTTACGCTAAGGTGCTGGATGCCCTCCTGGAGCGGACGCGTTTGGACCCCCACCAGGTGGAGGACGTGGTCACGGGCTGCGTGACCCAGGTGGGGGAGCAGGGGGCCAACGTGGGGCGGCTTGGGGTCCTCCTCTCCCGCCTCCCCAAGGAGGTGCCCGCGGTCACCCTAAACCGGATGTGCGGTTCCAGCCAGCAGGCCGTTCACTTCGCCGCCCAGGCCATCGCCGCGGGGGACATGGCCTTCGCCATGGCGGGGGGCGTGGAGAGCATGACCCGGGTGCCCATGTTCTCCGACATCGGAGGTGGGTTCCAGACCCTAAACCCCGAGCTCTTCCGCCGCTATGAGCTGGTCCACCAGGGGGAGAGCGCGGAAAGGATCGCGAGGAAGTATGGCTTTTCCCGGGAGGACCTGGACCGGTGGGGGCTCCTTTCCCACCGGCGGGCCGCCCTGGCCACGGAGAAGGGCTACTTCCGCGCCCAGCTTCTGCCCCTGGAGGGCCTGGAAGCGGAGGGCCGGCCCTTTCTCCTGGAGTGGGACGAGGGGGTCCGTCCGGACGCGAGCCTGGACAGGATGCTCGCCCTCAAGCCCGCCTTCCGGGAAGATGGGGTGGTGACCGCCGGGAACAGCAGCCAGATCTCTGACGGGGCCGCGGCCCTACTTCTTGGGGACCGGGGAAGGGCCGAGGCCCTGGGGCTTAGGCCCAGGGCCCGCTTCCTGGCCCGGGTGGTGGTGGCGGGGGACCCCACCTTGCAGCTTTTGGAAGTCATCCCCGCGGCCAAGACGGCCTTGGAGAGGGCCCGGCTTTCCTTTAGAGACCTGGACGTGATAGAGGTCAACGAGGCCTTCGCCAGCGTGGTCCTGGCCTTTTTGGAGGAGACGGGGGCCGACCCCGAGCGGGTCAACCCCCTAGGGGGTGCCATCGCCCACGGCCACCCCTTAGGGGCCACGGGGGCGGTGCTCATGACCAAGCTCCTCCACGAGCTGGAAAGGCGGGGCGGGGAGTTCGGCCTCCAGGTGATGTGCATCGGCCACGGCCAGGCCACGGCCACGGTGATCCAGAGGCTTTAGGGGGGATGGGCATGGAGCGGAGCGCCTTGGTCACGGGTGGGGCCTCGGGGCTTGGTCGGGCGGCCGCCTTGGCCCTGAAGGCCCGGGGCTTCCGGGTGGTGGTCCTGGACCTCAAGCCGGGCCCCGACGACCTCCTCTACGTGGAGGGGAGTGTTGTGGAGGAGGAGGAGGTGAGGCGGGCGGTGGAAAAGGCGGTGGGGGAAGCCCCCCTCTTTGCCCTGGTGAACGCTGCGGGGGTGGCCCACGCGGAGAAGGTCCTCACCCGGGAAGGCCCCCATGGCCTGGCCGCCTTCCGGCGGGTTTTGGAGGTCAACCTCCTTGGTACTTTCAACGCCCTGCGCCTGGCCGCCTGGGCCATGCGGGAAAACAGCCCGGACTCGGAGGGCCAGCGGGGGGTCATCGTGAACACCGCCAGCGTAGCCGCCTACGAGGGCCAGATCGGCCAGGCGGCCTACGCCGCCAGCAAGGCGGGGGTGGTGGGCCTCACCCTGCCTGTGGCCCGGGAGCTTTCGGAGTGGGGCATCCGGGTGGTGACCGTGGCCCCCGGGGTCTTCGCCACCCCCATGCTCCAGGGGCTTCCCGAGAAGGTCCAGGAGGCCTTGGCCGCCCAGGTGCCCTTCCCCAAGCGCCTGGGTCGGCCAGAGGAGTACGCCGCCCTTGTCCTCCACATCCTGGAAAACCCCATGCTGAACGGGGAGGTGATCCGCCTGGATGGGGCCCTCCGCCTTCCCCCCCGGTAGGGTCTTGGACCTGACCCGCTTCCTTCCCGGGCCCTTGGCGGGGCGGTTCCTCCTCAGGCTCGGCTTCCCCGTGCTCAAGCTGGAGCCCCCAGGGGGCGACCCCCTTTCGTCCCTCGCCCCCGAGGCCTATCGCTTCCTGAATGCGGGGAAGAGGGTAGAGGTCCTGGACCTGAAAGGGGAGGCGGGCCGCAAGCGCCTCCTCGCCCTGGCGCGGGAAAGCGCCCTCCTCCTGGACTCCAACCGCCCGGGGGTCATGGAGCGGCTTGGGGTGGGGCCGGAGGTCCTCCTCCGGGAGAACCCCCGGCTGGTCTACGTGCGCCTCCGGGGGTACCCGGACCGCCCCGACCCCGGCCACGACCTCACCTACCTGGCGGAGGCGGGGCTTTTGGGGCGCTTTCCCTGGCGGGCCTTCCAGTTCGCCGATCTGGCGGGGGCCTTGGCGGTGGCCCTCATAGCCCTGAAGGGGCTCCTCTTGGGCGGGGGCTTGTACGAGGTGGCGCTTTCGGAGGCGGTGAAGGAGCTGGCCTACCCCGAGATCCCCTTCCTGGACGGCTCCGTCCTCTGCTACGGGGTCTACCCCGCTAAAGGGGGTGAGGTGGCCCTGGCGGCCCTCGAGCCCCACCTCTGGGCCCTTTTTTGTGAGAGGGCGGGCCTTTCTGAGCTCTTAGGGGCGGCCTTTTCCCCCGCTTGCCCGGAGAACCCGGCTTACCAGAAGATCTGCGCCTTTTTCAGGGATAGAGAGGCGGAGGCCCTCGAGGCCTGGGCCAAGGCGGAAGGCCTCCCCTTGAGGCGGGTGGCGCCTTTTGCAGTGGAAAATCCCCCGGACCCCTAGGGGCCCGGGGGGCGAAGGGGTCTTTAGGCGGGCTTCTTCACCCGGGCCTGCCGGAAGCTCCGCCAGAAGACCACCAGGGCCGAGACCACGTAGATGGAGCTGTACGTCCCCACGAAGATGCCCACCAGGATGGCCAAGGAGAAGTCCCTAAGGACGCTCCCCCCAAGGAAAAGGAGGGCGATGATGGGGAGCAGGGTGGTGAGGCTGGTCATCACGGTGCGGGAGAGGGTCTGGTTGATGGAGCGGTTCACCACCTCCACGAAGGGCACGCCCCGGAGGAGCTTCTGGTTCTCCCGGATCCGGTCCGAGACCACGATGGAATCGTTGATGGAGTAGCCCACAATGGTGAGGAGGGCAGCGATGGTGGGGATGGAGAACTCCAGGCCAAGGAGGCTATACATTCCCGCCACCAGGGCCACGTCGTGGGCCACGGCCAGGACGCTGGCCACCCCGAAGGCCCAGTCAAAGCGGAAGGCCACGTAGATGAGGATCAGGCCAAGCCCCACCAGAACCGCCTTCACGGCGTTCTGCCGAAGCTCGGCCCCTATGGCCGGCCCCACGGTTTCGGAGGTGAGGACCTCGGCCTTGAGCTCCTCCCTGAGCAGGCGTTCTAGCCTAAGCCGCTTCTCGTCAGAGAGGGGCGGGAGCTTCAGGGCGTACTCCCGGTAATCCGCCGCTGGGGCCTGGACCTGGGTGATCACCGCCTCCTTGGCGGGGAAGCCCTTCGCCTCCAGGAAGCGCCTTAGGGTGTCCACCCCCACCTCGGGGCTGGTCCTTAGGGTGAAGGCCGTGCCCCCGGTGAAGTCAATGCTGTAGTTGAAGCCCTTGGTGAGGACCACCCCTGCGGCCAGGAGGGCTAGGAGGAGGGAGGCCACGGTGATGAAGCGGGCCGGGCCCATGAAGTTGAAGCGGGGGTTCACCAGCCACATGGGCGGGCGGATCTCCCCCCGCTCGGCCATCCGCTCCAGGAGGTAGCGGCTGAACACCAGGTTGGAGAAGACGCTGGCCACCACCCCGATGGCCAGGATGACCGCGAAGCCCCGCACCGGGCCGGTGGCGTACTGGTAGAGGGCGGCCGCGGCCAGGAGGTGGGCCGCGTTCACGTCCAGGATGGTGAGGGTGGAGTGCTTGAAGCCCTCGGGGATGGCCTGGCGGAACCTTTTTCCTGCCCGGAGCTCCTCCTTGATGCGCTCAAAGGAGAGCACGTTCCCGTCCACCGCCGCGCCCAGGGTGAGGACCAAGCCGGCGATGCCGGGGAGGGTCAGGGTGGCCCCGAGCCCCGAGAGGAGGCCCAGGATGAGCACCGAGGTGTAGATGAGGCCTAAGGAGGCCACCAGGCCTAGGCTTGGGCCGTAGTAGGCGAAGATGAGGAGGAAGATGGCCAGGGTGCCGATGAGGGCTGAGCGGATGCCGGCTTGGATGGCGTCTTGGCCCAGGGTGGGGCCGATGGCCCGGATCTCCGCCACCTTGAGGGGCACGGGCAGGGAGCCGGAGCGGAGGACCAGGGCGATCTCGCTGGCCTCTTCCAGGCCGGAAAGCCCCTCAATCACCGCCTGGCCGCCGGTGATGGCCTGGCGGATCACGGGGGCGGTGTAGACCTTCCCGTCCAGGACAATGGCCAGGCGCTTGCCCACGTTGGCCCGGGTGACCTCCTCAAACTTCTTGGCCCCTTCCGGGGTGAAGGTGAGGGACACCTGGGGGCGGCCAAACTGGTCAAAGACCGCCCGGGCGTCCGCCAGGTCGGCCCCCGTGAGAAGGGGAGGCCCCAGGTCCTCGGGCTTGATGAGGTCCTTTTCCAACTCCTCCCGCTTCAGGCGTGGGTTTTCCCGAAGGGCCTGGTTGATCTGGGCCACGGTGGTGCCCGTGGCCCCGTCTTTTAGGATGCGGAACTCCAAGACGGCCCGCTGGCCGATGAGCTTCAGGGCGCGGTCCTGGTCAGCCTGGGAGAGGCCGGGGAGCTCCACCACGATGCGCTTCTGTCCCTGGATCTGGATGAGGGGCTCGGCCACCCCCAGGGCGTTGATGCGGTTTTCCAGGACGGTCCTGGCCTTTTCCAGGTCGTCCAGGGTGGGGTTCTCCACGTCCGCCTCGAGGACGATCCTCAGGCCCCCTTTAAGGTCCAGCCCCAGGCGGATTTTGGGCTCCTGAGGAGCCCAGGGTTTCCAGACAACCAACAGGGAAACGAGGAAAAGCCCTAAGAGAAAGAGTCCGGTCCAAAGCCTCGGTTTCATGTACCACCTCGCTCTTTTTTGCCAAACGCCTTAACGCCGATGGGCCCGTTGGGGTGGGGGGTGTTACCCCCCATCCATCTGCAGCCGGGCGTAGAGGAGGTGAAGCCGCCTTCCCGGAGGGGGGCTTGGGGGTGGGGCTAGGGGCGAGGGGAGGGGCCTGGAGAGGAGGAGGGTTGGGGGGCGTGGGGCGGGGAGGGGGGAGGAGAGGACCAGCTGGCCCCGGTCCTCCTTGAGCACCAGGGAAGGCCCCCCGGGAAGGAGCCCCACCTCCCCTTGGGCCTGGCCTCGAGGCCAGGACACCCCCTGGCCCAGGAGGGCCAGCAGGGCCAAGAGCTTTAAAGCGCCGAGCCTCAGGCGGGCACCTCCACCATCTGGAAGGCCTCTATGATATCCCCTTCCTGGAACTCGTCAAAGCCCTCGAGGCCAATCCCGCACTCGTACCCCTGGGCCACCTCGCGCACGTCTTCCTTGAAGCGCTTGAGGCTGGCAATCCGGCCTTTCCAGATCTCCTGGCCCTTGCGCAGGACCCGCACCTCCGCGCTCCGCACGATCCGGCCCTGGGTCACCATGCACCCCGCCACCTGCTTGCCCCCAGGCAGGCGGAAGATGGCCCGCACCTCGGCCCGGCCCAGGACCTCCTCCTTGTATTGGGGCTCCTTCTGCCCCCTCACCATGGCCCGCACCTCGTCAATGAGGTCGTAGATGATGCGGAAGGTTTTGAGGAGGACCCCTTTCTGCTCCGCGGCCTTCTTCACCGAGCCCGGAGGGTTCACCCCAAAGGCTAGGATGGCCGCCTGGGCAGTCTGGGCCAGGAGGATGTCGGACTCCGTGGGGGCGCCCACCTGGGCCAGGAGGACGTTGATCTTCACCTCCTCCGTGCTCTCCTTGGCCAGGATGTGCTGGATGGCCTCCAAGGACCCCTGGGTGTCCGCCCGCAGGATGAGGTTCACCTCCTTCTTTCCCTCCTCCTGCATGGCCTTCAGGAGGTCGGCCATGGTCTTGGGGCGGCGGGCCTGGGCCTCCTCTTCCTGGGCGCGGCGGGCCTCCTTGCGCTCCTCGGCGATCTCCTTGGCGGCCTCGAGGTCCGGCACCCACTCCACTACCTCCCCGGCCTGGGGAAGCTCCTGGAAGCCCAGGACCTGGACCGCGCTCCCGGGCCCCGCCTCTTTCCTTTGGTTTCCGTCCGCGTCGGTCATGGCCCGGATGCGCCCATAGGCCTCCCCGGCCAGGATATAGTCCCCCACGCGGAAGGTGCCCTCCTGGACCAGCATGTTCACCAGGATGCCCGCCTGCTTGTCCAGCCGGGACTCCAGGATGACCCCCTTGGGCTCGGCGTTGGGGTCCGCCCGGAGGTCTTCCAGCTCCGCCAGGAGGAGGATCATCTCCAGGAGGTCGTCCACCCCTTTGCCGGTCTTGGCGCTGATGGGCACCACAATGGCATCCCCGCCGTACTCCTCGGGGATGAAGCCCCGCTCCATGAGCTGCCGCTTCACCCGTTCGGGGTCGGCCTGGGGCAGGTCCATCTTGTTGAGGGCGAAGATCATCTTCGCCCCGGCCGCCTTGGCGTGGGCGATGGCCTCCTCCGTCTGGGGCATGATGCCGTCGTCCGCAGCGATGACGATCACCGCGATGTCCGCCACCCTCGCCCCCCGCTGGCGGATGGTGGTGAAGGCCTCGTGGCCTGGGGTGTCTATGAAGACCACCGTGCCCCCTGGGGTCTTCACCTCAAAGGCGCCCACGTGCTGGGTGATGCCCCCCGCCTCCTTCTCGGCGATGCGGCTTTTGCGGAGGTAGTCCAGGAGGGTGGTCTTCCCGTGGTCCACGTGGCCCATGATGACCACCACAGGGGGGCGCTTAGGCAGGCTTTTCCTCCGCTCCTCCTCCGCCAGCTTTTCCTGAAGCCCCCGCTGTTCCCTGACCAGCTCCCGCACCGCCTCCGCGTCCTTTTCCTCCAGGGTGGAGGCGTGGGACTTATAACTCACCCCCATCTGGGAAAGGAGCTCCAGGAGCTCCTGGTTTTCCATGCCCAGCTCCTTGGCCAGCTGGTAAATGCGTACCTTCGCCATCCTTACCTCCTAAAAGGGCGTGTAGGGCTTCGCTTAAGGCCTTGGCCCTGGCTCCAGCGAAGCGCCTGAGCTTTTTTTCCGACCAGCACTCGGGGGTGTCGGGGCAGACGTAGGCCCCCCGGCCTGGCGCTTTTCCGCTTGGGTCTATCTGAAACCCTTCGGGCGTGAGGAGAATCCGCAAAAGCTCCCCCTTGGGCCGCCTTCTCCGGCAGGCCACGCACATCCTTATGGGGACGTGCTTCATGTGAGGTCACGGAAGAGCTTCTCAAAGGCCTCACGGCCCTTCTTCTCCCGGGCTTCCTCCTCTTCCTCTGCCGCACGGCGCAGGGCCTCGTCCAGGTCGGAGATCTCCGCCTCCTCAAACTGGATCTCGTAGCCGGTGAGCTTGGAGGCCAGGCGCACGTTCTGCCCCTGGGCGCCGATGGCCAGGGAGTGCTGGTCCTTGCTCACCTTTACCCGGGCCACCTTCTTCTCGGGGTCCAGCTCAATGGAGCCCACCTGGGCAGGGGAGAGGGCGTTCCTTATGAACTCCTTGGGGTCCTTGGCCCAGAGGATGATGTCCACCTTTTCCCGCCCAAGCTCCGCGGAGACCGCCTGGATCCTCTGCCCCTTATGGCCGATGCAAGCCCCGATGGGGTCCACGTTGGGGTTGTGGCTCATGACGGCCACCTTGCTCCGGCGGCCGGGCTCCCGGGCGATGGCCTTGACCTCCACGATGCCCTCGGCGATCTCGGGCACCTCCTGCTTGAGGAGGTGCTCCAAGAGCTTCTCGTGGGCCCGGCTCACCAGGAGGGAAGGTCCCTTGGCCGAGCGGTCCACCTTCTTGAGGTAGACCTTGATGCGCTGGCCTGGGTGGTACTTCTCCGTGGGGATCTGCTCGGATTTGGGCAGGTAGGCCTCCCCCCGGCCCAGCTCCACGAAGACGTTGCCCCGATTGTCCACCCGGGTGACCACCCCGGTGAGGACCTGGCCCTCCTTGTCCTTGTACTCGTTGTAGATGCGGTTGCGCTCGGACTCCTTCAGGCGCTGGGTGAGCATCTGCCGGAGTTCCTGGATGGCCATCCGGGAAAGGGCCTCGGGGTCAATGGGGAACTCCATCTCGTCCCCCACCTGGACCTCGGGGTCGTACTGTAGGGCGTCCGCGAGGGCGATCTCCTTATCGGGGTCCTCCACCTTCTCCACCACGGTGCGGACCTCCACCATCTCAATCCGGCCCGTCTGGGGGTCAATGTAGACGTCCACCACGGGCCCCTTGCCCTCGTCTATCTCTTCTTTTCTAAGCCCCTTTTGCCGCTTGAGGTAGGCCTTGCGCAAGGCCTCCTTGAAGGCCTCCAGAACCTCTTCCGTGCTGACCCCCCGTTCCAGGGCCAGCTGCTGCATGGCTTCTATGAACTCCCGGTTCATCCTTACACCTCTATCTCGGCTCCTCGGGCCACTCGGCGAGGTGGGCGCGGAAGGTGCCGATCTTGAGCGCCTTTTCCTCTCCACCGACCCCAAAGACCACCAGGTCCCCTTCCACCCTCAGGATGCGCCCCGTGAAGCTCTCCTCTCCCTGGACCTTGGCCTTAAGGCCCTGGAAGCGCTCAAAGTGGCGGCGGGTGAAAAGGGGGCGCTTGGGGCCTGGGGATTCCACCAGAAGCCTATAGCTTCCCGGGATGGGGTCCTCTCGGTCCAGGAGGGCCTCTATGGCCCGGCTGGCCCGCTCCAGGTCGGCCACGGTGATGGGCCGCTCGTCCTTGCGCTCCAGCCTTACGAGAAGCTCCCCCCGGCCCAGATGGACCTCGAGGACCTCGAGGTCCAAGGGCTCCACCGCTTCCTTCACCAGCTGCCAAAGGTCCACCGGCACCTCCCCACCTCCCTTCACAAAGGAAGGGTGGGCTGAGCCCACCCCCCTCCCTTGGGAGCACTGCCCCCAGTTTACACCGCCCTGCCCCTTGACTACAACCCCTTTAGTCCCCTATACTCAAGCTTGGTCGGTCCAAGCCCGGCCCGCACATGGGGGTGAACGGTCTCGACGGGGGTCGCCGAGGGCGAGCCTGCGCGCCGAGGTGCGGGTGGCCTCGTCAAAACCCGCAAACCCACAAAGGCCAACAAGCCTGCTTACGCGCTCGCGGCCTAATCGCCGCGCCCTCGCCTGGAAGCCTCGCCGGTGGCTCGCCAGCGTGGGGACACAAAACCGGCTAGCCTGGGGCCACGCCCTCTAACCCTAGGCGAAGCCCAAGAGGGCTTGCCCCTGGCCGCCCGTCCGCGGGCTAAGCCTGGGGGACACCCAAAACGCGGACTACGCGCGTAGACGGCCGCTGTAGGGACCTTCGGACGGGGGTTCAACTCCCCCCACCTCCACCAGATGGGCGCCCCAAAGGGGGCGCGCTTTTTTATGCCCTGTGGGGTCCTGGTGCCGGTAGAATGGAGACATGGAGAAGATCACCCTATACCTGCCCAAGGAACTTAAACGCCTTCTCGCTCTCAAGGCGAGGCGGGAAGGCCGTTCCCAATCGGAGATCATCCGGGAGGCTCTGGCTCGTTATCTTGCGCGCCCAGAGCCGAAGTCCTTGGGGGCAGGCCAGGATCTCGAGCTTTCAGGGAGGACCGTGGAGGCTTGGCTGGAGGCTATATGGGAGGGGAAGACTGAAAGCCGTGCGCACGGGTAGCAGGGCTTTGGTTATAGATACCTCCGCACTTTTTGCTTGGGTGAACGCGAGGGATCCAGACCACGCCTGGGTTAGGCAAGAGTTAGAAACCTTTCCGGGGGAGCTCCTCTTCCCCGTTCCTCTCCTTGCGGAGGTGGCTTATCTTTTGGAAAGGCGCATGGGGATTGGGGTACCGCTTTCTGGAAGACCTCGAGGCGGGGTTCTTCACAGGCTATTGGGACCGGGGGATCCTTCCTGAAGCCCGTCGCTTGGCTCTGCGCTACCAGAACCTACCCCTTGGGTTTTCCGACGCGTATGTGGCGGCCACGGCCCTGGCCTGGAAGGCCCCGGTGCTTACCCTGGATGCGCACTTTCTCGTCCTTGCCGGTCGTGTAAGGAATTATGTGTAAGGGTATGTGTATGAATGGGGGTACCAACGGGAGAGGAGGTACCCCATGGATCAGGATACCCTCCAGATGATCTTGAGGGAAGCAGTGAGGGAAACGGTAACCCAGGTTCTGCAGGCCCTGCTC
>NZ_JBBIMD010000009.1:0-46261 GCF_037444525.1 Thermus sp. | reverse complement strand
GGAGGGGGAAGGGGTTGGGGTTCTGGAAGGCCACCTTGAGGCCCAGGAGGAGGGCCGGGCCTTCCGCCTCGAGGCCCAAAACCTCCGCCCCCAGAAACCGGGCCTCAGGGGGGAGGGGCCTTGGGGCGCAGGCGGCGAGGAGGAGAAGGAGGGCAAGGGCCCGCTTCAAAGGAGCCACCCCCTTTCCCCAAGCCCCTCCAGCACCGGGAGGAAGCGGGGCCAAAGGGGGCTTTCCTCGGGGTAGGGGGGCCTCGGGTAGCCCGCGGGGAGGCCCAGGTGCCGGAGGGCCTGCTTCAGCAGGGGGACCCCCCCTTTGGCCAGGAGGTCCCCCAGGGGGAAGAGGGTTTCCTGGAGGGTTTTGGCCTCCGCCATCCGCCCTTCCCGGAAGGCCTGCAGCAGGGCCTTGTAGGCCCTTGGGGCCAGGTTGGCCGCGGCCAAAATCCCCCCTTCCGCCCCCAGGGCCAGGGCCCCCAGGAAGGTGGGGGCGTGGCCGGTGTAGGCCCTGAAGCCCTTGAGGTGGGCTCCGTAGAAGGCCATGCGGGCCAGGTCCCCGCTGGAGTCCTTGATGCCGAGGATGTTGGGGTGGGCGGAAAGCCGGGCCACCGCCTCCAAGGGGAGGTCCACCCGGGTGTTCTGGGGCACGTGGTAGAGGAAAAGGGGCATCCCCTCCGCCAGGGCCTCGTAGTAGCGGAAAAGCCCCTCCCCTAGGCTTGCGTGGTAGTACCGGGGCGGGGTGACCAGGAGGGCGAAGGCCCCCCGCTCCTTGGCCTCTTCCACTGCCCTTTCCGCCTGGGGCAGGGTCTCCTCCATGAGGCCCACCAGGAAGGGTTTCCTGGGGGCGAGGGCCTTTAGGCCCAAGGCCCTTTCCTCGGGGGTGAGGTGCACGCCCTCCCCGTTGGAGCCGTAGACCAAAAGCCCGTCCACCAGGGGCTCTATGGCCTCCGCCAGGGCGCGGAAGGCCTCCCGATCCAGCCGCCCTCGCCGGTCAAAAGGGGTGGGGATGGGGGGTAGGATCATCTGGGCCTCCTAAAGGAGCTTAACAGGAAGAGGAGGTGGAGGCCGTAGGCCAGGAGGAGAAGGCCAGGGCCTTCCCCTTGGAGGGCGCGGAGAAGGCCGTAAGCGGCGAAGAGGAGCAAGAGAAGCCCAAGCCCCCCCGCAAACCCCAGACTCCCCGGGACGAAAAGCCGCACCCCCAGGGCCCAGCCCCAAGGGGGGGCATGGGGGCGCCGGGGGAGGAAGAAGGAGAGGAGGTGGTAGAGGAGAAGGGCGAGGAAGCCCAGGAAGAGGGCCGCCCGACCCCAGCCCGGCCAGGGGAAGGGGAGGTCCAGGCCCTGAAAGCCCCGCCAGGGGTCTTCCAGGAAGCGGCTTAGCTCCACCCGGAGGAGGGCGCGGTACAGGGTGGCCATGCTGGGCCCGGGCTCCCGTGGCCCCCAGGGGTCCGTTCCCAGGTCCAAGGCGCTCCGGATGGGCCCGGTGTAGGGCGCCTTCCGGTAGGCCTCCGCCAGGCCCTCCTCGGTGCCCAGGAGGGCCTGGGCGAAGGGGAGGGTAGCCCCTTCCTGGAGGAGGGCCTTGGCCTCCTTGGGGTTTTCCTGGAGGAGGGCGTAGCCCTGGAGGGCCCGCACCTCGGGAAAGGGGGGGAGGTCCATGAGCCAGGCCTGGGCGGCCTCCGTGCGCAGGGTGCCCCGGTCCAAAGGCGGAGCGAGGAGCTGGGCCCGCACCCGGCTGTCCAGCCCTTGGAAGAGGACCCCCACCCCCAGGAGGAGGAAGAGGAGGAGGGCAAGGAGCCTTTCCCCCAGGGAGGCGTAGGCCAGGTGGAGGTGGCGGAGCCTCAGGAGGGGGTGGCGGAACCAGCCCCCCAGGTACCCCCCAAGGGGCCTTAGGTCTTGGAGCTGGGCGGGCAGGTAGTAGAGGAAGAGGTAGAGGAAAAGGGCCAGGTAGGCCAGGCCCAGGACCCCTAGCCCTTCCTTCAGGGGGCCCAGGTCCGGGGGAATCCAGGTCCTTAGGACCTTGAGAGCTTCCCGGAAGCGGAGGGCCAGGACGGGGTGGCCCTGGGCCTCGAGGCCCTCCGCGAAGGAGCGGAAGAAGGCAAGAGAGCCCGGGAAAAGGGGGGTGTAGCGGAGGAGGGCTTCCGCCAGGAGCCGGGCCTTTTCAGGGTCTTTTTCCTTGAGGGCGGAGGCCGCCTCCGCCATCCGCCGCACCCCCTCCTGGGCGAAGAAGAGCTCGGGGCGGTGCCCCCTGAGCCTTAGGTCCTCCCCGTAGGCCTTAAGGTCCTCCTCCGTGAGGGCCTCCGGGGGCAGGGCCCAGTAGGCGAAGTAGGGCCAGGGCTTGGGGGGCTTGAGGGCTTCCAGGAGGGTTCTAAGCTCCTTCAGGTCCTCCTCCTTTCCCGAGAAGGGGAGAGGGGGGAAGGGGAGGAGGAGGGCCCGTTCCCCCTCCAAGAGGGCCTCGGGGCCCGGCCTTAAGGCCACCACCCGCCTGGGGGCGAAGTGGTAGCGCAGGACCTCGGGCCGGTCCTGGGCCACCTCCAGCGCCAGGAGCCCCCGGGCCACATAGACCCGGTCCCCCTGCACCAGGGGTCCAAGCCAGGGCCCTTCCGGCAGGGGAAGAACCCCCCCGGGGAGGGCAAGGCCCTCCTCCGTGAGCTTGGGGGCTAGTGGGGCCAGGGCCTCGAGGCGCCCCTCCAGCGTCCCCGAGGGCAGGGCTAGGCGGAAGCGGTAGGTCCCGGGGGCCCTAGGGGTGAAGGGGAGGCGGAAGCCCCCCTCCTTGACCTCCACCTCCAGGACCCCGCTCCCTTCTGGGCCCTCCAGGGCCAAGGGAAAGCGGCCTTCGGGCAGGTTCTCCCCCCGGAGCTCCAGGGTTTCCCCCACCTGGGCTTGCGAAGGCAAAAGAAGGCTTTGGGCCTGGGCCAGGCCTAGGAGAAGGAGGAGGGCCAAGGCGCGCATGGGGTTATTCTACCGGTATGGGACTCCTGGACATGATCGGCCCGGTGATGGTGGGGCCCTCCTCCAGCCACACCGCGGGCGCCTGCCGGCTTGCCCTCCTCGCCCGCCACCTTCTTGGGGAGAGGCCCAGGCGGGTGGAGTTCGGCCTCCACGGCTCCTTCGCCAAGACGGGGGCTGGGCACGGGACCCACCTGGCCCTGGTGGCGGGGGTCTTGGGCCTCACCCCGGACGACGAACGGCTTAAGGAGAGCTTTGCCCTGGCGGAGCGGGAGGGCCTCGAGGTGGCCTTTAGGGAGGTGGAGCTTGGGGACGTCCACCCCAACACCGTGCGCATGGTCCTGGAAGGGGAACGGGAGCGCGTCACGGTGACGGGGAGCTCCTTGGGGGGAGGCCTGGTGCGCATCTTTGACCTGGACGGCTTTGAGGTGCGCATCACCGGCCAGGCCCTCACCCTGGTGGTGAAGAACGTGGACACCCCCGGGGTGGTGGCCCGGGTGGCCCGCATCCTGGCGGACGACGAGGTGAACATCGCCCACCTCACCGTAAGCCGCAAGAAGCGGGGCGGGGAGGCCATGATGAGCCTCGAGGTGGACCGGCCCCTTTCGGAGATCCCCCTCCTCTACCTGCAAAACCTCTCCTACATCCTCTGGGTGCGCCAGCTCCCGCCGGCCTAGGCTACATCCGGTTTCCCGGCCTGAGCTCCAGCCGAAGGGCCGCCCCACCCAAGGGGCTTTTCCCGGCGGAAAGCCGCCCCCCGTGGGCCTCGGCCACCCGCTTGGCGGTGTAGAGGCCAAGGCCGCTGCTCCCCCGGTTGCCCTGCCCTTGCCGGAAGGGCTGGGCCAGGGCCTCCAGGGGGAGGGGGAGGCCCTCCCCGTCGTCCTCCACCGTCAAGGCCCCCTCCTCCACCCGCACCCGCACCCGGCCCTTGGCATGGCGGAGGGCGTTTTCCAGGAGGTTGGCCAGGGCCCGCTCCAGGAGAATCCGCTCCCCCCGGGCGCTTCCCGCCCCCTCGGCCCAAAGGGCCAGGCCCCGCCTGTCGGCCTCCTTGCGGTAGCGGAGGAGGAGGTCCTCCACCAGGGCCCTCAGGTTCAGGGTCTCGGGGGAGAGGGGGTGGGCCTCGAGGCGGGAGAGGGCCAGGAGGTTTTCCACCAGGCGGTACCCCCGGGCGAGCTCCTCCTTGATCTCCTTCAGAAGGGCCACCCGGGCCTCCTTGCCGATGGCGTCTGCCCCTTCCAGGTACTCCAAGGCCCTCAGGGCGGAAAGGAGGGGGGTCTTGAGGTCGTGGGCCAGGGCCCCGTAATAGGCCTCCCGTTCCTCCAAAAGCCTCCGCACCCGTTCCAAAAGCTCCTCAAACCGCGCCCGCAGGAGGGCGATCTCTTGGGGCGGGGGTTCCTTGGGCGGGGGGAGGCGGAGCTCGTGGAGGGGGCCCTCCTTAAGGGAAAGGTAGGTCACCGCCCGGGTGAGCTCCGTGAGGGGCCGGAGGAGGCCTTGGGCCAGGAGGTAGCCGATGCCTCCCGAGAGGAGGGCCACCAGGAGGAGCCAAAGGAAAAGCCCCCCGGAAGGGCGCCCCAGGAGGAGGACCAGGACCAGGTTGGGCAGAAAGGCGAGGAGGGCGATGGTGAGGGCAAGCCGGGTCCTAAGACGCATCCTTACCCGCGGAGAGCACGGCCAGAAAGGCTTCCTGGGGCACTTCCACCTTGCCGATGGCCTTAAGCCGCTTCTTCCCCTCCTTCTGCTTCTCCAAAAGCTTCTTCTTCCGGGTCACGTCCCCCCCATAGCACTTGGCAAGGACGTCCTTGCGCAGGGCCTTCACCGTGGCCCGGGCGATGATCTTCCCCCCGATGGCCGCCTGGATGGGCACCTCAAAGAGCTGGCGGGGGATAACCTCGGCCAGCTTGTCCACAATGGCCCGGGCCATGGCGTAGGCCTTGTCCCGGTGGGCGATGAAGGTGAGGGCGTCCACCGGCTCCCCGTGGACCAGGATGTTCACCCGCACCAGATCCCCAGGCTGGTAGCCCGCTTGCTCGTAGTCCATGGAGGCGTAGCCCCGGGAGAGGCTTTTCAGGCGGTCGTGGAAATCGTAGAGGATCTCCCCAAAGGGGGCCTCGTAGACCAGCTCCACCCGCTTTTCCGCCCCTGGGAGGTAGTTCATGGCCAGGAGCCTGCCCCGCTTTTCCTGGACCAAACCCATGGTGTTCCCCACGTAGGCCTCGGGGGTGAAGATGGTGAGGCGCACGTAGGGCTCCAGGATCTCCTCTATGCGGGTGGGGTCGGGGAGGTCCGCCGGGTTATGGATCTCCATCTCTTCGCCGCCTTTGAGCCGCACCCGGTAGACCACGCTGGGGGCGGTGGCGATGAGGTCCAGGCCGAACTCCCTTTCCAGCCTTTCCTGGACGATCTCCGCGTGGAGAAGCCCGAGGAAGCCGCAACGGAAGCCGAAGCCCAAGGCGGTGGAGGTCTCCGGTTCAAACTGCAGGGCGGCGTCGTTCAGCTTGAGCTTCTCCAGGGCGTCCCTGAGGCGCTCGTAGTCCCCGGAGTCCACAGGGTAGAGGCCGGCGAAGACCACGGGCTTGGCGGGGCGGAAGCCGGGGTAGGGGGCGTCCGTGGGGCGGTGGGCCAGGGTGATGGTGTCCCCCACCTGGACGTCATGGATGTCCCGGATGGCCGCCACCACCCAGCCCACCTCCCCCACCGATAGGGCTTCCGTGGGGGCGAGACCCTGGGGGGTGAAGACCCCCACCTTGTCCACGGTGAACTCCTTCCCCGTGGACCAGATGCGGATCCGGTCCCCGGGGCGCACCCGCCCCTCAAACACCCTCAGGTAGGGGATGACCCCCTGGTAGGCGTCGTAGATGGAGTCAAAGATGAGGGCCTTTAGGGGGGCTTCCGGGTCCCCCTTGGGGGGCGGGATGCGCTTTACGATGGCCTCCAGGATCTCCTCCACCCCTTCCCCCGTCTTGGCGGAAGCGAAGATGGCCTCGTCTGCGGGGAGGCCCAAGACCTCCTCCACCTCTAGGGCCACCTCCAGGGGACGGGCGTTGGGGAGGTCAATCTTGTTGATCACGGGGATGATGGTGTGCCCCTGCTCCAAGGCCATGTAGTACTTGGCCAGGGTTTCCGCCTCCACCCCTTGGCTGGCGTCCACCACCAGCAAGACCCCTTCCACCGCCGCCAGGGCCCGGGAGACCTCGTAGGTGAAGTCCACGTGCCCGGGGGTGTCAATCAAGTTTAGGGTATAGGTCTTCCCGTCCTTGGCCCGGTAGTGGACGCGCACCGCGCTGGCCTTGATGGTGATGCCCCGCTCCCTCTCCAGCTCCAGGGAGTCCAGGAACTGTTCCCGCATCTCCCGATCGCTTACCGCCTGGGTGGCCTGCAGGATGCGGTCGGCCAGGGTGGACTTCCCATGGTCCACGTGGGCGATGATGGAGAAGTTGCGGATGGGGAGGCCTTCCATCCCTTTAATCCTCAAGGGTAAAGGAGCCAAAGTCAAGGCGCTAAGCGCCTCGGCATGGAAAAATCCTCATGGGGCCAGGGGACAAGGCGGTCTAGGCCTTTCTTCTGGGGCCCCCACCGAAGCGAAAGCTTCGGTGGGGTACTTAGCCCTCCCCCTGGTGGCTCTCGTAGGCCTTGATGATGCGGGCCACCAGGGGGTGGCGGACCACGTCGGACTCCTTGAAGTACACGAAGGCGATGCCCTCTATGCCCTTCAGGACCTTGAGGGCCTCCACCAGCCCCGACTTTTGGTGCTTGGGCAGGTCAATCTGGGTGATGTCCCCGGTGATGACCATCTTGGAGGAGAAGCCCATGCGGGTGAGGAACATCTTCATCTGCTCGGGGGTGGTGTTCTGGGCCTCGTCCAGGATGATTAAGGCATCGTTCAAGGTCCTGCCCCGCATGAAGGCCAAGGGCGCTACCTCGATGATCCCCGACTGCAGGTACTGCTCAAAGCGCTCTGCATCAATCATGTCAAAGAGGGCATCGTAGAGGGGCCTTAAGTAGGGGTCCACCTTGGCCTGGATGTCCCCGGGCAGGAAGCCCAGCTTCTCCCCCGCCTCCACCGCGGGCCGGGTGAGGACGATGCGTTTCACCTTGCGGGCCTTGAGGTGGCTCACCGCCATGGCCACCGCCAGGTAGGTCTTGCCCGTGCCCGCGGGGCCGATGCCAAAGGTGATGTCGTGCTGGGCGATGGCTTCCACGTACCGCCTCTGGCCCGGGGTTTTGGGGCGCAGTTTCCCGGGAAGGGCCAGGCCCACCTCCGGGGTGGTGGCCTGGTAGAGCCCTTCCCCGGAAAGGGCCAGGGCCATGGCCTGCTCCAGGGTGGCCTCGTCCAGCTCCGCCCCCTGGCGGAGGAGGGCGAGAAGGTCCCGCACCGCCTTCTCCGCCACCTCCACCGCCTCCTTGTCCCCTATAAGCTCCAAGGCCTCTCCCCGGGCCACGAGCCTAAGCCGCTCCCCGAAGGCCTCTTTAAAGAGGCGGCGGAGGGTTTTCAGGTTCCGGTCGGCCTGGCCCAAAAAGGCCAGGGCCTCCTGGGGCCTAAAGGGGATCACCAGCCTTTGGGCGGTTTCAGGATCTCGTGCCATACCATGCCTTTAAGGATCTCGTTCTTCGTCGTGCTTAGAAGGCGTGGGCGCTTCCTCTTTGGCCTTTCTGCCTCTTCTTGGGCTTCCCGGAAGGTGACCTTGAGGGCCTCCCGGGGGGCGGCTTCCAGGGACCGGGGGGGTTCAGGGGTGGCCTCGAGGGGCCTTTCGGGGGTTGTCGGGGGCCTGGGGCGCCTCTTGGGGCGGGGCTTGGGGAGGGAGGGGGGTTCGGGCTCGGGCAGGTCCAGGGGAAAGCCTGGTGGGGGGCTCTTGCGGGAAAGCCCCTGCAGGGCGGGCAGAATGACGAAGAGGAGGAGGAAAAGGAGGCCCAGGAGGTCGTCTAAGCTCATTCCTCACCCTCGGGCTTGGCCGCCCGGCTGATGGACTCCCGCATGTCCGTGTCCGCCTCGATGTTCTTCAGGCGGTAGTAGTCCATCACCCCTAGGTTCCCCTTCCTTAGGGCCTCGGCCAGGGCCAGGGGCACCTGGGCCTGGGCCTCCACCAGCTTGGCCCGCATGGCCTCCACCAGGGCCCGGTTTTCCTGTTCTGCGGCCACGGCCATGGCCCGCCGCTCCTCCGCCTTGGCCTGGGCGATCTTCTTGTCCGCCTCCGCCTGGTCTATCTGGAGCTGGGCCCCGATGTTCTTGCCCACGTCCACGTCGGCGATGTCCACGGAGAGGATCTCAAAGGCCGTGCCCGCATCCAGGCCCTTGTCCAGAACGGTTTTGGAGATGCGGTCGGGGTTTTCCAGCACCTCCTTGTGGGAGTTGGCGCTGCCGATGGTGGTTACGATGCCTTCCCCCACCCGGGCGATGATGGTCTCCTCCCCGGCCCCGCCCACCAGCCGGTCTATGTTGGCCCGCACCGTGACCCGGGCGGTGGCCAGAAGCTGGATGCCGTCCTTGGCCACCGCGGCCACCATGGGGGTCTGGATGACCTTGGGGTTCACGGAAACCCGCACCGCCTCCAGCACGTCCCGGCCCGCCAGGTCTATGGCCGCGGCCCGGTCGAAGGTGAGCCGGATGCCCGCCTTGTCCGCGGCGATGAGGGCGTCCACCACCCGGTCCACGTTGCCCCCGGCGAGGTAGTGGGCCTCGAGGCGGTCCAGGCGCACGTCCAGCCCCGCCTTGGTGGCCTTGATGAGGGGGTAGATGATCTTGGCCGGGGGTACGCGCCTTAGGCGCATGGCCACCAGGGTGATGAGGGGTACCCGCACCCCCGCGGCCCAGGCGGAGATCCAGAGGCCCACCGGGATGAAGCTGAAGAAGAGAAAGACCAGGACAAGGACGACAAAGGCCAGAAAGATGAGACCGATTCCTTCCATGCTATTCCTCCACCGCTTCCACCAGCACCGTGGGTCCTCGCACCTCCACCACCCGGATGGGGGTGCCCTTGGGGATGAACCCACGGTTGGCCACCACGTCCACGCGCTTGGCCCCAAACCGGCCCACGCCCCCAGGCCTTAGGTCCGTGAGGGCTACGCCTAGGCTGCCCACCTCCACCGCCTCTTCCGCGGCGTGCTCGGAGATGGCGCTTTCCAAGACCAGGGCCTGGGCGGGCCGGGTTCTGGGGAGGTAGCGGAAGACGAGCAGGAGGCCGATCCCCAGGGCGATCACCGCCATGGCGATGACCCAGAGGGCGTTCTCCCCGAAGGTGAAGTAGACGGAGGCCAGGATGGACCCCACCCCCAGGGCCCCCGCCACCCCAAACCCGGGGAAGAGGAAGGCCTCCGCCAGGAGAAGGGCCACCCCGAGAAAAAAGAGGACCAGCTCAAAGGCCCCAGAGAGCCCCGCCAGCCACCCCCCGGCGAAGTAGAGGCCGAGGAGGGCTAGGCCCAGGACCCCCATGACCCCAAACCCCGGGGTGAAGAGCTCCAGGAGGAGGAACAGGAGCCCCAGGGCCAGGAGGAGCCCCGCCACCGCGGAGCTCGTGAGGAACCGGGCCACCTGCACCCGGGGGCCTGGGGTAAGCCGTTCCGTCTCCGCGGCAAAGCCCGCCTGCCTCAGGGCCTCCTGTAGGCTTCCCACCTTGAAGTCCGCCACCTTGAGCTCCACCGCCTTGTCCGCGGAGAGGGTGAGGGGCTCCCCCTTGGCGGAAAGCCCCGGCACCTCCACCGAGGGGTCCACCATGGCCTCCGCCAGGTGGGTGGGCCGTCCCCGGGCCTCGGCCACGGCCCGGAACTTCCCCTTGAGGGCCGAGATCACCTTTTGGTCCGCGGCCTGGGGTTGCTGCAGGGGGAGGGCCACCACGGGCAGGGCGGCCCCGATCTCCGAGCCCGGGAGCATGGCGATCTGCTGGCAGGAAAGGGCGATGAGGGCCCCAGCGGAGAAGGCGTTTTGCACTACGGCCAGGGTGGGGAGGGGGGTTTGCAGGATGCGGTCGGAGATGCGAATGGCCGCGTCCACCCGGCCCCCTGGGGTGTCTATGAGGAAGGCCACCCCGCTGGCCCCCTCCCTTTCGGCCCGGGCCAGGGCCTGCTCTACAAAGACCGCCAGGGCGGGATCAATCTCCCCCTGGATGGGGATGAGGAAGGTCTTCCCCAAGGCCCAGGGGAGGAGAAAGGCTAGGGCAAGAAGCCTTTTCACCGCCTCTATTCTATACGCTTCCCCTTGCCGCTAGGGCCTTTTCCCTGTAGACTAGACCATGGTTTTGCGCACGGCCAAGACCGTGCGGGAGGAGGCGAACGTGAAGGAAGGCATCCACCCCAAGCTGGTACCGGCCCGCATCATCTGCGGTTGCGGCAACGTTATCCACACCTACTCCACCAAGCCCGAGATCCACGTGGAAGTCTGCAGCAAGTGCCACCCCTTCTACACGGGCCAGCAGCGCTTCGTGGACACCGAGGGGCGCGTGGAGCGCTTCCAGCGCCGCTTCGGGGACTCCTACCGCAAGGGCCGCTAAGGGAAGACCCCTGCCCCCCGCCTGGGCCTGGGTCCAGGTGGGGTAAAATGGCGCCCCGGTATGCCCCCCATCGTTCACCGCCCCGGTTGGATTGAGGTCATTGTGGGGCCCATGTTTTCCGGGAAGAGCGAGGAGCTCATCCGGCGGGTGAAGCGGGCACTCATCGCGAGGCAGAGGGTCTTGGTCTTCAAGCCCAGGCTGGACCACCGCTACCACCTCGAGGCCGTGGTGAGCCATGACGGCGAGCGGCTGGAAGCCATCCCCGTGGAGAGCGCAAGGGAGATGGAGGCCCGTCTTTCCCCCCTGCCCGAGGTGGTGGCCGTGGACGAGGCCCAGTTCCTGGACCGGGGTTTGGTGGGGTTGGCCGAGGCCCTGGCCCAAAGGGGGGTGCGGGTCATCCTGGCTGGGCTGGACCTGGACTTTCGGGGGGAGCCTTTCGGCATCATGCCCGAGCTTCTGGCCCGGGCGGAGTTTGTGGACAAGCTCACCGCCATCTGCCCCCGGTGCGGGGCCCCCGCCACCCGCACCCAGCGCCTGGTGGACGGGAAGCCGGCCCGCTACTCCGACCCCGTGATCCTGGTGGGGGCCAAGGAGCACTACGAGCCCCGCTGCCGGGCCTGCCACCGGGTTTTGCCCTAAAGGGGTAACGCCCCGCCTTTCCGCTTTTTAAAGCGCACCTCCAAGACCCCTTGGCGGAGGCTCGCCTGGGCGGTGCCCTCCTCAATGGGCCCCGGGAGGTCCAGGGTGCGGCGGAAGGTGCCCATGGGGCGCTCCTCCAAGAGGTAGGTGCCGGGTAGGGGGTGGCGTACCCCGGCCAGGGTGACCCGGCTCCCCTCCTCCAAAAGCTCCAGGTCCTCGGGGCGTACCCCGGGGAGGTCCACCAGGAGGACGTAGTGCTCCTCGTCCTCCAGGAGGTCCACCCTGGGGGTCCAGGCCGCGGGTTCCTCCCCGGTGAGCCGGTAGGCCAGCTCGGCGATGCGCTCCTGCAGCTCCCGGAGCTTTCTCAAGGTTTCCAGGCGGTCCAGGCGCTCCAGCATGCCCTTAGCATAAGCGATGTGGAGGTTATCCCTGTTCTGGCGGGCCCCACGGGCAGCGGCAAAACCCTCCTCGCCTTAAGGCTTGGGGAGGAGCTTCCTCTGGAGGTGGTCTCCGCCGATGCCACCACCGTCTACCGGGGGCTGGACATCGGCACGGACAAGCCCACCCTGGAGGAGAGGGCCCGGGTGCCCCACCACCTGGTGGACGTTTTGGAGCCCAGCGAGGCCATGAGCGTGGCCCGCTTTTTGGAGATGGCGGAAAGGGCCATAGGGGAGGTGCTTTTCCGGGAGCGGGTGCCCCTCGTGGTGGGGGGCACGGGCTACTACATCCGCGCCCTCTCCGAGGGGCTTCACCAGCTCCCCCCGCCGGACCCGCTCTTCCAGGAAACCCTTTGGCAGGAGCTGGAGGAGAGGGGGGTGGAGCCCCTCCTGGCGGAGCTTGGGGCGGCAAGCCCGGAGGATGCGAGGAGGGTGGGGCGGAACCCCAGGCGGCTCGTCCGGGCCCTGGAGGTCCTAAGGCGCACCGGGATCCCTCCGGCCCGCTTTCCCAAAAGGCCTCCCCGGTTCCGCTACCGGAAGCTCGTCCTCTTCCCTGAACGGGCCTGGCTTTGGCCTAGGCTGGAGGAGCGGGCCAGGGCCCAGTTCGCCCGGGGCCTGGTGGAGGAGGTGCGGGCCCTCCTCCAGCGCTACCCAAAGCTCCCCACCGCCCTTCAGGCCATCGGCTACAAAGAGGTGGTGGGCTACCTGAGGGGAGCGTACACCCTGGAGGAGGCCTTGGAGCGGGACATCCGCGCGGTGAAGGCCTACGCCAAGCGCCAGTACACCTGGTTCCGCCACGAGCCCGGGGACGTGACCTACCTCCTGAAAGGCGGAGAGGCGGCCTACACGGGCTTTCGGGACTGGCTTCGCCTGCACTTCGGGCTATAGTAGGGGCATGCTGGCCCACGAGATCCGCGCCCAGGTGGCCCGCAAGGCCCTTTCCCCCAAGGAGGTGGCCCAGGCCTACCTGGAGCGCATCGCCCTGCTGGACCCGGGGATTGGGGCCTACCTTACCCTGAACGAGCGCCTTCTGGAGGAGGCGGAAGCCCTGGACCCTGCCCTCCCCCTGGCGGGGGTTTTGGTGGCGGTGAAGGACAACATCGTCACCAAGGGCCTAAGGACCACCGCGGGAAGCCGCCTCCTCGAGGGCTTCATCCCCCCCTACGAGGCCACGGCGGTGGCCCGGCTCAAGGCCAGGGGGGCTTTGGTCCTCGGCAAGACCAACCTGGACGAGTTCGGTATGGGCTCCAGCACGGAGCACTCCGCCTTCTTCCCCACCAAAAACCCCTTTGACCCCCAAAGGGTCCCCGGGGGCTCCAGCGGGGGGAGCGCGGCCGCGGTGGCCGCAGACCTAGCCCCCGTGGCCCTGGGCTCGGACACGGGGGGCAGCGTGCGCCAACCCGCGGCCTTCTGCGGGGTCTACGGCCTTAAGCCCACCTACGGCCGGGTGAGCCGCTATGGCCTCATCGCCTACGCCAGCAGCCTGGACCAGATCGGCCCCTTGGCGAGGAGCGTTAAAGACCTGGCCCTCCTCATGGACGCCGTGGTGGGGGAGGACCCCTGGGACGCCACCAGCCTGGACCTCCCCCCCCGCTTCCAAAAGGCCCTGGAGGAGCCTCTTCCCCCCTTGCGGCTTGGGGTGGTGCGGGAAGGGCTTGCCGGGAATAGCCCCGGGGTGGAGCGGGCCCTGGAGGAGGCCATAAGGGTCTTTGAGGGGCTTGGCCTTCAGGTGCGGGAAGTTTCCTGGCCGGCCTTGCCCCTCGCCCTAAACGCCTACTACATCCTGGCCCCCGCGGAGGCCAGCTCCAACCTGGCCCGCTACGACGGGACGCTGTACGGGGCCCGGGTGGCCTCGGAGGACCTCGAGGAGATGGTGGAGAGGACCCGGGCCCTCTTTGGCCTCGAGGTCAAGCGGCGCATCCTCGTGGGCACCTTCGTGCTCTCCAGCGGCTACTACGAGGCCTACTACGCCCGGGCCCAGGCCTTCCGCCACCGCCTCAAGGCCGAGGCCCGGGCCCTTTTCCAGGAGGTGGACCTCCTTCTCCTCCCCACCGCCCCCCACCCCGCCTTCCCCTTGGAAAGCCGGCCCGACCCCCTCGCCCTCTACCGGGAGGACCTCTACACCGTGGGGGCCAACCTCACGGGCCTCCCTGCCCTCTCCTTCCCCGCGGGGTTTGAGGGGGGCCTTCCCGTGGGCCTCCAGCTCCTTGCCCCCTGGGGGGGGGACGAAGGACTTCTCCGGGTGGCCCTGGCCTTTGAGGAGGCCACGGCCCGGGCCCACCTGAAGGCCCCCCTGGGCGAGGCCCTATGATGGAAGGCCCCTTGCGCTACCGCCTCGCCACCCGCCTTGCCCGGAGGCTTAGGGCCGAGGGCAGGCCCTTGCCCTCAAGGCCCTGGGGGCGGCCTTGGGCCTCTGGGGGCCGGTGGAGCGGGTCCTCCTTCCCCTCCTGGACGGGCGGTTTTTCCGGGAGGAGGGGGTGGGGCTTTGGGAGTGGCGCTACCCCTTTCCCCAGGGGGAGGTGGTGGTGGTCCTGGACCTGGAGACCACGGGCCTCGCCCCCGGGGTGAACGAGATTATGGAGGTGGCCCTCCTGCGCCTGGAGGAGGGAAATCGCCTTTCCTACACGAGCCTGGTGCGCACCCAAAGGCCCCCAAGCCCCTTTGTCCAGCGCCTCACCGGCATCCACCCCGACGAGCTCCTCTCCGCCCCGCCCCTAAAGGCTGTCCTGGAGGAGGCCTACCCCCTCCTCCAGGGGGCCACCCTGGTGATCCACAACGCCCCCTTTGACCTCGCCTTCCTCCGCCCGGCCCTGGAGGGCCTGGGTCTTCCCTTGGAAAACCCCGTGGTGGACTCCTTGCGCCTTGCCCGAAAGGCCTTTAAGGGGGTGAAGCGCTACGGGCTGGATGCCCTTTCCGAGCTATTGGAACTCCCCCCGAGGGGGGTGCACCGGGCCTTGGGGGACGTGGAGCGCACGGCCTTGGTGCTCCACGAGGCGTACTATATACTGAGCGCAGGAAGGCCTAAGCCCTTGTGGGAACTCGGGAGGTTTTCGTGACCGCACGGTATATCCTCACCAGCCTGTGTATTCAAAACGGCACCATGACCCTCACCGCCTCCCTCAGGGCCCACCTCCTGGGCCGGGAGCGGGTCCGTTTCCTGGACGAGGACGGGGAGGCCCTAGAAGGGGAGGTGGACTGGAAAGCTGGGGTGGTCCGGGGCCTTGGGCCCTACTACGCCAAGCGCCGCCTGGCGGCCAACGAGGCGGTCCTCCTCCACTTCCGGGGGGAGGTGGTGGAGCTCCAAGCATCCCCCCGCGCTTCCCTTCGCCCCCCTGAAAGGCCTGAGCCCCCCAAGGAGAAGGTCCCCCCGCCCGAGCCCAAGGGGCGCCGGGTGCGGGTGGCCCCTTACCCTAAAGAGGTCCTCTTCCCCCACGAGCCCCTGGGCCCTCCGGGGGCCACGGAGGACCTGAAGCGCCTGGGCTTCACTTTGGAGGGTGGCCCCCCCTGGGTCTACACCGCTCACCTGGGCCGGCGCCAGCTCCGCCTGGCCCTCCTGCGCCTGGGGGAAGGGGAGCCTGACCTTTTGAAGCCCTACCGGGCCCAGGGGGCCTACGCCGCCCTCCTGGCCCCCGAGTCCCAAAAGGGGGAGGTGGAGGCCCGGGGCCTCCCCTTCATCTCCCCCGAGGCCCTAAGCCGCTTGGTGCGCCTAAAGGCCCGTTTTCCCCTCACCCCCTTGGACCTGGAGGACCTCCTCCGGGAAGGCCGGGTGGACCTCGCCGGGGTGGAGGCCCTGGAGGACCGGCTGGTGGCGGAGTTCGCCGAGCGGGGGGCGGTGGCGGCCCTCCTTTTGCTCCTCGCCAAGAGGCCCTTGGGGGAGGTTTTCCTCCTTGCTGACCTCGAGGCCGAGGCCCTGGAGAAGGGCCTTCTCCCGGAAACCGTCCGCCAGGGGGTGGAGCTCTTCTCCGGGCCTCCTTTCCTCCTCCTCAAGCGGCTGGCCCCTGGGGAGTTCCTCCTGAGGCAGGGGGTGGAGGAGGCCCTGGCTGACCTCGAGGCCTTCGCCCAAGGGGTGAAGGCCAGGCTCAGCCGCGCCCAGAAGGGCGCTTGACGGGGTGCCTCTCCCCGAGGGCGAGGTCAAAGCTCCGCCGGGCTCGTTCCTTCAGCCGGGCCACCTTGTCCCAGTCCGGCCCCCGCCCGTAGAGGGCGGCCTTGGCCAGGAGGAGGGGGTCTCCGGGGAGGTCCTGGTGGTAGGCCCCCGTCTCTTTGGCGAAGGCCGCCACCTTGGGGTCGTAGGAGAGGGCGGCAAATGGGGTGCCCGCGGCCGCGGCCAGGATGAGGCCGTGAAGGCGCATGGAGATCACGTACCCCGCCTGGGCCGCCAGGTAGAGGACCCGCCTGGGGTCCCCGGTGCGCTCAATGCGGTGGTGGAAGAAGACCTCGGCCACCTCGTCGTCGTAGCCGGGCTGCATGAGGAGGACCAGGACCTGCCGCCCCTCGTGGAGGAGGTGGTTGGCCGCGGCGTACAGGCTCTTCACCCCCTCCCGGTAGGCCTCCCCCGCCCGGGGGATGACCAGGACCAGCCCCTCCTCCCGGGCCACAGGGGGCGGGGTGAGGAGGAGGGCGGGGTCGGCCCCCAGTTCCGCTTCCAGGCCCAGCCGTTTCGCGTAGGCCAGGGAGTCCTGGTCCCGGAGGATGACGGGAAGCCCTCTGAGGGCCTGGGCCACCCGCCTTTCCCCCCAAGGGGAGAGGGGCCCTAGGGACTGGTTGAAGATCACCACCCGCTTGCGGAAGAGCCGGGCCAGGCGGAGAAGGCCCAAGTAGTAGCGGAGGCTTAGACGGCTGGTGAAGTCCTGTAGGAGGCCTCCCCCCCCAAGGAGCCAGAGGTCGGCCTTGAGGAGGGCCAAGGGGTTCAGGCGGTGGTAGGCAGGAGTTTTGTGCTCCTCCCGGGTGAGGGCGGGATTTCCGGAAAGGACCACCGCCCGGTGCCCCCGGTCCCTTAGCTCCCGCAGGATGGCCTCCAGGATGGCCTCGTCCCCCGCGTTCTTAAACCCGTAGTACCCCGCTACCCCCACCACCATCTCCAAAGCCTCCTTACCAGGATAACCCCTAAGAGCCCCAGGGCGAGGCCCAAGAGGGCCCCGTTCAGGGTGCGGAAGAGGGAGATGAGGAAGGGGGTGTGGAAGTGGCTGAAGGTGTTCAGGATGGAGGCCACCCCCAAGGCGGCCAGGAAGAGGAGGGCATTTTGCGCCCAGCGGGGCCAGGGGAGGAGAAGGGCCAGGGGAAAGAGGGCGTGGCCGAAGACCTCCTTGAAGCGTGGCCGGACCATAGCCTCCTGGAGGAGGCTTCGGAGCCTAAGCTCCCACTCGGGGACGATGGGGGCTTCGTTTCCCCGGCGGAGGAGGGCAAGGGCCAAAAGCCCAAGGCCCACCGCCACCAAGAAGGCCTCCCCCAGGCGCACGGGATGGTTCCAGAGCCGGAGGACCATGGCCTTAAGGTCCTTTTCCAGGAAGCTGTAGGCCACGAGGAGAGGGGGGACGAGGAGGGTGAGGGAGACCCCCTTGAAGGGGGTGAGGCCCAGGAGGCTTTCCGGCCTGGAGCCCAGGACGCTGAGGAAAAGGGCGCCCAGGAGGGCGTACCCCAGGGCTCTAAGCCACAGCCAAAGCCCGTTCCGGGGGCCCAGGAAGCCCAAGACGGGGAAAACCAGGGTCGCAAGGAGGGCCCCACCCTGCCCCCCCGCGTAGCCCAGGGCGAAGAGGAGGAGAAGCCCCGCCACTAAGGGCCCCTGGGGAAGCCCTAGGGCGAGGAGGCCAAGCCCCGCCAAAACCCCCACCCAGGCGGCGAGGCGGAAGGGGCTTGGGGTGAAGAGGGGAGGCTCGGGGCGGCCTAGGGGGATGCCGCTGGCCTTCAGGCCCTGGAGGAGTTCCTTCAGGAGGCGTTCGGTGTCCTGGGGGTAGGGGTAGGGCCTCAGGTAGAGGAGCTTATGCCCCCTCTCCCGGGCGGCCAGGACGTACTTGGCCGCGGCCTCCTCCGGGCTTAGGGTGAGCTGCCACTCGTAGCGCAGGCTAAAGAGGCGCAGGATTCCCTTTTCCCGGAAGGCGGCCAGGCCGGGCTGGGGGGTGCCCTCAATGAGGGCCACGGGGGCGCGCACCAGGGCCTTAGCCTCCTCCAGCCGGTAGGGGTAGCCCAGGGCCTCGAGGCCGGCGAAGATCACCGCGTCCGCCTCCTGGGGGACGATGGGGAGGGCGGGGTCCAGGCGGCGGAGGCGGTGGTTGATGGGCCTTACCGCCACGTAGAACCCTTCCCCTTGGGCCTGCCGGATGGCCTTTAGGTCATAGAAGGCAGGGAAGGCCAGAACGTCTAGGGGAAAGCCTAGCCAAGGCCCTACCCGCTCCTTAGGGAGATCATAAGCCCTTTCCAGGAGGTCCAAAAGCCAGCCTTCCCCCTTCAGGTAGTACCAGCCGGGCCGCGCGGGGAGGCCCATCTCCTTAAGCTCCGCCCCCGTGCGGTAGAGGAGGGCCCCTGCGTCCACCCAGTCCTTGAGAAAGCGTTCCGGGAAGGCCACCCCCTCCACCCCCAGGGCCCGGTAACGCCTTAGGGCCGTGAGGAGGTCCTCCCCCCGGGCGCGGGCCTCGTCCTCCAGGGCCTTGCCGTCCATGAGGAGGGCCACAGGGCCCGGGCGGTCCGCCTTTAGCCTTGGCCCGAGGGCAGGGAGGGAGAGGAGGGCGGCCAAGAAGAGAAGGCCTTGGAGGAAGGCCCTCATACCGGTTCCTCCACAAGCTGGGCCAAGGCCTTGGCCTTCAGCATGGCCAGGGCCACGGGGTTCTCCCCTCCGCCCGGAAGGATCACGTCCGCATGGCGCTTGGTGGGTTCCACGAAGGCCAGGTGCATGGGCTTCACCCGGGTGAGGTACTGCTCCACCACCCCTTCCAGGCTCCGGCCCCGCTCCGTCACGTCCCGCTTAAGCCGGCGGATGAAGCGCTCGTCCGCGTCCGCGTCCACGTACACCTTGAGGTCCATGCGCCGCCTCAGCTCCTCGGGCCACAGCACCAGGATGCCTTCCAGGATCACCACCGGCGCGGGGTTTACCCGCACCGCCCCGGGGGCGCGGGTGTAGGCCTTGAAGTCGTAAAGGGGCATTTCCACCGCCTCGCCCCTGAGGAGGGCCTCGAGGTGGGCCAGGTAGAGCCCCAGGTCGAAGGCCTCGGGGTGGTCGTAGTTCATCCCCATGCGCTCGGGGAAGGCGAGGTGGGAGAGGTCCCGGTAGTAGTGGTCCATGGGCAAAAGGGCCACCCGGGCCCCCAGGGCTTGGGCCAGGGCCCGGGCTAAGGTGGTCTTGCCGCTGGCGGTGCCGCCCGCGATCCCTATGACGAAGGGCCGCTTCCTCACCCCTCCATCATAAGGGGCGGCCTACCGGGCCACGGCCGCCTTTTCCTGGGCGTGGCCGATGGCTTTTTCCGTCTCCACGTCAAAGGCGTGGAGGCGAGAGGGGTCGGCCAGAAGCTCCACCTTGTCCCCCACCCGCACCGGGGCGTGGCCGTCCACCTTGGCCACCAGGAGGGTGCCGTCCACGCTCACGTGGATCTCCGTCTCTGCCCCCAAAGGCTCCACCACCTCCACCTCGCCCTTTAGGACGTTTTCCTCCTCGGGGATGACCGTGTACCCTTTAAGCCCCAGGTGCTCGGGTCTGACCCCAAGCCACACCTCCTTTCCCCCGGAGGGCCTTAGGGCCTCTCCCAGGACGGGGTTCGCCCGGAGGCGGAAACCGGGGGCCACCAGGTAGGCCTTTTCCCCCTGGAGCTCTACCCGGGCCTTGATGAAGTTCATGGAGGGACTCCCGATGAAGCCCGCCACGAAGCGGTTGGCGGGGAAGTCGTAGAGGTTTAGGGGGGTGTCCACCTGCTGGATCTCCCCGTCCTTCATGACCACGATGCGGTGGCCCAGGGTCATGGCCTCCACCTGGTCGTGGGTCACGTAGATGGTGGTGACCCCAAGCCGCCGCTGGAGCTTGGCGATCTCCGCCCGCATCTCCACCCGGAGCTTGGCGTCCAGGTTGGAGAGGGGTTCGTCCATGAGGAAGACCTTGGGCTCCCGCACGATGGCCCGCCCCATGGCCACCCGCTGCCGCTGGCCGCCGGAAAGCTCCCGGGGCTTGCGGTTTAGGAGGTGCTCAATCTTCAGGATCCGGGCGGCCTCCTTCACCCGGCGGTCAATCTCGTCCTTGGGGTAGCGGCGAAGGCGCAGGCCAAAGGCCATGTTCTCGTAGACGTTCATGTGGGGGTAGAGGGCGTAGTTTTGGAAGACCATGGCGATGTCCCGGTCCTTGGGAGGCACGTCGTTCACCAGGCGATCGCCGATGTAGATCTTCCCCTCGGAGATCTCCTCCAGCCCGGCGATCATGCGCAGGGTGGTGGTCTTGCCGCAACCCGAGGGCCCCACGAAGACCACGAACTCCCCGTCCTCCGTCTCCAGGTTGAAGTCCTTGACCGCCACCACCTTGCCGAAGCGCTTCCACACGTGCTCCAGCTTGACCTTGGCCATACTTCCTCCTTACAGCCCCACGCTTTGAGCGTCCTTGCGCCCATCGGGGGTTCGCGGCCATTATACAAAACCCGTATTCACAGGACTTTCAAACCTTTGCTGTAGGGTTCTCTTGTATGTTGAAGGGTTTTCGGGATTTTCTCATGCGGGGCAACGTGGTGGACCTAGCGGTGGCGGTGATCATCGGGGGGGCTTTC
This sequence comes from Thermus sp., assembly GCF_037444525.1. GTDB lineage: Bacteria > Deinococcota > Deinococci > Deinococcales > Thermaceae > Thermus. Next base: position 26,036 of record NZ_JBBIMD010000009.1, on the reverse strand, counting down.
GGCCAGGTGGTGAACTCCTTGGTGGCCGATGTGCTCACCCCTCTGATCGGGGCTCTGGGCGGGGCGCCGGACTTCTCCGCCCTTAAGCTTGGGCCCATCGCCCTGGGCAAGTTCATCAACGCCGTGCTGAACTTCGTGGTGGTGGCCGCGGCCATCTACTTCCTGGTGGTGGTGCCCATGCGGCAGGTGGAGCGCCGCCTGAAGAAGGAGGCCCAGGCCGCACCCCCGCCCCCGCCAGAGCCCCCGGAGGAGGTGCGGCTTTTGAGGGAGATCCTGGAGGAGCTCAGGAAGAAGGCCTGATCCGGTTCCAGAAGAAGAGGCCCAGAAACCCCAGGCCGAGCTCCGGCCTGGGGTCTACCGTTAGGGAGAGGGCAAAGGCGTGGAAGAGGGGGATCTCCAGGGCCCTTAGGGGGGCCCTTGGGAGGAGCGCCCTGAAGGCGGGCCCCTGCCACAGGAGGAGGAGGGCCAGGTAGGGGAGGTAGGGCCAAGGCCCGGTGCCTATACCCAAGGCGGAAAGCCCCAAGGCGGCTAAAGCCAGGCCCCGGGCTGGAGGCAGAGGGTCCAGGCCCAGGGCCCTAAGCTCCTCCCAAGGGAGGGCCTCTTCCCCCGGCCAGGGGCCCCGGAAGAGGAGGAGCCTCCTTCCCTCGTGCCCCCCCAGGTAGACCTCGGGCCTAGGGGCCACCCCCAAGGGGAGGAGGCGGGCCGGGTCCTCCCGTAGGGCTTGGAAGAGGAGGGGGTCTAGGGGGAGGCCGTCCACCAGGTACCAGGTATGGGGCCGGCCCGAAAGTAAAAACCCCAAGGCCCGCTCCACCCGGTGGCCCCGGTGGGCCAGGATGCCGGGCCAGGCCTCCGGGGGCTCCTTTAGGAGGGCTTCCCGCCAGGGTGGGTTTTCCTTAAGGGGCTTGGGGAGGAGGCGGAAGCGGACCTCCAGGGCCTCCCCGGCCTCCAAGGGAAAGCGCCCGAAGAGGGTACCCCGGGCCTCGTAGACCCCCAGGGGTCTCTTGGAGAGGAAGAGGTCCTCCACCTCCTGCCCGGGGGCGGTTTGGGGCAGGGGGAGGGTGTGGACTCCGGCCTCGAGGGCCCGTAAGCGCAGGGCCAGGCGCACAGGGTATACGATACACTTTTCCCATGGACTGGCTCCTCACCCCAGGTCCCGTGCGCCTCCACCCCAAGGCCTTGGAGGCCCTGGCTCGGCCCCAGCTCCACCACCGCACCGAGCCCGCCCGGGTCCTCTTCTTGAAGGCGCGGGCTCTCCTCAAGGCGGCCTTTCGCACGGAGGGCGAGGTCCTCTTCCTCACGGGAAGCGGCACCCTGGCCATGGAGGCCCTGGTGCGGGGGCTCTTTGCCCCTGTGGAGAGGGTTCTGGTGCCGGTTTACGGCAAGTTCTCCGAGCGCTTCGCGGAGATCGCCGAGGCCGCGGGGCTTCGGGTGGACCGGCTGGACTACCCCTACGGCCAGGTCCCCCGTCCCGAGGACGTGGCCCAAAAGGGCTACCGGGGCCTCCTCCTAGTCCACTCGGAAACCTCCACCGGGGCCCTTATAGACCTCCCCGCCCTGGCCCGGGCCTTTAAGGAGGAGAACCCGGAAGGGCTCGTGGGGGCGGACATGGTCACGAGCCTCCTGGTGGGAGAGGTGGCCCTGGAGGCCTTTGGGGTGGACGCGGCCGCCTCGGGGAGCCAGAAGGGCCTCATGTGCCCCCCGGGCCTCGGCTTCGTGGCCCTAGGCCCCAGGGCCCTGGAGGCCTTGCGCCCTGCGGGGTACTACCTGGACCTCATCCGGGAGCTTAGGGCCCAGCGGGAGGGAGAAAGCGCCTGGACCCCGGCCATCAACCTGGTGGGGGCGGTGGCCGCGGTGCTGGAGGAAGTCCTCCCCCGCCTCGAGGCCCACCTGGCCCTCAAGGCCTGGCAGAACGATCTCCTCTACCGGGTGGGGGAGGAGCTTGGGCTTAGGGCGGTGCCCAAGGCCAAAAGCCCCGCGGTGGCCGCCTTTTACCTTCCCGAGGGGGTGCCTTATGGCCGGGTGAAGGAGGCCTTTGCCAGGAGGGGCGCGGTGATCGCCGGGGGGCAGGGGCCCCTGAAGGGCAGAATCTTCCGCCTCTCCCTCATGGGCCACTACGACCGGTACGAGGCCCTGGGGGTGGCGGCCCTCTTTAGGGAAGCCTTTGCCGATATTCTTCCACCTTCTTGAGCATCTCCTCCCGGGTGTAGACCGCCCGGGCGCCCCCGATGAGGGGGGGGCGGGTCTTGGCGGCAAGGAGCACCGCCTCCCCGATCCTCCGCACGGAAAGCCTTAGGGGTACGGCCACCGGCCGCAGGTGCATCCCGATGAGCACTCCCCCGATGTCCATCCCCCCGTGGGCCTGGGCCTTCAGCGAGGCCACCACCACGGGGTCTTGGAAGCGGAGGAAGGCCACCGTGGCCAGGCTTCCCCCGGCCTTGGGGTGGGGGTAGACCGTGACCTCCTCAAGCCCATAGGCCAAAGCCGCCCCCCGCTCCACCACCAGGGCCCGATTCAGGTGCTCGCACCCCTGGAACGCCACCCAGATGCCCCGCTCCAGAAGGGGGGGAAGGAGGCCTTCCAGGATGGCCTCCGCGGCCTCGAGGCTGGGCCGTGTCCCCACCCGCTCCCCCAAGACCTCGCTGGTAGACCCCCCTAGGACGAAGAGGCTCCCTTGGGTCATGGGGAAGAGCTCCAGAAACTCCCGGATGGCCCCTTCCGCCTGCTTCCGGATGCCCTCCATGCCCTAAGCCTACCTCCCCTCGCCTCAATCCTTAAGTGCCCTGCGGTTCAACCTCCCCAGGGGAACCCGGGAAGAAGCCCGCTGAACCCTTCCTTTGGGGCCCCTGCCTTCGGCGGGGTCGTCAGTAGGGGAGGGGCCAGGTGCGGAAGTAGTCCCTGATCCTTCCCCAAAGCCCCACCAGGCCCAAGGGTTCCAGGATGAGGAAGAGGAGGATGAGGAGGCCAAAGACCACGTTCCGCCAGGCGGCCAAAGCGGCGGCGTACTGAGGGCCAAGGGCGCCCACGAAGCTATTCAGCACCTCGGGGATGAGGAGGACAAAGAAAGCCCCAAGCACCGCCCCTAGGACCGTTCCCGCCCCGCCCACGATGACCATGGCCAGGTACTGGATGCTCACGGAAAGGGGGAAGTACTCCGGGGTCACCGCCTTGTACAGGTTGGCGAGAAGCTCCCCCGCCACCCCTGCGTAGAAGGCGGAAAGGGCGAAGGCGAAGAGCTTGGTCCGCACCAGGTCCACCCCCGCTACCCGGGCGGAGAGGTCGTTGTCCCGCACCGCCCGGAAGGCCCGCCCCGCACGGGTGGAGAGGAGGCGCTTGCCGTAGAGGAAAAGGGGCAGGGTGAAGAGGAGGACCAGGTACCAAAGCCCCTCCGCGTCCGCCAGGCGGAAGCCCAGGAGCTCCGGTGGGGGTAGGGTCCGGCCCCGGATCCCCCCCGTGACCGCCTCCCAGTTCTTGAAGGCGTAGTCCGCCAGGAACTGGAAGGCCAAGGTGGCGATGGCCAGGTACACCCCCTTGATCCTTAAGGAGGGAAGGCCCAGGAGGAGGCCCAAAAGGGCGGAAAGCGCCCCCCCAAGGAGCACGCCCAAGGGGGCGAGGGGGCCAAAGAGGTGGCTTGCGGTGTAGGCCCCTACCCCCATGAAGGCCGCGTGGCCCAGGGAGATCTGGCCCGCCCCCCCCACCAGGAGGTGGAGGCCCAGGGCGCTTAGGGCCCCGATGGCCACCAGGGTGAGGACGTACATGGGGTAGGGCCCAAGGAGAAGGGGTAGGAGGAAGAGGAGGAGAAGAAAGCCATAGAGGGCCAGCCGCCCCAAAGGGGTGCTGGCGTAGGCCTCGTCCTGGCGGTAGGTTTCCCGGACCGCCCGGGCAAAACGGCGGCTAAAGCCGTCGGTAAGGCGTTTGGAGAGGGCGTACACCCTAGACCTCCTGGACCTCGAGGCTCGCCTCCAGGCGGCCTTCACCCTCGAGGTAGCGGATGGGGAGCGCCAGCTCCACCCGCCCCCCTTCCCCGTAGAGGGCCTGGACCACGGGGGCGTAGCGGGCCTCCACCACCTGGCGGCGTACCTTGCGGGTGCGGGTGATCTCCTCGTCGTCCGGGTGGAGCTCCTTGGGCAGGATGGCGAAGCGCTGGATGCGAAGCTTCTCGGGAAGGGTCCGGTTCACCATGCGGATCTCCTCGGCGATGAGGGCCCGCACCTCGAGCCTTTCGGTGAGGGAGAGGTAGGTGGTGAAGGGGATGCCCCGGCGCCGGGCCCAGTTCTGCACGTTCTCGGGGTCTATCTCTATGAGGGCGGTGACGAAGGGCTTCCCGTGGCCTAGCACGATGGCCTCCCGGATGTAGGGGGAGTACTTTAGGCGGTTTTCCAGGAACTGGGGGGCGAACCGGGTCCCGTCCTGCAGGGCCCCCACCTCCTTCACCCGCCCGAGGACGATGAGGTGGCCCCGCTCGTCCAAGGTCCCCGCGTCCCCCGTGCGCAGGAAGCCGTCCTCCGTGAAAGCCTCCCGGGTGGCCCCTTCCGCCCTGAAGTAGCCCTGGAAGACCTGGGGCCCCCGCACCAGGATCTCCCCCTCCTCGCTCAAGCGGAGCTCCGTCCCCGGCAAGGGGGGGCCCACGGTCTCCGGGGGGGCATCCCCCGTGCGGTGGGCGGTGGTGGCCGCGGCGGTCTCCGACTGGCCGTAGACCTGGCGGATGTCCACCCCTAGGGCGCGGAAGAAGGTGAAGACCTCGGGGCCCAAAGGCGCCCCCCCCGTCACCGCAATCCGGCAGGCGGCAAGCCCGAGCCGGGCCCGGATGGGCCTCGCCACGAGGGGGTAGAAGAGGGCCCGCTTGAGATTGAGCCAAGGCCCCACCTTTTCCCCCCGGAACTCCCGCCTCGCCCCCTCCAGGAGGGCCGCCATGCCAGCCCGGAAGAAGAAGGCCTTGAGGGGGTCGGCGTCCGCCATGCGGCTTTGCACCAGGCTCGCCATATCCTCCCACAGCCTCGGGGGGGCCAGGAAGAAGTCGGGCTGGACTTCCTTAAGGTCCTCCCTTAGGGTCAGGGGGTCTTCGGGGAAGTGGACCACCGAGCCCTCGAGGAGGGCCTGGACCACGGTGAGCATCTGCTCCCCGATCCAGGGAAGGGGCAGGTAGCTGAAGACCCAGGCCCCCTTCTGGAAGCCCAAAGCCTCCCTCAGGACCAGGTGGCCCGCGATGAGGTTCTGGTGGGAAAGCATGGCCAGCTTGCTCCGGCCCGTGGTCCCCGAGGTGGGGGCGAGGAGGGCCGTCTCCTCGGGGCGGCGCCTTTCCAGGTGGGGAAGGGCCTCCTCGGGGTTGGAGAAGGCGCGGCTAAAGGGCTGCACCTTCCCCTGGAAGTGGCGGCGCATCCCCGCCTCCTCCCACACCAGGACGAAGTCCAAAAGGTGCAGGTGGGGATAGACCTTGTCCAGTTGCTCCTCGTCGGAGACCACGATGCCCCTCGCCCCCGTGAACTCCAGGAAGTAGCCCACCTCCTCGGGCATGGCGTCGGCGTAGATGCCCAGGGGCAAAGCCCCTAGGACCTGGGCCGCAAGTTCGGCCTCCACCCACTCGGGGGCGTTGTGGCCCAGGATGGCCAAGACCTCCCCCTCCTTAAGCCCTAAGGCCCCAAGCCCCGCCGCCAGGCCCAAGACCCTCTCCCAAAGCGCCTTCCAGGAGGTCTTCTGCCACACCCCAAGCCGCTTTACCCGGAGGGCGGGGGCTTGGGGCTGGGTTTCCGCATTGCGATGGAGATATTCCAGAAGCGTTCCCTGCACGCGCCACCTCTAGGCTTGGCCCAGGTAGGCCTCCACCACCCTGGGGTCCTCCTGCACACCTTCCGGGGGGCCCTCGTAAAGCACCTCCCCGTAGGAGAGGACGAGAACCCGGTCGGAAAGCTCCAGCACCGCCCTAAGGTCATGCTCCACCCAAAGGAGGGTGACCCCCCACTCCAGGCGGGCGTCCAGGAGGAAGCGGGCCAGGTCCTGCTTCTCCTCCAGGGCCAGCCCCGCCATGGGCTCGTCCAGGAGGAGGAGCTTGGGCCTGCCGGCCAGGGCCCGGGCCACCTCCACCCGCTTCTGCAGGCCGTAGGGGAGCATCCCCGCGGGCAGATGCCGGTAGGGGGCAAGGTGGAGGTAGTCCAGGACCTCCTCCGCCCAGGCCCTAAGGGCCCACTCCCGCTCCGCCCGGGGGAGGCCCATGGGGTAGGTGGGAAGGGCCAGCTCGGCCCCTAGCTTCACGTTCTCCAAGACGCTCATCCCCCGGAAGAGCTCGAGGCCCTGGAAGGTGCGCCCAAGGCCCATCCGGGCTCTTTCCTGGGGGCTTTTCCCCTTCAGGTTCTGCCCCAGGAAGGCCACCTCCCCCCGCTCCGGCTCGTAGACCCCCGAGAGGACGTTTAGGAGGGTGGTCTTCCCCGCCCCGTTGGGGCCGATGACCGCGTAGAAGGCGCCCTCCTCCACCCGGAAGGAAACCCCGTTTAGGGCCTTCACCCCCCGGAAGGAGAGGTGGAGGTTCTGGGCTTCCAGGATCACACCCACCGCTTCCTCCTCCGGTAGCGCTTGGCCTCGCGGAAGCCCACCACTTCCTTGCCCAGGTAGAATTCCATCACGTCCTGGTCCGCCATGGCCGCCTTGGCGTCCCCCTCAAAGACCACCCGGCCCCGCTCCAGCACGTAGACCCGGTCCACCACCCCCAAGGCAGCGCGGGCGTTTTGCTCCACCAGGAGGAGGCTTAGCTCCTTTTCCCGCCTTAGGGCGTCCAGGGTGGCCATAACCTCCGCCACCAGCTTAGGGGCAAGGCCCAAGGAGGGCTCGTCCACCACCAGGAGCTTGGGCTCCGTGAGGAGGGCCATGCCAAGGAGGAGCATCTGCTGCTCTCCCCCAGAGAGGTAGCCCGCCTGCTCCTCCCGGCGCTCGTAAAGACGGGGAAAGCGGGCGAAGACCTCCTCTATACCCTCCCTGAGCTCCCTCGCCCCTAAGCGGTGGCCCGCGGCCACTAGGTTCTCCAGAGGAGTAAGGTGGCGGAAGATGGGGCGGCCTTCCAGGAGGGCGGTGAGCCCCAGGGCGGAAAGCCGGACCGGGTCCAGGTGGGTGGCCTCCCGGCCATCTAGGCGGATGTGGCCGTCCAGGACCCGGCCTTCAAACTTGGGGAGAAGCCCGGCCACCGCCCGAACCAGGGTGCTCTTCCCGGCCCCGTTGGGCCCGAGGAGGGCCACCGCCTCCCCCGGGCCCACCCTTAAGGAAACCCCGTCCAGGGCCAGGATCACCCCCCGGTAGACCGCCTTGAGGTTTTCCACCAGGAGTTCCATCACACCCTCTCAATCTCGCGCTGGCCGAAGAGCCCGTAGGGCCGTACCAGGAGGACCAGGAGGACCACCAGGAAGGGCAGGGCCTCGGTGAACCCGGGGAGGACCGCCTCCACGTAGCGCTGGGAAAGGGCCTCCAGCACCCCCAGGAGGAACCCCGCCACCAGCGCCCCCCCCACGGAGTCCAGCCCCCCCAGGATGGCCACGGGGAAGACCTTGAGGCCGAAGACCACCAGGTTGTGCCCCACCCCGCTGGCCGCGGCCAGGAGGGCCCCCGCCAAGGTGGCGAGGAGGGCGGAAAGCCCCCAGACCCCGGCCAGGATGCGGGCGGTGGGGATGCCCAGGGCCAAGGCGGCCACCTCCCGTTCCGAGATGGCCCGCACCAGGACCCCGTAGCGGCTTTTCCGGAGGAGGTAGAGGAGGAAAAGCCCCACGGGAAGGGCCAGGAGGAGGTTCCAGACCGCCCTCGAGGGCACGAACACCCCCCCCGCCTCAAAGCCCAGCTCGGGGAGGCCCGTGGGGAGGTACTTGAGGTCGGGGCCCCAAAGGAGCTGGGTGCCCCCGTCCAGGACCGCGGCCAGGCCGATGGTGGCCATGATCACCGCCACCACGTTCCGCCCAAGGAGGGGCCGCACGAAGCCCCGCTCCACCAAAAGCCCGAAGAGAAAGGCCGGGGGCAGGGCCAGGAGGAGGGCCGGAAGGAGGGGCAGGAAGAGGCTTAGGGTGTAGGTAAGGTAGGCCCCCACCAGCAAAAACTCCCCGATGGCGAAGTTCACCACGCTGGTGGCCCGGTAGACCAGGACGAAGCCTAGGGCCAGAAGGCCGTAGAGCGCTCCGTTGGTGAGCCCCCCGATGAGGTAGGGTAGGAGGTCGGTCATGCCAGGTTGAGCCAGTCGGTGATGGCGTCAAACCGCCCCTTGGCCACGTTGGCCCGGTAGAGCTTGGTGTAGGGTAGGCGGTGGTTCACGAAGCGGTAGCTCCGCTGGAGGCCGAGGCCGTTGTAGTCCTCGAGCTTCTCCAGGTACTCCACCAGCCCCGCCCGGGTGAGCTTGCCCGCCCCCGCGGCCCGGCGGAGGGCCTCGGCCACCGCCAGCACCACGCCTAGGCTGCCCATGTAGTAGGTGGGGCGGTAGGAGGTGTCCCGGCCCTTCCTTTGCCGGAACTTCCGCATCTCGTCCACGATGGGCACCAGGGTGTCGTACCAGTAGGCGTTGTGGTAGGTGACGGTGAAGCCTTCGGCCGCGGGGCCCGCCCGCTGGATGAGGAGGGGCTCGGCGGAGTAGTAGGTGCCCATGAACTTGGCCCTAAGCCCCTGCTCCCGGGCGGTGCGGAGGATGAGGGGCTCGGCGGAGAGGGCGTAGCCCTGGAGGATGACGAAGTCCGGGTTGGCCCGGCGGAGGTTCAGGGCGATGGGGGTGGCGTCGGTGAGGGCGGGGGGCGTGACCTCCTCGTGGACCACCTCCATCCCCAGGGCTTTGGCCCGCTCTTTGGCGTAGGGGATGGGGTCGCGGCCGAACTCGGTGTTGGAGTAGACCAGGGCGATGCGGGCCCGGGCCTTTTCCAGGCGGATCTGCCGCAGGAGGGCCTCCACCATGTCGTTGTAGGTGGGGCCAAAGACGAAGATGGTGGGGTAGGTCTTGGGGTCAGCGAGCTCGCTGGCGAAGCTGGTGGCGGAGTAGGGGAGGCCGATGCGGGCGATCTCCGGGGCTAGGGCCTTGGAAAGCCCCGTGGAGTCCCCATAGACGAAGAGGAGCTCATCGGGCCGCTCCCGGTTTATCACCCGGTTGAAGGCCGCCGTACCCTTGGCCACATCGTAGCCCGTGTCCTCCACGAGGAGCTCCAGCTTGCGACCGGCGATGCCCCCTTGGACCTCGTTCACGTACTCCACCCCGTCCACGAACCCCTCCCGCCCCGCGTTGCCCGCGAAGGCGAAGGGTCCGGTGAGGGGGAGGAGGGTGGCCATCTTCACCGGCCGAGCCTGGGCCCGGGCGAAGAAGGGGATGCCCAAACCTAGAAGCGAACCCACACCGACCTTCTGCAAAAACTCCCTGCGCTTCATGGAAGCCTCCTTTCTCCCTCTTGTTTGGCCCCAAGCATACATGGCCTTGGGGTTCCTGGCAAGGGGTGACTACCGACCGGTTGGTAACCTCACCATAGCGCCCCACCGCCTACGCGTCAAGCCGTAGCATGGGGCCATGGCCCGCTGGCACCGGGTTTTCCGCCGCTGGGTTTTGGCCCGGCACTACCGTTTCGCCCGGGAGGAGCTTGTCCCCCACTTCTTTGATGCCCTCACCGCCTACGCCTTGGAGCTTGCCCGCCTGGGAGTACCCCACGCAGCAGAAGCAGTGGCCGCCCTGAGGGAGCTCAGGACCCTCCCCCTCCCCAGCTTCACGGGGGAGGTGGAGGACGCCTTCTTCTCCATAGAGGCCCAGCTTCTAGAGCACTGGGGGGAGGAGGTGGCGGGGGCCTTACGTCGGGGCTTAAGCCGCAACGACCTGGACCTCACCGTGTTTCGGGCCTACCTCCGGGACCGGACCCTGGCCCTTTTGGGGGACCTCTTGCGGTTGCGCAAGGCCCTTTTGGGAAGGGCCCAGGCTCACTTTGGGGTGCCCATGGTGCTCTCCACCCACCACCGCCCCGCCCAGCCCACCACCCTGGACCACTACCTCCTGGGGGTGGAGGCCCTTCTGGCCCGGGACACGGGGCGGCTCTTCCAGGCCCTCGAGGTCGTGGACCGCTCCCCTTTAGGGGCCAGCGCCCTGGCGGGAAGCCCCTACCCCGTGGACCGGAGGCGGCTTGCCCACCTCCTCGGCTTTGCGGGGCCGGTGGAGCACACCCTGGACGCGGTGGCCTCCGGGGACTACGCCTTGGAGCTTTCCTCGGCCATGGCCCTTTTGGGGGCGAGCCTCACCCGCCTCGCCGCCGACCTTCTCCGCTGGGCGGAGGAGGGGGCCTTTTTGGTGGGGGAAAGCCTAGCCCAAGGCTCCAGCTTCATGCCCCAGAAGCGGAACCCCGTGGTCCTGGAGCATGCCCGCATCTACGCGGCCCGCCTCCTCGGGGGTATGGGGACCCTTCTCGCCCTCAACCACAACACCCCCTTCACCGACCTCAACGACCACTCCACCGGGGTCTTGGAGCCCCTTTCGGCCCTTCTCGAGGCGGGGGAGGGGGCCTTGGAGCTCCTCCGGGTGGCCCTGGAGGAAAGCCAGTTCGTGGAGGAAAGGCTTCTTTCCGAGCTTTCCCCCGAGGTCATGGCCTCGGAGGCGGTGGACCTTTTGGTGCGGAAAGGGCTGCCCCTTCGGGAGGCCTACGCCCGGGTGAAGGCCGCCCTTCCCGGGGTGCGCCCGGAGACCTTAGGGGTGGATCGGGAGGAGCTTATGGGCTGGATGGGCCTCGAGGCCTTCTTCGCCCGCCGGGAGGTCCTGGGCGGGGTGGGGCCGGGGGCGCGGCGGAAGGCTTTGGGGGAGGCGGAAAGGCGCTTAAAGGAGGACCAAAGGCGTCTAGGCGCCCTTAGGGCCCGGGTGCGCGCCGCCCGGCTTCTCCTGGCCCGGGGCTTGGAGAACCCCAAGCCGCAGGAAGGCCAGGAGGGTGAGGTAGGCCAGGGGTAAGTAAAAGAGGAGGAGGGGGAAAAGCAGAGGCCAGTAGGCGGAAAACCTCGATTCCCAGCCCCTCCCCCAGGGTCTGGGCCGCCAGGGTGAGGGCGGCCAAGGGGAAGACCAGGCCCCAAAGCCCGGGGTTGGAGCCCAGCCGCACCCGGTGGAGGAGGCTTTCCAGGAGGAGGGCCAAGGACAGGAGGAGCCACCACCCCCCAAGCCCAAATAGGGCTGCCCCCAGAAGGTAAAGCCCCTGGGGGAAGGGGGCTAGGCCTGCCGCTTCGGCGCCCTGGAAAAGGCGGATAGGGGCCAGAATTCCCACCCCCACGGGGGCCAGGCCCACGAAGAGGCTGGGGATGAGTTCGTGGGCAGGGCGTTCATGGACGTAGAGGCGGCCGAAAAGATTGGCCCCTACCCAGAGGAAGAGGACCAGGCCAAGCCCCAGGAAGAGGAGGTTTGCGTAAAACGCTTCCCGGGCCCAGGGCCCTAAGGCGGGGAGGAGCCCGCCCCCCACCAGGGGCACCACCAGGCTGGACACCGGGGGGATGAGCCAGGTTCCGTTGGCGCTTTCTAGGGGAAGGCGGAGGCGGCTTGCCGTGAGGAAGCCAATGAGGAGGCTGGTGGTCAGCACGAGGAGGGCCCCCACCACGTAGAGGCCCAAAGCCAGACCCCTCCAGTGCGGGTAAAGCCCCTGGGTGGCCAGGGAGAGGAGAGGGTGGTGGAGGTCCTGCCAGGCCCGTTCTGGGTGGCGAAGGAGCTTGCCCAAGAAGAAGACCAGGCTGAGAGGAACCAATACCAGGCCAAAGCGTACGCCGCCTGGGCCAGGAGGGGAAGGCCGAAGGCCTTGAGGGCCAAGGCCACCCCGCTTCCCCCCATGACCGCGGCGAACCAGCTGGGGTTGAAGGCGGCCAGGCTCCGCATATCCCCCATCTTCAGATAGGGGGGTGGGGTATGTCAAGAGAGCCGGAAGCTTTCCACGGTCCGCCGGATCCCCTCCTCAAAGCCCACCTTGGGCCGCCAGCCGTGGGCCATGAGCTTGGCGGGGGAGAGGACGCTCCTTTCCAGGTCCCCGGGGCGCGGGGGAGCGGGGTGGACCTCAGGGGTCCGCCCCGCGGCCTCGGCCACGGCCTTTAGGACCTCGAGGGTGGTCCGCCCCTCCCCGGTGCCCACGTTGTACACACCTTCCAGGGAGAAGAGGGCAAGCCGGTGGGCCTCGGCCACGTCCCCCACGAAAATGTAGTCCCGCACGCACCCCTCGTCCCCCGGGGTCTTGCGGGCGTAGAGGGTCACGGGCTCTCCCTTAAGCACCCGCCCGGCGAAGATGGCCACCACCCCCGCCTCCCCGTGGGGGTCCTGCCGGGGGCCAAAGACGTTGCCGTAGCGCAGGGAAACCCACCTCAGCCCGTAGTTCTGCCCGTAGGCGGAAAGGTAGTGCTCAAAGGCGGCCTTGCTGGCCGCGTAGGGGCTTTTGGGCTTGGGAGGCCAGGTCTCCTCCGCGGCCTCCCCCTCCGGCACCTCCCCGTAGATGGCCCCGCCGGTGGAGGCGAAGACCAGCTTCTCCACCCCGTACTTCCGGGCGAGCTCCAAGAGGTTCATCCCCCCCACCAGGTTCACCGCAAAGTCCAGAAGGGGGTCTTCCACGCTCACCTTCACCGAGGCCTGGGCCGCCTGGTGGGAGAGGTGGGTGGGGCGGAAGTCCCGGAAGGCCCTTTCCAGGGCCTCCCGGTCCCTTAGGTCTACTTCGTAGAAAGGCACGCCTTTCGGAACGTTTGCCCGCTTGCCTGTGGAGAGGTTGTCCAGGACCGCCACCTCGAGGCCCGCCTGCAGGAGGTCCTCCACGATGTGGCTGCCGATGAAGCCCGCTCCGCCCGTGACGAGAACGCGCATGGGGTAAGCCTACCTTCTCCCGGGCCCCCCGTCAATAAAATGGGCACGTGGAGCCCTTTTTCCTCCTTAGGGAATGGGGCAGGAAAAGCCCCGCCTGCCCCGCCTGCGGCATGCCCAGGCCCCTGGCGGAGGAGGTTCGCCGGGGGCGCCGCCATTGCCCGAAGGTGGCCTTCCGCGCTTGTCCCTTTGATCCCAGGAAGGGGCTTTGGCGCCAGCGCCGGTGAAGCCCCTAGCCGATCTTCACCTCGGGCTCGTTCCCGGGCCGCCACTTGATGGTGCAGCCGATGGCGGGGGCCTCCTTTAGGGGGGGCTCTTTCCCCTTCAGGAGGGCCTCGATAGCCTCTTTGAGGTCGTGGCTTTGCACCTCTTGGGGGAACTTGGGGTTGTCGTTCACCCGTCCGTGGTAGCGGAGGAGGCGCTTCTCGTCAAAGAGGAAGACCTCGGGGGTCCTGAGGGCCTTGTAGGCCTTGGCCACCTCCTGGGTTTCGTCCACCAGGTAGGGGAAGAAGATGCCGTGCTCCTTAGCGAAGGCCACCATGCCCTCGGGGCTGTCCTCGGGGTAGCGTTCCCAGTCGTTGGCGTTGATGCCCACAAAGGCCACCTGGCCCCGGTAGGCCTCTGCCAGTTCCACCAGCTCCCGGATGGAGCCCTTCACGTAGGGGCAGTGGTTGCACATGAAGACCACGGCGAGAAGGGGCTCGTTTAACTGGGAAAGCCGGTACCGACCCCCCCGGGGGTCAGGAAGCTCCGCGTCAATGAGGGGGCTTTCCAGGGGAAGCTCAGGGTACTGGAGCATGGCCCCATGCTACCGGGGGATGGTTGGGGAAGGCAAGGGCGGAGGGTATAATCCCTTCCTAAGGAGGGCGTTATGGAAAGGCGGCGGTTCTTGGCCAAGGTGGGCGTGGGGCTTGCGGCGAGCGCTTTTTTCAGCGCCCGGGCCCAGGTAAGCCCCCAGGTGCGCTGGCGCCTGGCCTCCAGCTATCCCCGGAGCCTAGACACCCTTTATGGCGGCGCGGAGGACCTGGCGGCCCGGGTGGCGGAGCTCACGGGGGGGCGGTTCCAGATCCGGGTCTACCAGGCGGGGGAGATCGTGCCCGGGGGGCAGGTGCTGGACGCGGTGCAGCAGGGCACGGTGGAGGCCGGGCACACCTACGGGCCCTTCTACGTGGGAAAGAACCCGGCCTTGGCCTTTGACGGGGGCGTCCCCTTCGGCATGACCTACCGCCAGCACAACGCCTGGATGCTCTTTGGGGGTGGGCTGGAGCTTTTGCGGGGGCTTTACGCCGACTTCGGGGTGATCTCCTTCCCCGGGGGGAACACCGGGGCCCAGATGGGGGGATGGTTCCGGAAGGAGATCAAGGGCCTTCCTGACCTCAAGGGCCTTAGGATGCGCATCCCGGGCCTTGGGGGGCTCGTGATGGGGCGGCTTGGGGTGGTGCCCCAGACCCTGGCCGCGGGGGACATCTACCCTGCCCTGGAGCGGGGCACCATTGACGCCACGGAGTTCTCCGGGCCCTACGATGACGAGAAGCTGGGCTTTTACAAGGTGGCCCGCTACTACTACTACCCCTCCTTCTGGGAACCCTCCGCCCAGCTTTCCTTCCTGGTTTCCTTGAAGGAGTGGCAGCGCCTGCCCAAGGAGTTCCAGGAGGCCTTCCAGGTGGCCGCCCAGGAGGTCAACCTCACCATGATGGCCAAGTACGACGCGGCGAACCCCAAGGCCCTGGACCGCCTCCTGAAGGCCGGGGTGCGCCTCCGGAAGTGGCCCGCGGAGATCATGAAGAAGGCCCTGGAAGAGGCCCGGGCCCTTTACGAGGAGCAGGCGGCCAAGGACGCCACCTACCGCAAGATCTACACCGCTTACTGGGCCTTCCGAGGGGAGCAGTACCGCTGGTTCGCGGTGGCCGAGCTGGGCTACGAGACCTTCGCTTTCCCGAGCCTCTAGTCCAGCTTCTCTAGCCGTACGGCGCTCACCTTGTACTCCGGAATGCGGCTTAAGGGGTCCAGGGCGTCTTGGGTGAGGCGGTTGGCGGGGGCTTCGGCGAAGTGGAAGGGGGCGTAGACCACCCCTTCGGGGGTGCGCTCCGTCACCCAGGCCCGGGCCTGGATCCGCCCCCGGCGGCTCACCACCTGGATCCGTTCCCCATCGGCGATGCCCAGGCGGGCGGCGTCCTGGGGGTTTACCTCCACCTTGAGCTCGGGGTAGGCGGCCTCGAGGCGGCTGTTCCGGCTTAGGGTCCCCCCGTGCCAGTGGAAGAGGACCCGGCCCGTGGAGAGGGTGAGGGGGTAAGCCTCGTCGGGGGTCTCCGCCGGGGGGGTATAGTCCACGGGGAAGAAGCGGGCCCGGCCTGAGGGGGTGTTGAAGCGCTCCCGGAAGAGCACCGCCTCCCCGGGGTGGTCCTCGGAAGGGCAGGGCCAGCGCACCCCTTCCTTTTCCAGCCTGCGGTAGCCGATGCCCCCCATCATTGCCGGCAGGGCCCGCCGAATCTCCTCCCAGATGGCCTCGGGGCCCTCGTGGAGGGGCCAGGGCCGCCGGGTCAGGGCGGCGAGCCTTCGCCCCAGCTCCCGGGTGATCCACCAGTCGGGCCGAGCCTCCCCCGGGGGCTCCAGGACCTTCCGCACCCGCTGGACCCGGCGGTCGGTGTTGGTGAAGGTGCCCTCTTTTTCCAGGAAGCTGGCCGCGGGGAAGACCACGTCTGCAAAGGGGGTGGTCTCGTTCTCCAGGATGTCCTGGACGATGAGGAGGGGAAGGGCCTCCAGCTTGGCCTTGGTGTGGTCCTGGAAGGGTTCGGAGGTCACGGGGTCCTCCCCGATGAGGTAGATGGCCTTCACCTCGGGGATGGCCTCAAAGACCTCCGTCATCCGTAGACCCGGCTTGGGGCTTAGGGGGATGCCCCAGAAGGCTTCAAACCGCTTCCGAGCCTCTTCCTCCGCCACCTTGGCGTAGCCAGGGAGGACGTCGGGCAGGGCCCCCATGTCCCCCGCCCCCTGGACGTTGTTCTGGCCCCGTAAGGGGTTCAGCCCCGCCCCCTCCCGGCCCACCTTGCCCGTGGCCAGGGCCATGTTCACCAGGGCCTGGGCGGTGGCTGTGCCCTTGGTGTGCTGGGTGACCCCCATGGCCCAGTAGGCCCCGGCCCGCTCCGTGGTGGCGTAGAGGCGGGCGGCCTCCCGGATCCTTTCCGCCGGCACCCCCGTGACCTCCTCCGCCCGCTCCGGGGTATAGGGGGCCAGGCTTTCCGCCCAGGCCTGGAAGCCCTCCGTGCGCTCCTCCACGTAGGCCCGGTCCCAAAGGCCCTCCTCCACCACCACCCGGGCCATGGCGTTGAGGAGGAAGAGGTCCGTACCCGGGCGCACCCGGAGCCACAGGGTGGCGGCCTCGGCCATGCCGGTGTACCGGGGGTCCACCACGATCATCCTGGCCCCTTGGCGCACCCTTTTCTTGATCATGGCGGCGATGACCGGGTGGGTTTCCGTGGTGTTGGAGCCCACCACCAGGAAGAGGTCGGTCTTCCAGATGTCCTCCAGGGGGTTGGTCATGCTGGCCCCACCCAAAGCGCGGCTTAGGGCCGCGGTGCTGGAGGAGTGACAGAGCCTCGAGCAGTGGTCCACGTTGTGGGTGGAAAGGAGGACCCGGGCCAGCTTCTGGGCCAGGTAGACCTCCTCGTTGGTGGTCTTGGCGGAGGGGAAGACCGCCAGGGCCTCCGGGCCGTGGGCTTTTAGGGTCTCGTAGAGCCGGCCTGCGGCAAAGTCCAGGGCCTCCTCCCAGCTTGCCCGCCGCAAAGGGGCCCCCTTCTTTTCCCGGAGCATGGGGTAGAGGAGGCGCTTCCCCGAGAAGGGGAAGTCCAGGCCGAAGCGGCCCTTCACGCAGAGGGCCCCGTGGTTGGGGGGGAGGTCCGGGGCCAGGACCCGGACCACCCGTCCCCCCCGCACCTCAGGCTCCAGCTGGCAGCCCACGCCGCAGTAGGGGCAGGTGGTGCGCATTTCACACCTCCGTAAGGGGCCTTAGGGCCCCCGTAGGGCAGACCTGGACGCAGTTGCCGCAGAAAACGCAAGGGGTTTCCGGCAGGGGGCGGTCCAGGGGGGTGGTGGGGTGGGCGAAAAGGCCCCTTCCCGCCAGGGTGAGGGCGTAGACCCCCATGATCCCGTCCCCGCAGGCGTCCACGCACCGGCGGCAGTTGACGCACTTGGCATAGTCCCGAAGGAAGAAGGGGTTGTCCTGGGTGGGTGCCCGCCCCTTTCGGTCCGGCACCTTGCCCCAGCGCCCGGGCTCCGCCCCCAGGGCCTCGGCCAGCGCTTTCAGTTCCGGAGCCAGGCTAAGGTCGGTGGTGAGGAAGAGCCACTCCAGGAGGGTCTTCCGGAGGGACCGGAGTCCTGGGGTATCGCTTTTCACCTCCATCCCCTCCCGGGCCTCCGTGGCACAGGCGGGGCTTGGGCGGCCATCCACCTCCACCAGGCAAAGGCGGCAGAGCCCCCGGGTTTCCGTGTGGGGGTGGTGGCAGAGGGTAGGAACCCGGACCACTTCCAAAAGGAGCGCCCCTTCCCCTGCCTCCACTTCCTTTCCGTCCACCTTAAGTCGCACCTTCCACCTCCAACAAGCTCCGGTAGGCCCAGTGGGCGGACTGGCCGAGGCCGCAGAGGCTTCCCTTTAGGGTAGCGGCCAGGTCCTCCACCAGGTCCAAGTCCCGCACCCGGTTTTGGACCAGGGCGAGCTGGACCGTGGTCCCCAAAGGGCAGGGGAAGCACTTGCCGCAGGACTCTTCCTGGAAGAAGTGGGCCAGCTCTTCCAGCACCGCCCAGAGGTCCACCCCCTTGCCGAAGGCCACCACCGCCCCCGCCCCCAGGGGAAGCCGTTCCCGGTAGCGCAAGGGGAAGGCGAAGTCCCGGGTGAAGACCCCCGCCGCCCCCCCCAGGAGGACGGCCTGGAGCTCTTCCGGCTCTCCTCCAGCCCGCCTTAGGGCCTCCCCCAAGGGGGTGCCTAAGGGGAGCTCGTATAGGCCGGGGTTGGCCACGTCCCCGCTTACGGAGAAGAGCTTGGGCTCCGCCCGCTTCCAGCCTTCCAGGTCCTCCAGGAGGCGGGGGATGGCGGCCAGGGTCTCCACGTTCTGCACCGCGGTGGGCCGGCCCCAGAGCCCCTTTTCCACGGGAAAGGGGGGCTTCAGGCGGGGCTCGGCCCGCTTCCCCTCCATGGACTCCAAAAGGGCCGTCTCCTCCCCGCAAATGTAGAGCCCCCCGCTGGGGAAGATCTCGGTGGGCACCAGGAGAAGACCCACCTCTTCCAGGGTGCGGATGGCCTCCCTAAGCTCTGCCATGGCTTTCTGGAACTCTTCCCGTATATATAGGTAGACCCGGCTCGCCCCCACGGCCCAGCCGGCCAAAAGGGCTCCCTCTAGGACCAGAAAGGGGTGGTGTTCCAGGAGAAAGCGGTCCTTGAAGTTGCCCGGTTCGGACTCGTCCCCGTTCACCACCAGGTAGCGGGGGGGCTCCCCTTGGGCCACGGCTCGGAGCTTCAGGTGGGTGGGGAAGGCAGCCCCGCCCCGGCCCAAAAGCCCCGCTTCCTCCACCGCCTTTAGAAGGGCCTCCGGGGTGAGATCCCCCCTTCGGGCGGCCTCCAGGGCTCTAAGCCCCCCCTGGGCCCGGTAGGCCTCCAGGGTGTCCGTGGGCTCTGGGGGGAGGAGCCTTTCCCCGTGGCCCAGACGGAAGGGAAGGCGGAAGGTGGCGAAGGGCTCGGCCTGCCCCCCCACCTCAACCCACCGCGTTCCCCTCTCCAGCCGCACGTAGGCCGGGGCCAGGGCCTCGAGGCCCAAGGGGGGATAGGTGCCCACGGTGTTCTCCAGGAGGTCCTTAACCCCCCGGGCCCGGGCCACGGGGTCGTCCACCAGGTAGCGGCCTTCCCGTACCTCCCTGTAGCGCGGGTAGTAGCGCACCACCCCCCAGGCCTGGGCCAGGCTCACCCCCGCCAGGCGGGCCGCCTCCGCAACGCCTTCCTCCGTAAGGGGAAGGCGAGCGTCCAGAAGGGGCAGGAGACCCGGTTTTTCCATGGCCTTAGCTTAAAGGATCCTGAGGCCTGGGAAGCGGGCGAGGAGGGCCTCCCGGAAGCTTGAGAAGAGGCTTTCCGCCACCAGGGCCACCACCGCCCCCCCAAACCCCGCCCCCGTGAGCTTGGCCCCCAAGGCCCCGGCCCTTAGGGCCTCCTCCACCAGGGTGTCCAGCTCTGGGAAGCTCACCTCGTAGTCCCGGGCCAGGGAGCGGTGGCTTTGGGTCATGAGCTCGCCGAAGGCCCGGGCGTCCCCCCGCCTCAGGGCCTCCACCCCCCTAAGGACCCTCAAGTTCTCCCCCACCACGTGCCGGGCCCGGCGGTCCAGGGGGCTTGGGAGGCTTTCCACAAGGCAGAGGTCGGCCACGTCCCTTAGGGTCTTCACCCCAAGCCGCCTGGCCGCCTCCTCGGCCTCCCGCCGCCTCTCGTTGTAGCCCGACTCGGCGAGCCGCCGCCCAAGCCCGAGGTCCAAAACCGCCACCCGCACCCCCGGGGGCAGGGGCAGGTTCTCGTGGGCCAGGGTGCGGGTGTCCAGGAAGAGGGCCTGGCCCACCTGGCCCAGGCTCGAGGCCATCTGGTCCATGATCCCGCACCGCACCCCCACGTACTCCGCCTCGGCTTTCCGGGCGAGGAGGGCCACCTCCAGGTCGGGAAGGGGCAGGCGGTAAAGCGCCCTTAGGGCCTTAAGCGCCGCCACCTCCAGCGCGGCCGAGCTGGAAAGGCCTGCCCCCATGGGGAGGTCGCTCCGGATGTAAAACCGGGCCCCCTCCACCCGGTGCCCGGCCTCCCTTAGGGCCCACACCACCCCGAGGAGGTAGTCCAGGAAGTCCCCTTGCGGGCCTCCTCCTAAGGGCCTTGCCCTTAGCTCCCGCAGGTTCTCGCTGTAGGCCTCCACCCGGCCCTCAGCCCGGCCGGCCTCCACCCGGGTGAAGTAGGGGAGGGGGGTGGGGAGGACGTAGCCTTCCTGGTAGTCCGTGTGCTCCCCCAGGAGGTTCACCCGGCCGGGGGCCTGGGCGCTGGCCTCCGGGGGGGTGCCGAAAACTTCTTGGAAGCCCATGCCTCCATTATGGGCAAAGGGCCTTCCGGTTGTGGTCCAAAAGGGCGAGGTAGGTGGGGACCTTGGCGTCCAGGGTATCGGTGTAGAGGAGGGCCACCCGGGCCCCCGTGGCCTCCGCCAGGGCCTTCAGGGCCTGGCCCCGGAACTGGGGTTCCGCCAGGATGAGCCTCACCCCTTCCCGCTTGGCCTTCTGGACCAGCTCAAGGAAGGCCCGGCTCCCCTTTTCCTGGGCGCTGGAGGTGGCCAGCGTCCCCACGATCTCTAGGCCATAGCGCCGGGCGAAGTAGCGGAAGGCGTCGTGCTGGGCGATGGCCTTCACCCCTTTAAGCCCGCAGGCCCTAAAGGTCTGGTCCCGTCTCGCCACCTCTTCCCGGAAGCGGGCCAGGTTGGCCCGGTACGTCCTTTCCCCTTGGGGGTCCAGCCGGGTGAGCTCCTGGGCGATCTTCTCCGCGTAGCGCAGGGCGTAGGTGGGGTCCAGCCAGAGATGGGGATCGCAGGGGCCATGGGCGTGGTCTTCGGGCCCCTCTCCCTGCCCTTCCTCGCAGATGAGGTCCTTTTCCCCCTCCCCAAGCTGCACCACCCGGGCTCCCTTGGGTAGGAGGTTTTGGAGCTTGGGGAGGAAGGGCTCGAGCCCAAGCCCGTTGGCGAAGAGCACCTTGGCCTGGGCCAGGGCTTTGGCAGTGGAAGGGGTGGGGTCAAAGGTGTGGGGGTCGGCCCCGGAAGGGATGACGCTTACCACCCGTACCCTTTCCCCCCCCACCTGGCGCACCAGGTCGGCCAGGATGGGGGTGGTGGCGGCCACCTGCACCTGGGCCAGTACGGGCGAGAGGACCAGAACCAGGAGGGCAAGAACCCGGCTCATGTGTAGAATGATAAACCATTATCAACAAAAGTCAAGCCCTTAAAGACCGAAC
This sequence comes from Thermus sp., assembly GCF_037444525.1. Taxonomy (GTDB): domain Bacteria; phylum Deinococcota; class Deinococci; order Deinococcales; family Thermaceae; genus Thermus. The sequence goes on along the minus strand of NZ_JBBIMD010000009.1, from coordinate 5,241 downwards.
CCCCCGGGTTGGTCCGGGGGGTTCTTGGGAAATGGGAGCCCCTGACGGGGAAGCATCTCGTGCAACTATCGCGAGCGGCCTTGGTAGGAGGATGTCAGCATGAAGTCGCAATCCCCTGACGGGGAAGCATCTCGTGCAACCCCCTGCGCCGGGAGCCCTCTACATTGGCGGGGACGGCTGGGTCGCAATCCCCTGACGGGGAAGCATCTCGTGCAACTCGAACATCAGCGAGGCCTATGTGTACGACAGCCTGGAGTCGCAATCCCCTGACGGGGAAGCATCTCGTGCAACATTCCCTATGAGGTCTTGGCCTTCTTCCCCGAGCTGGGCGGGGTCGCAATCCCCTGACGGGGAAGCATCTCGTGCAACTGAAGGTCGGGGAGGCCCTGGCCCAGTACGGCATCGGGAAGTCGCAATCCCCTGACGGGGAAGCATCTCGTGCAACCTACGCCAAGCGCGAGGCGTGCGGTCTTTTTGACATCGTCGCAATCCCCTGACGGGGAAGCATCTCGTGCAACTCTACCCCCCTAGGAGAACCGTTCTGGACGCTGTGGCCAGAGGGGGGTTTTGTGAGAAAGATGAAGATTGGAATATACACAAGCCGTATAAGGCCATTTTTTGGGGATTTGGCCCCATGATTAACGTACTGCAGGAGGGGCGATGAGAGGTAAAAGGCGCATATTCGCGTGCCAGATGAGGTTAAGTTGTCAAGATCCCCTGCCGGAACCCCGGCTTTGGGGGCATGTTACCAGGGTTGGACCCGGTATGTCAAGGGTCGGTAGATGGCCTTCTAGACGTGGCTTTCAGATTTTTTGGAAAAAACATTTCTGCAGCATAAGTCTAGAAGGTAAAACTTTTACTTACGCAAGTAAAAAGGAGTGTATGTTCCCCTCTCCAGCAGGGCCCCCTTCAGGCGGTCTGCCTGTACCTGGATGAGCTCGGCGTAAGGCTTGCGGAAGCCCAAGGGGTGGGTTCGGGCGCCGATGGTTGCGGGTGGCCAAGGCCCAGAAGGGAGTAGAATCTTGGCAAATGGACCTTAAGGCTCTTCACAAAAAGCATGTCCTCACCCCCTGGGTGGCCCAAGGCCCCCTGGACCCTCCCGTGGTGGTCCGGGGGGAAGGGGTTTGGCTTTGGGACCAGGAGGGGCGGCGCTACCTGGACCTTTCCAGCGGCCTGGTGGCCGTGAACCTGGGCCATGGCCACCCTAGGCTGGTCCAGGCCATCGCCGAGCAGGCCGCCACCCTGGCCTACGCCGCCCCGAGCCTCTTCCACGACAAGAGGGCCCTTCTCGCGGAGGCCCTTTCCCGGCTCGCCCCCTGGCCGGAAGGGGCGAGGGTCTTCTTCACCCCCTCGGGCACCGAGGCCAACGAGGACGCCATAAAGTTCGTCCGGCACCTCACGGGCCGGTTTAAGGTCCTCTCCGCCTACCGCTCCTTCCACGGGGCTACCCATGCCTCCGCTACCCTCACGGGGGAGAACCGGCGCTGGCCGGCGGAGCCCGGGGTCCCGGGGGTGGTCCACTTCTTCGCCCCCTACCCCTACCGGAGCCCCTTCTACACGGAAGACCCCAAGGAGGAGGTAAGGAGGGCCCTGGAGCACCTGGAGCGGGTCCTCCTCCACGAGGACCCCAAGCGGGTGGCGGCGATCTTCCTCGAGCCCGTGGTGGGGTCCAACGGGGTCATCGTTTACCCGGAGGGGTATCTGGAGGGGGTCCGGGCCCTTTGTGACCGTCACGGCATCCTCCTGGTTTTTGACGAGGTCATGACCGGCTTTGGCCGGGTGGGGGCGGCCTTTGCCGCGGAGCGCTTTGGGGTGGTGCCGGACATGATCACCTTCGCCAAGGGGGTGACCTCCGCCTACGTGCCCCTAGGGGGGGTCCTGGTGCGGGAGGGTCTGGCCCGGGCCTTTGACGAAACCCCCCTCCCCACGGGCCACACCTACGCGGGCCACCCCCTGGCGGTGGCGGCGGGGCTCGCTGCCCTAAGGGCCTACCAGGAGGAGGGGCTTTTTGAGCGGGCAAGGCGCATGGAGCCCTTCTTCCGGGAGGCCCTTTCTGCCCTCCTCGCCCACCCCTGGGTGGGGGAGGTGCGGGGGATGGGGGCCTTCTTTGGGGTGGAGCTGGTGCGGGATCGGGAGAGCAAGGAGCCCCTCTCCCCCTGGCACGCCCCCTTCAGCCCCCCCATGCAGGCCTTGCTCAAGGCGCTTTTGGCTGAAGGGGTCTACCTCCTCGCCAAGCACAACCTCCTGGTGGTGGCCCCGCCCCTCACCATCCGGGAGGAGGAGTTCCGGGAGGGGGTGGAGCGCCTGGGCCGGGCCCTTAGGCGGGTGGAGGCGGAGGTTGTAAGTTAGGGGGGTGCGGCGCTACAGCGACCTTCTAGACCTTCTCCGGAGCCTGGAGGGCCGCCCCTACCCCGCCTACAAGGACCTGAAGGGGGGCTGGGTGGGGGAGGGGTTTGTTCTCCGCTTCGTCCACGTGCAGGGGGACCCCTTCGCCACCCCCTCGGTCCTGGAGGTGCGCTACCCCAAGGAGGCCCTAGGCCCCTTAAGGGTCTACGCCCACGAGGCGGGCCGGGTGGCGGTGGAGGATTTCCTCTTAAGGAGCCTAAGGGACCGCCTCCGCACCCTGCCCCATGTGGGGGGCTCGGGGGCCTCGGGGCGGGTGAGCGTGGCGGTGGAAAGCCCCAAGGTCCTGAGGCGGGCGGGGGCCCATTTGGGCGAGGGGCTTTCCTTGCGCTTCCGGGTGGGCCTCCCCGCGGCGGGGCGGCGCATCCTGGGGAGGGAGGCGGAGCGGCTTTTTCGCGCGTTGGGAGAGGCCTTGAGGGGCTTCCTCCCTGACCTGGACCGGAAGGCCCTTCTCGCCCACGTGCACCAGGCGGAGGACCACCGGGCCATCCAGGGGGCCCTTAAGGCCCGGGGCCTGGTGGCCTTCGTGGGGGAGGGGAGCCTTCTCCCCCGGCAGAGCGGGGTGAGCCAGGCTCCCCTAAAGGGGGCCATCCCCTTCCAGAGCCCTCCTTCCCTACGGGTGGCCTTCCGCACCCCCCACCGGGGGGAGGTCTTGGGCATGGGCCTTCCCGAGGGGCTTACCCTCATCACCGGGGGCGGGTTCCACGGGAAGACCACCCTCCTCGAGGCCCTGGTCCACGGGGTTTTCCCCCACATCCCCGGGGACGGGCGGGAGTGGGTGGTGACCCGCAAGGGGGCTCAAAGGGTCCAGTCGGAGGACGGGCGGAGCGTGGTGGGGGTGGACCTGAGGCCCTTCGTGCACGACCTGCCCCTGGGCCAGGACACCCGCTTCTTCTCCACGGAGGACGCCTCGGGCTCCACCAGCCTGGCGGCGGGGATCCTGGAGGCCCTCGAGGCCGGGGCGGAGGTCCTCCTCCTGGACGAGGACACCTCGGCCACCAACCTCCTGGTGCGGGACGCCCGCATGCAGGCCCTGGTGCGGCGGGAGACCCTCACCCCCCTCCTGGACCGGGTGGGGGACCTAAAGGCCCTGGGGGCGAGCCTGGTCCTGGTGGTGGGGGGGGTGGGGGACTACCTGGAGCTTGCGGACACCGTGGTCCTCATGGAGGCGTACCGGGCGAAAGAGGTGACCCTCGAGGCCCGCCAGGTGGCCCAGGCCCACCCCACGGGCCGGGTCTTCGGCGAGCCCCGCTACCCCCTACGGGTGGCCCTCCGCGCCCCGCTTCCCGAGAGCTTTGACCCTAGGCGGGGCCGGAAGGAGCGGGTGAAGGGCCGGGGCTTGAGGGAGCTCCTCTTTGGGGAAGAGGTGGTGGACCTCTCCGCCTTGGACCTCTTTGAGGAGGCCCAGGTGCGCGCCTTGGGGGCCCTCTTCAAGCGCCTCCGGGACCTTGCGGACGGGAAGACCCCCCTAAAGGCCCTGGTGGAGCGGGCGCTTTCGGGCGTGGAGGACCTCTTCGCCCTGGAGGAGGCCCCCGAGCTTGCCGAGGTGCGCCCCTTGGAACTTTCCGCCGCGGTGGACCGGCTGCGGAGCCTCGAGGTGCGGCCGGTTTCTGAGGGATAGCCCCTTTCCGGCCAATACTTTCAGATTAGAGGAATCCCCACGGGGTTCGGAGGTAAAGCGGCCAACCCCCTTTTACGCCCCCCTTGCCCGGCAAGGGTAGCGCCTCTGAACCAATCTTGCTTAAAATGAGGCGAAGTATGTCCAGCCACCTGGAGCGTGAAAGGGCCCTTCGTTTCTACCGGTTCCTCCAGGACTACGCTTTGGTCCGTTTCCCTTACCTGAGAGACTTGGAGGACGTGCGGTGGTCTCTTTGGCTGGAGGAGCTTCCCCAACACCCTTCCATCCAGGTTAACCGCCTTCTTGCTGAGGGCCAGGAGGAGGATCCGGGCGTTTACCTACGAGTCCGAAGGCCCAAGCTTTCCGCTCCCCCAGAGCCCCCTGCGCTCCTTAGGGAGTGGCTTGAGCCAGGGTGGGAGGATCCCTTTTCTGAACCCCGCCTACACCCTGAGCGCAGCCTTCCCGATGTCGATGGGAAAAGCCGGGTTGTTCGCTTTGAGGAGGTGAGGGGGGGAAAGGAGGCTTGGGCATCCTGGTTAGAAGAGTGGGAGGTCTGGGCCCGCGACGAGCGGATAGCCCGAAGGGCACACGATGTATACGAGAAGACCTATGGCCTATATGGTGATCTGCAGCGCGAGTCCGAACGCTACGAGCTCGTCCTAGGGAATGGCATTCTCAGTTGGTCGGGCCGCTGGGGCTCTCTTTATGTCCCTTTGCTCCTTGTTCCTGTTCAGCTAGAGTTTAACCCCAAAGAGCCGGAGTTTATCGTAAGGGATGCGGGTAAAGAGCTCCAGCTGTATACCGCTGGCTAACTCCGGTGTCCTCGCTTCCATTCAGGAGGAGCTAGCCTCGGGCCAGCTCCGGGTGCATCCCCTAGGGGATGGGGATACCTCGGGGTTTCTGCGGCGCCTTGTCCAGTCCCTTTCCCCGGATGGGGAGTACATCGGAAAGGAGAAGCCGGATAGGGGTTCCAGGAAGCCCCAGGTAGGGCGCTACCCTGTGCTCTTCATTCGGGAGCGGATGCAGGGCTATTCCAGGGCTATAGAGCTCCTCCTCGAGGACCTAAAAGAGGAGGAGGTGGAACTCCCGGGCCACATCAAGGTGATTCTGGGTATTCCTAAAGGGGAAGGTGCCCGCTCCGGCGCAGGCGGTTTAAGCGCCGGGACTTCCCGGGAGAAGGGGGATTCAGGGGATATCCTCTTTACCAAGCCCTGGAACCG
>NZ_JBBIMD010000008.1:0-47949 GCF_037444525.1 Thermus sp. | reverse complement strand
AAAGCCCCCCAGGTTTAAGCCTGGGGGGCCATGGTGGAGCGGGAGACGGGACTTGAACCCGCGACCCCGACCTTGGCAAGGTCGTGCTCTACCAACTGAGCTACTCCCGCAAAATCAAAATCCCCCGCACCGACCTACTCTCCCAGGACCTCGCGGTCCCAGTACCATCGGCGCTGGCGCGTTTCACTTCCGTGTTCGGAATGGGAACGGGTGGTTCCACGCCGCTATGGGCACGGGGGACTCTCCTCTTCTCCCTCTCAAAATCCTCGCACCACCCAAAAGGTGGCAGAAGACCTCAAAAGCTGGGGTGGCATCACTGCATCTAGGAGTCAAGACCTCGGACAATTGGAACCGGTCGGCTAAACGCCTCACGACGCTTACACCCCCGGCCCATCCACCGGGTCGTCTACCCGGGTCCTTACCGGCTTCACACCGTGGGAGGCCTCATCTCGAGGCAGGTTTCCCGCTTAGATGCTTTCAGCGGTTATCCCTCCCGCACATGGCTACCCAGCTTATGCCCCTGGAGAGACAGCTGGAAAACCAGAGGTGCGTCCCTTCCGGTCCTCTCGTACTAGGAAGAGCCCCCCTCAAGCCTCCTGCGCCCGTGGCGGATAGAGACCGAACTGTCTCACGACGTTCTGAACCCAGCTCGCGTGCCGCTTTAATGGGCGAACAGCCCAACCCTTGGGACCTTCTTCAGCCCCAGGATGCGACGAGCCGACATCGAGGTGCCAAACCTCCCCGCCGCTGTGGACGCTCGGGGGAGATCAGCCTGTTATCCCCGGGGTAACTTTTATCCGTTGATCGATGGCCCTTCCACACAGAACCACCGGTTCACTAGGCCCGGCTTTCGCCCCTGCTCGGCTTGCAAGCCTCACAGTCAGGCCCCCTTCTACCCTTGCGCTCTCCAGCGGATTTCCGTCCCGCCTGAGGGAACCTTTGGGCGCCTCCGTTACCCTTTAGGAGGCGACCACCCCAGTCAAACTGCCCGCCAAGCGCTGTCCCCCTCATCAGGGTTAGGCCCCCAGCCGCATCAGGGTGGTATTTCACCGGCGCCTCCACCGCCCCCAAAAGGACGGCTTCACAGGCTCCCACCTATCCTACGCAGATGCAACCAAGAGCCAACACCAGGCTGCAGTAAAGCTCCACGGGGTCTTTTCGTCCTGCCACGGGTAGGCCGCATCTTCACGGCCAGTTCAATTTCACCGGGTCCCTCGCCGAGACAGCGCTCCGGTCGTTACGCTTTTCGTGCAGGTCGGAACTTACCCGACAAGGAATTTCGCTACCTTAGGACCGTTATAGTTACGGCCGCCGTTCACCGGGGCTTCGGTTCAGGGCTTGCACCCCTCCCCTTGACCTTCCGGCACCGGGCAAGCGTCGCTCCCTATACCTCCTCTTACGAGTTCGCAGAGAGCTGTGTTTTTGGTAAACAGTCGCCAGAGCCTGTTCACTGCGACTCGCTCATCGCGAGCACCCCTTCTCCCGAAGTTACGGGGCTAACTTGCAAAGTTCCTTGGCGAGGGTTCTCCCGCGCGCCTTAGTGCTCTCGCACCCGCCCACCTGTGTCGGTTTCCGGTACGGGTTCCCATGGGTTACGCTTAGAGGCTTTTCTCGGCTCCCTGGCTTCAGGAGGTTCTCACCCTCACGGGCTTCCCCACCACGCAGAGCTCACGAGAGGCGGATTTCCCTACCCCTCACCCTGCGCTTCTGGCCGGGCTCAGCCATGGCTCCGGTCCCCCTAGCCTAAAGCGTCACCCCATCGCACCCATGGGAAGGGCCGGAATATTAACCGGCTGCCCTTCGGCTACGCCTCTCGGCCTCACCTTAGGCCCCGCCTAACCCTACGCTGACGACCATTGCGTAGGAACCCTTGGGCTTACGGCGACAGGGATTCCCACCCTGTTTATCGTTACTCATGCCGGCATCCGCACTTCCCTTACCTCCAGCCGCCCTCACAAACGACCTTCATCGGCATCGGGAACGCTCCCCTACCGCCTAGAGGCTCATCACCCCTAGACCCGCAGCTTCGGCGCTGGGCTTAAGCCCCGATCATTTTCGGCGCAGCACCACTCGACCAGTGAGCTATTACGCACTCTTTAAAGGATGGCTGCTTCTAAGCCAACCTCCTGGCTGTCTAAGCGGCACCACATCCTTTCCCACTTAGCCCAGACTTCGGGACCTTAGCTGGCGGTCTCGGTTGTTCCCGCGCTCGGACACGAACGTTATCGCTCGCGCCCTCACTCCCAGGCTCCACCTGAGACCCTTCGCAGTTTGACAGGGTTTGGTAGGCTGGTAGGCCCCCTAGCCCTATCAGCGCTCTACAGGCCCCAGTCAGCACCTGAGGCTGACCCTAAAGTCATTTCGGGGAGAACCAGCTATCTCCGGGTTCGGTTAGCTTTTCACTCCTAACCCCAGCTCATCCGAGGGGTTTGCATCCCCCACCGGTTCGGCCCTCCACTGGGTCTCACCCCAGCTTCAGCCTGGCCAGGGCTAGCTCACCCGGTTTCGGGTCCACGACCGCAGACTAAACGCCCTATTCGGACTCGGTTTCCCTACGCCTCCGCCTCCACAGCTTAAGCTCGCCTGCGATCGTGAGTCGCCGGCTCATGCTTCAATAGGCACGCCGCAACCCCACAAAAAGGCCGCGACTGCTTGTAAGCCCACGGTTTCAGGCTCTATTTCACTCCCCTCCCGGGGTTCTTTTCACCTTTCCCTCACGGTACTGGTCCACTATCGGTCACCCGGAGTACTTAGCCTTAGGCGGTGGTCCGCCCAGATTCCCCCATGGCTCCACGAACCACAGGGTACTCGGGTACCCTCACCTATCCCTACACCTTCCGCCTACGGGGCTTTCACCCTCTTCGGCGCTGCTTCCCAACAGCTTCGGCTAGGCTCAGGATTCGGCTTAACAAGGGCCCCACTACCCCGCCCGGTTAAACCAGGCGGTTTAGGCTAGTCCCCTTTCGCTCGCCGCTACTCAGGGAGTCGATCTCTCTTTCCTCTCCTCTGGGTACTGAGATGTTTCAGTTCCCCAGGTTCCCCCCGCCAAAAAGCGGTGGCCCGTGTTCCCACAGGCCGGGTTCCCCCATTCGGACATCCAGGGATCCACGCTCGCTACCAGCTCCCCCTGGCTTATCGCAGGTAGCCACGTCCTTCATCGGCTTGGGTGCCAAGGCATCCACCGTGGGCCCTTAGCATCTTGACCCCCAAAGAGCTACCTCACGTAGCCCCTTGACTACCTATCCACCCCAGCTTTCAAGATCCCCCGCCACCCCTCCGGGCAGCGCAAATAAAAACCTACCACCCACACCACCAGCTGTCAAGGGGGTGTGGCATACTGAGGGCATGAACCTTCTAGACCGGATCGGCCGGCTCATCCGGGCCAACCTGAACGAGCTTTTGCGGCGGGCGGAAGACCCGGAGAAGATCATTGAGGAAGCCCTTCGGGAGATGAAGGAGGCCCTTCGCGAAGCCCGGCGCAGCGTGGCCGAGGCCATGGCGGAGGAGAAGCGGCTCACGAGAGAACGGGAAAGCCACCTGAAAGAGACGGCGCTTTGGGAGGAGAAGGCCAAAGAAGCCCTGATGGCCGGTCGGGAGGACCTCGCCCGGGAGGCCCTGAGGCGGAAGAAGCGGGCCCTGGACTTGGCCGAGGGGTTTTGGGTCCAAGGGGAGGAGCAAAGGGCCCTGGTGGAGCGGCTCGTGACCCAGCTCAAGGCCCTCGAGGCCAAGATTGAGGAAGCGGAGGCCCGAAAGAAACTCCTCATCGCCCGCAAGCGGGGCGTGGAGGCCGCGGAGGCGGTGCGGCGCATGGAGTCCCGCCTGGAGGGGCATCCGGCCCTCGAGGCCTTTGAGGAGATGGAGGCCCGCATCCTAGCCATGGAGGATCGGCACGAGGCCCTGAAGGAGCTGGACGGGGCCGATTTGGAAAAGGAGCTCGCCGCCCTCTCGGCGGAGAAGGCGGTGGAGGAGGAGCTTAGGCGGCTTAAGGAGGAGCTTGGCAGATAGGGAAAGCCCCCCAATACCCCACCAAAGCTTTCCTAGGTGTGGGCCAAAGAAAAGGGGCTAGGGTAGCCTGACGGCCGACCCAGCGCACCTTCCCCTCAGGCCCTGTGAAGGCTTTGCGGTGCAGGGGCGCTTAACCTCAGCCCTCAAACGCCACGGGGGCTTTCCCTGGCGGCTTAAAGAAGGTGGTAGGCTTTGCCCAGCCAGAGCATCAGGGCCACGGTGGATGCGGAGAGGACAATAAGGAGGAGCATAAAGAAGATAAACCGCAGGTCAAAGGTCTCCCCCTCCGTGGTGAGCACCCGGGGGTTCAGGATGAGGTAAAAAAGCAGGGTCACCAGGGCCGCACCCAAGGCAAAAAACGCGATGTACGCCATCTCTCCCTCCCTTCACCAGAGGCGCAAGAGGGCCTCCAGGTTCGCCCTTAAGTTTACCAACCCTACCCCGTAGGTGGGAACCCCCAGGGCCCACCCCACCGCCCCCCAGTATGGGCCGGGCTCCTCCGGCAGGTCCACGGGGGGCTTTTCCGTGCGCCAGGGGGGGTAGAGCCGGCGTTCTTGGTACACGAGGCCCGTGGGGGCCTCCACCTGGAGGGAAAGGGGCTCTCCTTCCGCCTCTAGGGGCCGCCACCCCTCCTCCGTCTCCTTGCCCCCGGGGAAGGAAAGGCCAAGGCCTTCGCCGGGAAAGGCCAAAAGAAGGCGCTGGGGGCGGAACTGGACCAGGAGGTGGGCCAAGGGGGCCGCCGCGGGGCCGGAGAGGGGGCGGCCCTCCAGGGTGCGGGAAAGGGGGGAGGGGTCCAGGGCCAAGAGGATCCGGCCGCGGAAGGTGAGGCCGTTTAGGGCCTGGAGCACCGGGAGGGCCTCCTGGTATGGGGCGTGGAGGAGGACCGTCCCCCCGCCCCGGCCGCCCTCCAGGTAGGCGAAGAGGGTGCCGAAGGGGTCCAGGCCAGCCCGCACGTGCTCCGAGAGGACCTCGAGGTCCACGTAAAGCCTCTCCAGAAGGGGCCCCATCATGGCCTCATGGTATCCTAAGCCCGGTGCGCTACCTGGTCCTCTCCGATATCCACGGGAACTGGTCTGCCCTGGAAGCGGTCCTGAAGGCTGCCCCTTCCTTTGACCGGGTCCTCTTCCTGGGGGACGCGGTGGGCTACTATCCGGATGGGGACCGGGTGCTGGACTTCCTCCTGGAGGTGGGGGCGGAAGGCGTTTTGGGCAACCACGACGCTTGGCTGTTGGCCCTGGACCAACTGCCCGTGGAGGGGCCGGTGCTGGAGATCCTGGCCTGGCAGAGAAGGCGGCTTTCCCGCCGCCACCTGGAGTACCTCGCCAGCTGGCCCTGGCAGAAGGAGGTGGAGGGGGCGCTTCTGGTGCACGGGAGCCCCTGCGACCCCTTCATCTACCTGGACGACCTCGCCCCCGCCCGGGAGGCCTTCGCCTGCACGGAGAAGGCCCTGGTCTTCCATGGCCACACCCACCTGGCAGGGGCCTTCTTGGCCCTGGAGGGTCCCAGGCCTTGGGTGCGCCACCAGGCCTTTCCCCAAGGGGGCGAGCTCCTCCTTTCCCCCAAGGTGCGGGCCCTGGCAAACCCGGGCTCCGTGGGCCAGCCCCGGGACGGGGTGCCGGGAGCGGCCTTTCTCCTTTGGGAGGGGAACCGGCTGGCGTTTTACCGGGTGGACTACCCCCTGGACCAAGTGGAAGCTAGGCTCCTGGAAGAGGGATTCCCACTATGGCTTCTGGAGCGGCTCAAGGTGGGGCAATAATCGGCCACGAGGCCATCCTGGCCCTTCTGCCCAAGCTTTCCGCCTCCACGCTGCTCTTCACGGGCCCCGAGGGGGTGGGGCGGCGCACCGTGGCCCGGTGGTACGCCCTGGGCCTGAACCTGGGCTTTCCCCCCCCTTTCCCCTTCGAGCACCCCGACCTCTTGGAGATCGCCCCCAAGGGAAAGGCCCTCCGGGGGCGGGCAGAGATCCCTTTGGAGGAGGTGGAGCCCCTTTTCGCCTGGCTCTCCACCCACCCCCGGGGCCAGGCCAAGGTGGCGGTCCTGGACGGCGCCCACCTCCTCACCCCTGCCGCGGCCAACGCCCTTTTGAAGCTTCTGGAAGAGCCCCCGGCCTACGCCCGCCTGATCCTCATCACCCCTAGCCGCGACACCCTCTTCCCCACCCTGGCCAGCCGGGCGGTGGAGGTGGCCTTCTCCCCCGTGCCCGAGGAAAAGATGAGGGTCCTCACGGAGGACCCGGAGCTTTTGGCCTACGCCATGGGGGCCCCGGGACGGCTCTTCAGGGCCCTTTCCGACCTCCAGGCCTTCCGGGGGCGGATGGGAAAGGCCAAGGCCCTCCTCAAGGCGGGATCCCTGGAAAGGCTAAGCCTCCTCAAGGAGCTCCTGGCGGAAGAGGAGGGGTTCCAGGCCCTCTACGCCCTCCTTAAGGAAAGGCCTGAACGCCTCCTCCCCCTCTTCCGGGCCCAGGAGGCCCTGGAGCGCTACGTAAGCCCGGACCTGGTCCTGGCCCGCCTCGCTTTAGACTTAGGGCTATGACCGTGGGCGTCCGCTTCCGCACCCCCACCCTCCGCTACTTCCGCTTCCAGGGGGAGCCGCCCCCTTTGGACAGCTTCGTGGTGGTGCGCACCCCCCGGGGCCTCGAGGTGGGCAAGGTGCGCACCCCCCCGAGGAAGGCCCCCGAGGCCGGGGAGGTGGTGCGCCTGGCCAGCAAGGAGGACCTGGACCGGGCGGCGAGGCTTAGGGCCAAGGGGGAGGAGATCCTCTTCTACCTCCGGGCGCGGCTTAAGGAGGAAGGCGTACAGGCCAAGGTCCTGGGGTGCGACCTCACCCTGGACGGCCGCCACCTCCTGGTCCACTACGCCGCCAGCGAGCGGGTGAACCTCAGGCCCTTTGGGGCGGAGCTCGCCCGAACCTTCGGCCTCAGGGTGGAGTTCCAGGCGGAAGGCCCCAGGGAGGAGGCGGGCTATCTGGGCACCTTGGGGGCTTGCGGGATGGAGTCCTGCTGCTCCACCTGGCTCCAGGGCTTCGCCCCGGTGTCCATCCGCATGGCCCGGGACCAGCAACTTCCCCTCTCCCCGGATAAGATCTCCGGCCCCTGCGGCCGCCTCCTCTGCTGCCTGGCCTACGAGCACCCCGTGTACCAGGAGCTCCTAAAGGAGCTCCCAAAGAAAAACGCCCGCGCCTGCACCCGCGAAGGGGTCTGCGGCAAGGTGCAGAAGGTAAACCCCCTTAAGGGCACGGTGGAACTCCTGCTGGAGGAGGGGAAGATCCTGGAGGTGCCCAAGGAGGAGCTGGAATGAGGTCCCACCGGACACAAGGCCCCCTCCCCACCTTCTACCACTTCTACCCCGGGGTCCCAGCGGTGGTGGGGGTGCGCCTGGGGGAACGGGTAAACTTCTGCCCCGCGGTGTGGAACACCGGGCTTTCCGCCGACCCGCCCCTCTTCGGCGTGGCCCTAAGCCCCAAGCGCTTCACCCATGGCCTCCTCCTGGAGGCAAGGCGCTATAGCGCGAGCTTCCACCCCCACACCCAAGCCCCCTTGGTGCAGCACCTGGGAAGCGTCTCCGGGCGGGAGGTGTACAAGGGGAAAACCCCCCACTTCCTGGGCCACACGGGCGTGCCCATCCTGGAAGGGGCCTACGCGGCCTACGAGCTGGAGCTCCTTGCCGTCCACTCCTTCGGCGACCACGACCTCTTCGTGGGCCGGGTGGTGGCGGTGTGGGAGGAGGAGGGCCTCCTGGACGAGGCGGGAAGGCCTAGGCCCGGCCTCGCCCTCCTCTACTACGGCCGGGGGCTTTACGGCCGCCCAGCGGAGGAGGCCTTCCGGCCGTGACCCAGGCCGAGGCCTTTGGCAGAAGGGTGCGCCGCCTGGCCCTGAACCGGCAGGGCACGGAGGCCCAGGTCTTCTTGGAGGAAGGCTTTTTGTACCTCCGGTCGGACGGCTTCGCCCGCTTCGCCCAAGGGGAGGGGGAGGAAACCCTTATGGGCTTCGCCCTCCTAAGGGGCGGGGTGGAGCTGCGCTTTAGGGACGGGAGCGTCCTCCGCCTCCTCTACCGCTTGGGCCGCCTGAAGGCTTACTTCTCGTAGGGCTTGCCCACAGCCCCGGGCGGGCGGCTCCGGCCCATGAACCCCGCCAAGACCAGGATGGTGACCACGTAGGGAAAGGCCTGGACCAAGACCGCGGGGAGGATGTCCGTGCCCTGGAGCTGGATGGCAAGAGCGCTGGCAAAGCCAAAAAGGAGGGTGGAAAAGAGGATGCCCACCGGGTGCCACTTGCCAAAGATCATGGCCGCCAGGGCGATGAAGCCCATCCCCGCGGACATGCCCCGCACGAACTGGTTGAGGAAGCCGATGGAAAGGTAGGCCCCGGCAAGCCCCGCCAAGACCCCGGAGAGGACCACCCCCAGGTAGCGCATGCGGTGGACGTTCACCCCCAGGGTGTCCGCGGCCTCCGGGTATTCCCCCACCGCCCTAAGGCGCAGGCCCCAGGGGGTTTTGAAGAGAAGCCACCAGCTTAAGGGCACCAGGAGGAAGGCCAAGTAGACCAGGGGGGACAGGGCGAAGCCCTCAGGGCCCCAGAGGGGTAGGCGGCTTTGCACCTCCTTGGAGCTGGTGGCGTTGCCGTACAGGTAGGTGAGGACCAGGCTCGGCGCCCCCAGGGCCAGGAGGTTGAGGGCCGTGCCGCTCACGATCTGGTCCGCCCGGTAGCGGATGGAGACCACCGCATGCACCCAGGCCACCAGCGCCCCCACCACCATGGCCACCAGCACCCCCGCCCAGGGCAACCAAGGGGCGGGGCCCAAGGAGGCTTCCATCCTTTCCACGAACACCGCCGCGGACAGGGCCCCGAAGAGGATGATGCCCTCCAGGGCGATGTTCACCACCCCACTCCGCTCGGAGAACATCCCCCCTAGGGCGGTGAGGAGGAGGGGCGTGGTCTGGCGCAGGGTGGAAAGGAGGAGGGCCAGGAAGAAGGCCGCGTCCAGGTTCACCGCGCCCCCTCCTTTCCGGCCTCCTGGGCCTTGAGCTCCACCTCTGCCGCCCTTAAGGGGTCGGTGAAGTAACGGGGGAGGAAGCCGCCGGCGGCGATGAAGAGGACGATGAGGGCCTGAAGCACCGCCACCAGCTCCCGGCTGATGCCGAGCTGGAGGTTCACCTGAAGCCCCCCTGTGAGGAGGATGCCGAAAAGCCAGGCGGCAAGCCCCACCCCAAGGGGGGTGTTCTGGCCCATGAGGGCCACGGCGATGCCGTCAAACCCCACGCTATAGGGGAGGGACTGCTTGAGGCGGTACTCGTCAATCCCCCCGCCCAGGACGTAGTGGGTGGCGGCCAGGCCCGCCAGGACCCCGGAAAGGAAGAGGATGGCCACGATTTTCCGCCTCGAGGGCACCCCCGCGTACTCCGCCGCCTTGGGGGCAAGGCCCAAGGCCCGAAGCTCATACCCCCCCACGCTGCGGAAGACGTAAAAGTGGAAGAAGGCCAGGGCTAAGAGGGCCAGGAGGAAGCTTCCGTTGAGCCGCACGGAGGTGAGCTCTCCCCCCAAGGCCACCTTTGGCCCGGGGAGAAGCCCCCCTAGGAGGTAGCCCAGGACGAGCCCCAAAAGCCCGAAAAGAACCCGGTACCCAAGCCTTTGCCGCACCAGGAAGTACCCCAGAAGGCCAAGAAGAAGGGCCAAGGGCAGGGCAAAGGAGAGCTCCCCTCCAGGGGCCAAAAGGTCCGTCCAGAGGGGGATGCGGGCCTCGGGGCGGATCTCGTAGCTCCTCGCCTCGTACCCCAGGTACTTGAAGGGGAGGTAAACGGGCTGGCCAAAGAAGCGGTACTCGTTGGTGGAGATGAGGAAGAGGAAAAGGCTTGCGGCCACGTAGTTCAGCATGATGGTGTTGATGACCTCGTGGGCTCCGAAGCGGGCCTTGAGCCAGCCGGGCAGGGCCCCCCAAAGCCCTCCGGCTAGGGCCGTGGCCAGGATGGCTAGGGGCAGGACCAGCCAGCGGGGCCCAGGCAGGTACACCCCCACCAGCATGGCGGCGATGGCCCCTAGGATAAGCTGCCCCGGGGCACCGATGTTGAAAAGCCCTCCCCTGAACCCCAGGGCCACCGCCAGGCCGGTGAAGATCAGGGGCGTGGCCAGAAGGAGGCTCTGCAGGAAGCCGGGGAGGCTCACCAGGGGGCTGAAGAGGAGCTGGTAGGTGTAGGCGATGAGGTCCAGCTTGAGCATCAAAGCCTCCCTCAAGCCCCTCGCCTCCCCCGGACTTTCCCGGATGAGGGCCACGATGATCCCGCCCGCCAGCACGGCCAGGAGGAGGGAGAAGAGGGGCACCACCGCCCCCCGGCGCCGCACCAGGAAGGCCACCCCCCCCGGGGCCCGAAGCCGTCCCAAAAGGAGAAGGTAGAGGCTAAAGGCCAGGGTAGCGTAGCCGGCAAGGCCTAGGCTGTGGCGCCTTAGGGGTGGGGTTTCCCCCTGGGCCAGGGCGGGGGCGTTGGTGGCCGAAACGCTCCCGTAGAACAAGAAGGCCAAAAGGAGGAAAAGCCCAAGCCCCACCCCCCCTAGGAGGTAAAGCCTCTTAGGGGAGGCCCGGAAGCCCAGGAGGAGGGTGAGGAGGAGCCAGGCGGAGGCCAGGTAGAAGTAGGGGAAAAGCCAGGCATCCCGGTAACCCTGGGGAAGGCTCCCCAGGGGCAGGTGGTGCCCGAAGGGGTTCAGAAGCACCCCCTCTCCGCCAAAGAGTCGGTGGGGCACAGCCCAAGGGGCCAGGTACCAGAGCAACGCGGTGAGGAGGCCCCCCAAGAGGACCAGCACCCCCACAGGGCGATCGGTCAACACGCCCAGGATTCTACCCCATCCCCCGGGGTAGACTTGAGGGGTGGCACCTGAGGAAAAGGCCCAGAGGGTGCGGCGGATGTTCTCCGAGATCGCGCCCCGCTACGACCTCCTGAACCGGCTCCTCTCCTTGGGGGCGGACCTCTCCTGGCGCAGGCGGGCGGTGGCCCTGGCCTTGGAAGGGCGCCCCCGGCGCATCCTGGACCTGGCCACGGGCACGGGGGACCTGGCCCTTCTCCTAAAGGAAGGGGCCCCCGAGGCCCAGGTGGTGGGGGCGGACTTCGCCCCGCCCATGCTGGCCCTGGCCCGGAAGAAAGCGGAGGTGCGGGGGGTGGAGGTGGATTTCCTCGAGGCCGACGCCCTGGCTCTCCCCTTCCCCGACGCCTCCTTTGATGCGGTGACCGTCGCCTTCGGCTTCCGCAACTTTGCAGACTACCAAAGGGCCCTCCACGAGATCCACCGGGTCCTGGCCCCTGGAGGAAGGCTCGTCCTCCTGGAGTTCCCCCCGCCCCCCAAGGGGGCCTTCGGCCTGGTCTACCGCCTTTACTTTGGGAAGATCCTCCCCTTCATCGGCGGCCTGATCTCGGGGAGCTTCGGCGCCTACCGGTACCTGCCGGAAAGCGTGGAGGCCTTCCCACCCCCTGAGGCCCTGAAGGCCCTCATGGAGGAGGTAGGGTTCAGGGTGCGCTACGAGCTCCTCACCTTTGGGGTGGCGGCGATCCACGTGGGGGACAAGGGCTAAGCGCCTCGGCATGGAGAAATCCCCAAGGGGACTCGGAGGAAAGGGGGGCCAAGGCTAGACCCCTTTTGAGGGGCCCCGCCCAGGAAAGCTTCGGCGGGGTATCTAAAGCCCCGCCGACCGGGCCAGCTCCTCATCGGAAGGCACCCGGCCTTCCTTCAGGGCCTCCACCAGGAAGAGGCTCATCCGCCCCAGGGCATCCCGTACCCGGCGCCACTCGGAGAGGGGCCTCCCCGAGGGGTCGGGGAAGGAGACGTGGCGCTTTAGAGTCTTCTTGGGGTAGGCGGGGCAGGCCTCCTTGGCCTGGTCGCAGACCGTGAGGACCAGGCCGAAGTTCCAGGGGTCCGGCACCTCAAGAAGGGTCTTGGAGGTGTGGCCAAGGAGGTCCAGCCCCACCTCGGCCATGACCCTCTTGGCCTCCTCCTTGACGAAGGTCTTCTCCGTACCTGCCGAGTGGACCTCCAGATCCACCCCAAGAAGGCGGGCATGGTGGCGGAGCCAGGCCTCGGCCATCTGGCTGCGGGCGGAGTTGTGGGTGCAAAGAACGAGGAGGCGCATCCTTCTAAGCTTAGAGCCTTCCCGTCAAGAGAGGGTCAGACCATCCTGCTGAGAAGCTCCACCTTCTCCTCCAGGACCCCCAGGGCCTTCCGCCAGAAGGCGGGGCTTTCTAGGTCAAAGCCGAAGCGGGCGGCAAGCTCCTTGGCGGGGTACATCCCCGAGGCGGCAAGGAGCTCCTCGTAGCGCTCGGAGAAAGTGGGGTCCTCCTGGGCCTCGCGGTAGACCGCAAGGCCGAAGAGGAGGCCGAAGGTGTAGGGGTAGTTGTAGAAGTCTGCGCCGTAGTAGTGCCCCTTCACCGCCCACATGTAGGGGTGGAAGGTGGCAAGGGCCTCCCCGTAGGCCTCCTTCTGGGCCCTAAGCATCAGCTCCTTGAACTCCCTGGGGGAAAGCTCCCGGGCGCGCCGGGCCTCAAAGACCCAGGACTCAAAGAGGAAGCGGCTGTAGATGTCCACCACCACCTGGGCCGCCCCCTGGAGGTAGGCGTCCAGGATGAGGCGGGCCTCCTCCGGCCTCACCTCCTTCAAGGCCGCCTCCACCACCAGGGTCTCGTTCATGATGCTGGCGGTCTCGGCCAGGGTCATGGGCACTTCCCGGAGGCTTGCGGGCACCTGGGCCAGGGCGAAGTTGTGGTAGGCGTGGCCGAGCTCGTGGGCCAGGGTGGAGAGGGATTCAAAGCTCTCCTCGTAGTTGGCCAGGATAAGGCTCTTGCCCCCGCCCCGCGGCATGCAGTAGGCCCCGCCCACCTTCCCCCTTCGGGGAAGGAGGTCCATCCAGCGCTCCAGGAAGGCCAGCTCCGCCACGCGGGCGGCGTTGGGGAAGGCGGAAAGCTTCTCCTTGAGGAAGCTTTGGGCCTCCTCCAGCGTCCAGCGCCGCCCCTCCCCCAGGGGGGCGAAGAGGTCCCACCAGTCCAGCCTTTCCTTCCCAAGCCCCTTGGCCTTCAGGGCGAAGTAGCGGCGGAAGAGGGGAAGGCTTTCCTTCACCGCCTCCAGCAAGGCGGAAAGGGCCCGCCGCGTGATGCGGTTGGCGAGGAGGGTGGGCTCGAGGTCGTCCCGGAAGGCCCGGCGGCGGTTCAGGACCGAGGCCTCCCCCTTCACCCCGTTCATGGCGAAGGTCAAGGGGACCTCGTGCAGGGCCCAGGCCTTAAGCTCCGCTTCATAAGCCTTTTTCCGCACCTCCTCCTCGGGGCGGAAGTAGAGGTTGCGCACCTGGGTGATGGGGAGTTCCTCCCCGTCCACCTGAGCAGTGATCTGGCTGGTGAGGCTCTCGTGGAGCTTGCCCCAGGCCTCCCGGCCCGAGAGGGAAAGCTCCGCGGCCAGGGTCTCTTCGCCCTCGGGCATGAGGTGGAGGGCCTGGAGGCGGGCCTCCTCCACCAGGATGCGGTAGGGCCCGGCCTCCTCGGGGTCCTCTAGGGCCAGACGGCGGGTGAGGCGGGGGGCGAGGCGCTTTAGGTCCAGGAGGAGGACCTGGAACTCGGAAAGCTTGGCGGAGGCGGCCTCGTCCGCCGTGTCCGCGGTGAAGCGGGCGTAAAGGTAGGCCTGAAGAGGGGTGGCCTCCTCGTAAATCCCGTCCAGGGCAGCCAAGACCTCTGCCAGGGGAGCCCCCTTCTCCAAAAGGGCCCCAAGGGCCCCGATCCGGCCCCTTAGCCCCTCCCAGGCCTTTCGGAACTCGGGGCTTTCCAGGCTGGGGAAGAGGGGGGTAAGGTCCCAGGTGGTTTCCATGACCCCAGTATACTGACCCGGCGGTCAGCCTTTAGGGGAAGGAGTTAGACCTGGTATAGTTTTAGCCTATGGAAGGCTTCCCCGTGGTGGTGCACGTGGACGTGCGTTTCCGCGACCTGGACCCCTTGGGCCACGTGAACAACGCCGTCCATCTCTCCTACATGGAGCTGGCCCGCATCCGCTACTTCCAGAGGATCTCCCCCGACTGGCTCCAGGAAGGCCACTTCGTGGTGGCCCGCATGGAGGTGGACTACCTCAGGCCCATCTACCTGGAGGACGAGGTGCGGGTGGGGGCCAAGGTGGTGGGAATTGGGCGGTCCAGCCTCAAGATGGAGCACCTCATCCTGGCCGGGGGCGAGCCCGCCGCCCGGGGGCTTTCCGTCTTGGTCTGGCTGGACGAAGGGCGGCCTGCCCCCCTTCCCGAGGCGGTGCGGCGGCGGATTGAGGAGGTGGAGGGCCGCTCCTTCTGAGGCCCTAGCCCTTTAGGAAACGCACGTAGCGCTCCAGGAGGAGGTAGGCCTCCCCCGAGGCTAAGACCTCGAGGGCAAGCCCCACCCCTTCCTCCAGGCTTCCCACCCGCCCCGCGGCGTAGAGCCCGGCCCCTGCCGAAAGGGCCACCGCGTCCCGTAAGGGGCCCTTCTCCTCCCCTTTCAGGAGGCGGCGGGCCAGGTGGGCGTTCTCCTCGGGGCCGCCCCCCCTTAGGGCCTCCAGGGGGGCCCGTCTGAGGCCCACCCCCTCGGGGGTGAGGGCGTAGGAGCCCCGGCCCACCTCCACCACCCGGTTCTCCCCCAATACCAGCTCGTCCGCCCCCTCCCCATGGACCACGAGCCCCTTGGCCCCAAGCCGCTCCAGGGCCTCGGCCATGGGGGAAAGCCAGGCGGGGCTAAAGACCCCCAGGACGTACCGGTCCGCCCCCGCGGGGTTGGTGAGGGGCCCAAGGAGGTTGAAGACCGTGCGGATGCCGAGCTCCGCCCGCACCGGGGCCACGTGGCGCATGGCGGGGTGGAAGACCCGGGCGAAGAGGAAGCCGAAGCCCAGGGCCTCTATGGCCTCCCCCACCCGCTCCGGGGGGGCCTCGAGGTCCACCCCCAGGGCCTCCAGGAGGTCGGCGGAGCCCGCCCGGGAACTGGCCGCCCGGTTTCCGTGCTTGGCCACCGCCACCCCCCCCGCGGCTGCCACCAGGGCCCCCAGGGTGGAGAGGTTGACCAGGCCCTGATGGTCCCCCCCCGTACCCACGATGTCCAAAAGGGGCCTCCTTTCCACCTTGAGGGGCCTTGCCGCCTCCCGCATGGCCCGGGCCATGGCCGCGATCTCATGGGGGCGCTCCCCCCTTAGGGCCATGGCGGTGAGCACCCCCGCGGCCCGCACCGGGGTGACCTCCCCCCGCATGAGGGCCCCCATGAGCCCATAGGCCTCCTCCTCTGTAAGGACCTCCCCCAAAAGCGCTTTCCTTATGGCCTCCATGGGTCCTCCAGGAAGTTCTTGAGGATAAGTTTACCCGCCTCCGTGAGGTAGCTTTCCGGGTGGAACTGCACCCCGTGCACGGGGTAGGCCCGGTGGCGGAGGCCCATCACCGTTCTCTCCCCCGCCTCCTCGGCCCAGGCATTCACCAAAAGCTCCTCCGGGAGGTTTCGCACCACCAGGGAGTGGTAGCGGGTGGCGGGGAAGGGGCTTTCTAGGCCCCGGAAGACCCCGGTGCCATCGTGGTGGATGGGGCTCACCTTGCCGTGCATAACCAGGGGGGCAGGCACCACCTCCGCCCCGAAGGCCGCCCCGATGGCCTGGTGGCCCAGGCAGACCCCGAGGATGGGGTAGCGGGGGGCGTAGCGCTGGATGAGGGGGACGGAAAGCCCAGCCTCGAGGGGGGTGCAGGGCCCTGGGCTGATGAGGATGCGGTCCGGATCCAAGGCCTCCACCGCCTCCAGGGCAAAGCGGTCGTTCCGCCACACGATGGGCTCAGCCCCGAGCTCCCCCAGGTACTGGACCAGGTTGTAGGTGAAGCTATCGTAGTTGTCCACCACCAAGACCCTCATAGCCCCTCCTCCGCCATCTCCACCGCTTTTAGGAGGGCCCGCGCCTTGTTCAGGCACTCCTGGTACTCCCTTTCCGGCACCGAGTCCGCCACGATGCCCGCCCCGGCCTGGATGTGCATCCGGCCCTTGGCGATGACAAAGGTGCGCAAGGTTAAGGCCATGTCCATGACCCCGTCGTAGGCCAGGTAGCCAAAGCTTCCCCCATAAGGCCCCCGACGGTGGGGCTCCAGCTCCTCGATGATCTCAATGGCCCGGATCTTGGGCGCCCCGGAGACGGTGCCCATGGGCAGGACGCTGGCCAAGGCGTCCAAGGGGGTCTTTCCCTCCGCCAAAAGCCCTTCCACCGTGGACACCAAGTGCATCACGTGGGAGTAGTACTCCACGTGCATGGGCTCCAGGACCCGCACCGTGCCGAAGGCGGCCACCCGGCCGATGTCGTTTCGGGAAAGGTCCAGGAGCATCAGGTGCTCCGCCCGCTCCTTTTCGTCCCGTAGAAGGTCTTCCGCAAGGCACCGGTCCTCCTCCTCGTCCCTCCCCCTAGGCCTCGTCCCCGCGATGGGCCGGGTGACCACCCGGCGGCCGTCGGAGCGGAGGAGGCTTTCGGGGCTTGCGGAGACCAGGACCACCTCCCCCAGGTCCAGGTAGCCCATGTAGGGGCTCGGGTTCACGCTCCTTAAGGCGCGGTAAAGGGCGAAGGGGTGGACGGTGAGGGGAGAGGAGAGCCTCAGGGAGAGGACCACCTGGAAGATGTCCCCGGCGTAGATGTAGCGGAGGGCCCTTTCCACGGCCTCGAGGTAGGCCTCCCGGGAAAGGTCCGCCTGGAACCCCACCCGCCCCCCGGGCCGCATCCCCGGCACCCCGGGGAGGGGCCCCTTGAGCCTGGCCTCGGCCCAGGAAAGCCGCCTCTCCGCCTCCTCCCCCTCCTCCCCCGGGGCGATGAGGTGGAGGAGACCCCTTAGGTGGTCAAAGACCGCCACCACCTCCGGCTCCACGAAGAGGAGGTCGGGCAGGCCCAGGTCATCGGGCTTGAGGGCGGGGAGGCGCTCGTAGTAGCGGATAAGGTCGTAGGCCGCGTACCCCACCACTCCCCCGAAGAAGGGGGGGAGGTCGGCGGGGCGCTCCAGGGGGGCGTGCACCGCCTGGTAAAGGGCGCGCAAGGGGTCTTCCGCGGGCAAGGGCTTCCCGTTTACGGTGAAGACCCCGTCCTTAAGCCGGAAGGTGCGCCTCGCCCCCACGCCCACGATGGAAAACCGGCTCTGCCGCCCCCGCTCCACGGACTCCAGGAGGAAGCTCACCGGGGCCTTCTCCGAAAGCTTCAGGTAAGCGGTGACGGGGGTTTCCAGGTCCGCCAGGAAGGTTCTCCGAAAAAGTCTGATGGCCATGCCGCCCCCTAAAAAAGCCCCCCGGGGTGCACCCCGGGGGCATGCCCGCCTCCACCCGGGGCCTATCCGGGCCACCACCAAGGGAAGACGGGCGCCATGGCCTTACCTTACCCCAAACCCCCGTCCAGGTAAAGGGCCCGGGGCCCCGAAGGGCCCCGGTAGGGAGGGAGTACACCGGTCTACTTGACCGGGGGACGGGACTTAAGCGCCTTCTGCGGGGAAAAGGCCCTGGCCCGCTGGGCCTTCACCTCCTCTGGGGTGAAGGGCTTGGCCTTGGACTTGGCGAAGACGGCAAGGACATGGTTCAAGACCGCCGCCACCTCCCGGTCTTTGAGCTGGCGGAAGGGCGGCATGACCCCGTTAAAGGTCTTGCCCCCCACGGTGAGGGGGCCCTGGAGGCCGTAGAGCACCACCCGGATGAGGTACGCCCGCCCGCCTTTGGCTTGGACCACCTTGTCCAGATGGGTGAGGGGCGGGAAGGCCCCGGGAAGGCCCTGCCCGTTCGCCTGGTGGCAGGTCTGGCAGTTGGCGGAGTAGACCTTAGCCCCTTCGCTCTGGGCCAAGCCCAGGCCCAAGAAGACCACCAGAAAGAGGATCTTCCTCATGCTTCCATTTTTACTGGGGAAGGGGGGTAGGGCTAGGGGCATTTGTCCTAGGGGTGTAGGCGCACCGGGGGTCGGCGGCCAGGTAGTCCCCGGTCTCAGCGAAGGCCCGGGCCCGGCTTCCCCCGCAGATCTCCTTGTACTCGCATCGGCCGCACTTCCCCTTCAGGCGGGCCTTGTCGCGGAGGGCCTGGAAAAGGGGGCTATGGCGGTAGATCTCCAGGAGGGGCATTTCCCGAACATTCCCCGCGGAAAGGGGCAGGAAGCCCGAGGGATAGACCTCCCCCGTGGAGGAGACGAAGACGAAGCCCAGGCCGTCGGAGAGGTGCACCCCCCGGCCCGCCCCCACCAGGGCCCCGTCCCCTCCCCCTTCCCTAGCCCGCCGCTCCAGGACCACCCGGCGGAACATGGGGCCTTCCGTGGTGCGGATCTTGAAGGGGTAGCGGCGGGAAAACTCGTAAAGGAGGTGCATGACCTCCTCGTACGCCTCGGGGGAAAGGCTTTCTAAAAGGGCCCCTCGGCCCACAGGCACCAGGAAGAAGACCTCCCAGGTGGCCACTCCTTTGGCCTTTAGGATCTCGGCGATCCCCGGCAGCTCCTCTACGGTGAGGCGGGAAACCGTGGTGTTCACCTGGGTCATGAGCCCCACCTCCCGCGCCCAGTCCAAAGCCTTTAGGGCCAGGGCAAAGGTCCCAGGCACGCCCCGGAAGCCATCGTGGGTTTCGGGGCTCGCCCCGTCCAGGGAGATGGCCATCTGGTGCACCCCAAGCTTCTTAAAGCGCACCACCACCTCCCGGGTGAGCCGGGGGGTCACCGCGGGGGTGATGCCCACCTTAAGCCCCAGCCGCTTTGCTTCCTCCAGGAGGAGGAAGAGGTCCGGCCGGGCCAGGGAGTCCCCCCCGGTGGGGAGGAGGATGGGCTTGGGGGTGTAGGTGGCAAGCTCCCGCAAAAGGGCCAAGCCCTCCTCCGTGGAAAGCTCCCCGGGCAGGGGATCGGGCTCGGCGGAGGCCCGGCAGTGGCGGCAGGCCAAAAGGCAGGCCCGGGTCATCTCCCAGGCCACCAGGAGAGGAAAGCGGTGGAGGTCGGGCTTCATGCCCCCAGGATGCCCCTTTGGAAGAGGGGCAGGTGTCCCCTCAACGGGCCAGGACCACCCGGTAGACCAGGCGGCGAGCTTCTTTAGCCCGGAGGGACACCTCCAGGCGGTACCCTTCCGGAAGAAGGGTAGCCCCCGGGAAGTCCAGGCGGAAGGGCTGGGGGAAGACCTCAGAGAGGAGGAGGGTTACGGGGTAGGGGTAAGGGTTTTCCAAAACGGTTTCCACCCGGTACGCGCGCTCCTTTTCCCCCTGGGCCACCTCCTCCACCCGGCGGAGGAGGCGGGCCCCCGCGTCCCGGCCCAGGAAGACCTCCGCCACCTCCCCTTCTGGGGTGGGGGGAAGGAGGGCCTGACCCAGGAAGAGGCCGTCCTCCACCGCCTCGAGGCGCCCCGGGGCCAGGGGGAAAGGGGCCTGGAAGCGGTAACCCCGTTCCAGGGGGAGGACCCCGGCGGTCCGGAAGGGCCCCTGGTAGCGGAGGAGGCGGGTGGGCTTGAGGTCCGCCCTGAGGAAGGGGAGCTCGGTGGTGCCCGTCTCCAGCCTTCTTGGGGGGAGCTCGTAGCGGAAAAGGCCAAAGGGGTTTTCCCCCGGGCTTTCCGCCAGGGCCTTATAGGCCACGGCCCGCTCCAGCACCGGGGCCTCCCCCGCAAGGAGGGTAAGCCGCTTGGCCTCGAGGGGCTCCCCTTCCAGGGTAAGCCGCGCCCAGGCGGTGAGGCGCCCCTCCTCCAGGGTGTAGAACACCTCCCCCCGAAGCCCCAGGTAGAGGTAGCGGAGCACCGCCTCCCCCTCCCCCCGGTAGCGGAAGAAGACGGCCCCCGGGCGGTAAAGGCGCTCCTCCTCCTCCACCCCAAGGAGGCGCAAGGAACCGGGCACCGTCTTCTCCAGCCGCTCCCCGCCCAGGTAGACCCAGGCGGAAGGGGGCAGCCTAAGGGGCTCCTTGATCTCGGCAAACCCCGGGTACACGGTGACCTCCTGGGCCCAGGCGATAAGGCCCAGGAAAAGGAGGGACAAGGCTTTTCTCACACCCCCAGTCTACGGGCCAGGGCCTCCACCTCTTCCCGCTTGAGGGGCCCCCCGTGGCCGGGATACACCCACTCCACCCCAAGCTCCAAGATCTTGCGCACCGTCTTTTGGGCCAGGGCGTGGTCCTCGTTGATGAGCCTTGGGGGAAGCCCCTTGCCCCGTAGGGCGTCCCCTGCAAGGAGCACCCCTTCCCGGAAGAGCCCCACCTGGCCCAGGGTGTGGCCGGGAAGCTCCACCACCCGCCAGCCCAGGACCTCCACCCCCTCCTCCACGGGCCTTAAGGCCTCCTCGGGAAGGGGCGGGCCCAGGTTGGCGAGAAAGCCCCCAAGAAGGGGGATGGGAAGGGGTGGGCGGGGCTTCTCCCCCGTGAGGTAGGGCCACTCCTTGGGGTGGGCCAGGATGGGGAGGCGGAACCTCTCCCAAAGGGCCCTGGCCCCCCCGGCATGGTCCAGGTGGTGGTGGGTGAGGAAGAGGAGGAGGGGGAGCGTGTCCAGGAGGAGGAGAAGCCTCCGGCTTTCCCAAGGAAGCCCCGCGTCCACCAGGAGATAGCCCCCTTCCACAGGGACGCGGTAGAGGTTAGCGGCAAAGGGAAGGCGCTCAGGCCCGCTCATGGACGGGGGCTACGCCCATCTCCCTAAGGGCTCGCCGGATGCCCTCGGCATCTATCCCCGCCTTCTTGTGGAGGGAGGGGATGGCCCCGTGCTCAAAGAAGCGGTCGGGGAGGGCTAGGATGCGGACCTCGGGCTTTAGGCCCATCTCGTTTAGGGCCTCCAGGACCGCGCTCCCAAAGCCCCCCATCCCCTGGTGGTCCTCCACGGTGATGAGCTTGTAGCCGGCAAGCCAAGCCAGCATCTCCCGGTCCAGGGGCTTCAGGAAGCGGGCGTTCACCACCCCCACTCGGGGGTCGTCCCCTGCGGCCTCGAGGGCGTACCTCAGCGTCTTCCCGAAGGCCAGGAGGTAGACCTCCCGCCCCTCCTTCAAGACCTCCCACTTTCCCCAAGGGATCTCGGGCCAAACCCCCTCGGGGGCCCGCTCCACGCTGTCCCGGGGGTAACGGATGGCCACCGGCCCCCCCACCTCCAGGGCCTTCTTCAGCATGGCCCGAAGCTCCAGGGCGTCCTTGGGGGCGGCGATCTGTAGGTTGGGGACGGTGCGCAGGAAGGCGATGTCAAAGACCCCGTGGTGGGTGGCCCCGTCCGCCCCCACGAGCCCCGCGCGGTCTATGGCGAAGACCACGGGGAGGCCCTCAATGGCCACGTCGTGGACCACCTGGTCGTAGGCCCGCTGCAGGAAGGTGGAGTAGATGGCCACGATGGGCTTCATCCCCTTTAGGGCCAGCCCCGCGGCGGTGGTCACCGCCACGTCCTCGCAGATGCCCACGTCCAGGTAACGTTCGGGGTGCTCCGTGGAGTAGCGCACCAGCCCCGAGCCCTCCCGCATGGCCGGGGTGATGACGAAGAGGCGGGGCTCGAGGTGGGCGAGCTCCGTCACCGCATCCCCAAAGGCCTGGCTCCAGGAGTAGCCCTTGGAGACCTTCTCCGGCTTCTTGGGGTCAAAGCCCGGGGGCCCGTGCCAGTAGATGGGGTCGGCCTCGGCCACCTTGTAGCCCTTCCCCTTCTGGGTGACCACGTGGAGGAGGGTGGGGCCTTCCAGGGCCTTGAGGTGCTCCAGGATGTGGATGAGCCCTTTCAGGTCGTGCCCGTTCACCGGGCCCACGTAGCGGATGCCCCAGGCGTAAAAGGGGTTCTCCTGGTGGAGGAGGAGCTTGGCCGCCTCCTTGGCCCGGTCCACCAGGCCGAAGAGCCGGGGGGATATGTGCTCCAGGACGTTCTTCCCCAGCTTCTCCATGTCCTGGACCCACTTCCTAATCTGGAGCTCTTTGAAGTACTTGTTGAGGGCCCCCACGTTTTCGGAGATGCTCATCTCGTTGTCGTTGAGGACGATGAGCATCCGCTTCCCCAACTCGCCGATCTTGTTGAGGGCGGCCAGGGCCATCCCCCCCGTAAGGGCCCCGTCGCCGATGACCGCCACCACGTGGTGGTCCTCCCCGAGAAGGTCCCGGGCAATGGCCATTCCCAGGGCGTTGGCCAAGGAGGTGGAGGCGTGGCCTGCGGTGATGGCATCGTGGGGAGACTCCGAAACCTTGGTGAAGCCGGAAAGCCCCCCCTCCAACCTCAGGGTGTGGAAGCGGTCCTTTCGGCCTGTAACCAGCTTGTGGGCGTAGGCCTGGTGGCCCACGTCAAAGACGATCCTGTCCCTCGGGGAGTGGAAAACCCGGTGCAGGGCCAGGATGAGCTCCACCGCCCCTAAGGAGCTCGCCAGGTGGCCACCGTTTTGCGCCGTGACCCGGATGATCTCGCTCCGGATCTCCTCGGCAAGGAGAAAAAGCTCCTCCAGGCTCAGGGCTTTCAGGTCCTCAGGGGAGTTCACCTTGTCCAGTACCATGGGCCACCTCTAACGAAAGTTGCGCTCCACCAAAACCCGCCCCTCCCGGGTGCGCACCTCGCCCACCCCGGGGGCAAACCAGACCTCGTAGGCCGCCTCGCCCCGCTCGTCCTTGAAGCTTTGGCGGATGCGAAAGACCCGGAAAGCCCCCGCGGGGACCCGCACCTCCCGGCTTTCCAGGACCTCCATGGTGTAGGAAAGGGCTCCGCTGGCCAGGGGTTCTTTCCCGGTGGGGGAAAGGAGCTCCACCTTCACCTCCGCCCTCCCCCCCCAGCGGTACCCCACCTGGAGGAGCCCCTCAGGGGGATACTCTAGGAGGGGTGGGGCGAAGACCACCCGGGCCGCGGGCTCCTGGAACCCCAAAAGCCTCACCCCTTCCCCCACTTGGCGGAAGTAGACCCGGTCCTCCCCCCGCCCGAAGCTCCGGAAGCGCAAGACCTCCTGCCCCTCGAACACCCCGGGGCCTTCCACCCGGAGGCGGTAGGAGGGAGCGGAAAGGCTTTCTCCCTCGGGGAGGTAGACCCACTCCAAGCCGGTGAGGGCGGGGTAAAAGCCCACGGGGCCCTCGAGGGTGGGCCCCACCTCCCCCACCCGGGGGGCGCAAGCGGCGAGGGCGAGGAAGAGGGGCATAAGGTACCGCCTCATGGTACGGAGTTTACCCCCAAAGCCCCGTAGCCCCTCCCACAAAGGCTAGCGCCCTTCCGTAGCCAGGGCCTTCCTTTGGGCCTCCTCCAGGGCCCTCCTGGGGTCCATGCCCCCCTTGAGGCTTCGCTCCAGGGCCTCCTCCAAAAAGCCGTACCAGAGAACCATCTCCGGATCTTGGCTCCAGGGGCGGCCCCATTCCGCCTGGGCAAACACAGCCTTGCGCTCCGGATCCTTGAAGAACTCCCCCAGCACCCGTTCTGCGGAGCGGCGCAAGGGGAGGTACCAGGTGGCCTCGGCCCACTCCGCCTGGAGATCGGGCTCCAGAAAGCTCCGCCAGAAGGCCACCGCGCCCCGGATCTGCTCCGGGGAAGCCCCCTTTAGCACCACCAAGGCTGCCCCGGAAAGGGGCACCGTCCCCGAGGGGACGCGGGGCACCGGGGCCAGGCCCACAGCGAAGGGCAGGGAGGTCTGGCTCAGGACCACGGGCAGGGCGGTGCTGGGGCCTAGGCCCATGAAGGCCTTGGTGCGCAGGAAATCCGCCACCGCGAACTGGACCTCCGCCAGGTTGCGGGCCTGGGCGTGGCCCTTTTTCACCATGCGGTGAAGCATCTCCAAGGCCTCCACCACCTCCTTGGAGGTGAAGGCGGGCTGGCCCCCTTTCACCAGGCTTCCCCCCAGGCTCATGACCACGGCGTTGAAGCTCCAGATGTCCGTGGCGACCACAAACCCCTTGGCGGTGCGGCTCGTGAGGCGGGCCGCGGCCTCTTCCACCTCGGCCCAGCTCTCTGGGGCCTTAAGCCCCCGGGCGCGGAAGGCGTCCTTGTTGTAGTAGAGCACGGGGACGGAAAGGCCCAAGGGGAGGCCATAGGTCTTCCCCCTCACCTGGCCCGCCCTTAGGAACTCGGGATAGAGGTCCTGGGGCAGGTCCTGGAGATAGGAATCCAGGGGGAGGGCCACCCCCTCCTGGGCCAGGCGGGGGAGGAAGGAAAGCTCGGCCTGGAAGAGCGCCGGTGCCCCCCCGGAGCGCAGGGCGGAGAGGAGCTTCACCCCCGCCTCCCGATAGTCCCCCTGGTAGCGGGCTTCGAGGCGGTAGGCCTTTTGGGCGGCGTGGAAGCGGTCTATGGCCTTGAGGAGCACCTTGTCCCCGGGAGGGCCCGCGGTGTGCCAGAAGGGGATGGCGGCCTGGGCCCACCCCAGGAGCAAAAAGGGAAGGAGGAAAAACGCCCTCATCCCCCCAAGCTTAGCGGGGCCTCCATGAGAAGGCCTGAAGGGGCAAGCCCCGCCTCCTTAAGGAAGGGAAGGGCCGCCCGGTAAAGCCTCGCGCGGGCCTCGAGGAAGGCCCGCCGCACCTCGGGGCCCGGGAAGCCCTCGGGGAGGAGGGCCTCGGGGAGGCCAGGGTCCAGGAAGAGGGCCTTGCGCATCTCGTGCACCAGGCGGGTGAGGAGGGCGAAGGCCCTCTCGGGGTCTTCGGGCACCTCGGGAAAGGCCAAAGAGCGGTAAAACCGGGCCGCCTCCTCCAGGGGGAAGGCCCTAAGGACCTCCTCCTTGGGGCCCATGGGCTCCGCCTGGAAGAGGAGCCCCTTCACCCGGTAGAAACCCAGGAGTTCCAAAGCCGCCTTCTCCTCGGCCCCCGCCCCCAGGTAGACCCCGCTTTGGAGGAGGCCGAAGCCCAAAAGGGCCATCTCCCGCCGGAAACGCTCCCTTTCCGCCCGCACCCTCGGCCCCTCGGGGAGGACAAGGAGGAAGCGCCCCTCCCAGGGATGGGGGGCCCCGTAGAGCCTCTTCCGCACCTGCTCCACCTGCCAGTACACCCGATCGGAAAGGGCGTAGGCTGCGCTCCGGCCCACCCTCACAGGGCCCACCCAGCCCCGCTTGGCGCTCCGGGAAAGGGCAGCCCGCACCGCCGCCTCGGAGAAGCCGAGGGCGGCCATGGCCCGCACCAGGGCCCGCACCGGGGCCTGGCGCTCGGGGTAGATGTACTCCAGGAAGAGGGTGAAGATGGTGGAACGGGCGCGCATCTTAGAAAGCAGGTTCCAGGAGCCTCTCCCGGTGCTCCCTGAGGACCCCCTCCAGGAAGGCGGCAAGGGGCATGCTCCCCAGGTTCCCCCGGTGGCGGCGGCGGACGCTCACCGCGCCCTCGGCCTTCTCCCGCTCCCCCACCACCAGCACATAGGGCACCTTGGCCACCTCCGCGTCCCGGATCCGGGCCTGCATCCTTTCCGGCCTTAGATCGGCCTCCGCGCGCAGGCCCAAGGCCCTAAGGCGCTCCACCACCTCCTTGGCGTAGTCCTCCTGCTTCTCGGAAACCGGCACCACCACCACCTGCACCGGGGCAAGCCAAAGGGGGAAGTCCCCGGCGAAGTGCTCTATGAGGATGCCGATGAAGCGCTCCAGGGAGCCGAAGGGGGCGCGGTGGATCATAACGGGCCGGTGCTCGTCCCCGTCCCGGCCTACATAGGTAAGGCCGAAGCGCTCGGGGAGGTTATAGTCCACCTGGATGGTGCCAAGCTGCCACTCCCGCCCCAGGGCGTCCTTCACCACGAAGTCCAGCTTGGGGCCATAGAAGGCCGCGTCCCCCTCCTCCACGGTGTAGTGGAGGCCCGCCTCCAAGGCGGCCTCCTCAATCTGCCGCTCCGCCAGGGCCCACTTGGCCTCGTCCCCCACGTACTTCGCGCTCTTAGGGTCCCGCACGCCGATGCGGGCCCGGTAGTCCTTCAGGCCCAAGGTGGAGAGGACCTTCAGGACCAGGTCCAAAACCCCCAGGAACTCCTCCTTCACCTCCTCGGGGGTGCAGAAGATGTGGGCGTCGTCCTGGGTGAAGCCCCGGACCCGGGTCAGGCCCAAAAGCTCCCCCGCCTTCTCGTAGCGGTAGACGGTGCCGAACTCCGCAAGCCTCAAGGGAAGCTCCCGGTAGGAGCGGCGCCGATGGGCGTAGATGCGGATGTGGTGGGGGCAGTTCATGGGCTTTAGGAGGTACTCCTCCTCCTCGCCCCGCTCCTTGAAGCTGATAGGGGGGAACTGGCTTTCCGCGTAGTAGGGGTAGTGGCCCGAGGTCTTGTAGAGCTCCAAGGAGCCGATGTGGGGGGTGGTGACCAGCTGGTAGCCCCGCCTTATCTGCTCCTCCCGCATGAAGGCCATGAGCTCTTCCCGGATGACGTTCCCCTTGGGGAGCCAAAGGACAAGCCCCTTCCCCACCATGGGGTCAATCAGGAAAAGCTCGAGCTCCCGCCCAAGCCTCCTGTGGTCCCGCCGCTTGGCCTCCTCCAGCTGCCAGAGGTACTCCTTGAGCTCCTCGGCGGTGCGGAAGGCCACCCCGTAGACCCGCTGGAGCATGGGCCGCGTCTCGTCCCCCCGCCAGTAAGCCCCGGCCACGTGGGTGAGCTTGAAGTGGGGGGGGATGCGGCCCGTGGAGGGGACGTGGGGCCCCCGGCAGAGGTCGGTGAAGCCGAAGCCCTCGTCCCCCTGCTGGTAAAAGCTGATCTCCTCCCCTTCCGGGATCTCCTGGATGAGCTCCACCTTGTAGGGGTCCTTGCCCTGGTAGCGGGCCAGGGCTTCGGCCCGGGAAAGGGCGAAGCGCCTTAGGGGGAGGTCCCGCCTCAGGATTTCCCGCATCTTCTCCTCAATAACCGGGAGGTCCTCGTCGGAGAGGGGCTCGGGGGCCTCTATATCGTAGTAAAAGCCCTTCTCTATCACCGGCCCCACCCCCAGATGGACCCCCTCCGGATCGTAGCCCTTTTCCCGGAAGTACTCCTTCACCGCCTGGGCCAGGACGTGGGCCAGGGTGTGGCGGAAGAGGTGCTGGTACTCGGGGTCCTTCTCCGTGAGGATGCGCACCCTCGCCCCAGGGGGCAAGGGCTTAAAGAGGTCGTAAAGCTCCCCGTCCACGATGGCCCCCACCGCCGCCCGGGCCAGGCCCGGCCCGATGCGCTCGGCCACGTCCTTGGCGGTGGCCCCCTCGGGGACCTCGAGGGCTCGCCCATCGGGTAGATAGACCGTCATGCCCTTCACTATATCCCCCTTTGACCGGTTCCTGGTGGTCCAGGCCCGGGAAGAAGGGCTTACCTTGGTGAGCGGGACGCCATCCTGGACCGCTACGGGGTGGAGCGGATCTGGTAGGGCCCCAGAGAAACGCTTAGCCTTCCCTGGGTAGCTTCCGCCCCGCCCAAAGGGCCAGGGCGTAGAAGGCCGAGGCCGCGGGGAAGAGGGCCCCAAAGCCGAAGAGGTCCACCAAGGCCCCGCCCAGCACGCTGGAGAAGGCAAAGAACCCCGCTACGGTGTTGGCCAGGCCGATGTAAGCGCTCCGCTCCCCCTCAGGGGCCAGGTTCAGGAGGTAGGTGGTGGTGGCAAGGCCAAGGGCCGCGAGGTAGGCTCCCTGGAGGAGGAAGACCACCCCGAAGAAGGAGGGGGGTAGGAGAAAGAGCAGAAGGGGCGCGGCCACGGCCAGGAAGGCCCCCGCCTGGAGCACCCCCTTGGACCCCCTTTCTGCCATGCGGGCCCAAAGGAGGTTGGAAAGGGTGAAGGAAAAGGCGTAAAGGGAAAGGTAGAGGCCAAGCTCTGCCCCCTGCCCGAGCTTCCGCACGGCAAAGACCGCATAGAAGGGTTCCACCATCCCCCCAAGGCCCAAAAGCAGGCGCACCCTTAGGTAGCGGCGGAAGGCGCGGTCCCGCCAAGGGGCAAGGAAGTCCACCCGCTGGGGCGGAGCCTCCTCGAGGGGCTCCTCCGTGAGCCCGAAGAGGTACCACCCCACCCCAAAGGCCAAGGCCCCTAGGAGGAAAAGGAGGGCGTAGGGCAAAGGGAAAGGAAGGGGCAAGGCCAGGATGGCCCGCACCCAAAACCCGGCCAGGAAAGCCAGGAGCCCCCCCACCAGGTTGCGGGCGCTGAAGAGGGCGGCCCGGCGCCCCATGGACACGGTCTTGGCCACCACCTCCCAGAAGGGCAGGCTGGAAACCCCGGTGAAGAGGGCGTTCAAGAGGAGGCCCAGGAGAAACCCCCCAAGAAGGAGGTGGGGCCAGGGGCCAAGGAGAAGGGCAGAAAGGGCCATGAGGAGGACCCCCGTCAGCCTGAGGGCCGCCACCTTGCGGTAGAGGACGATCTTCCGGGGAAGCCTCGCCACCCAAGGGGCCAGAAAGGCCTGGGGCACCATCCCCCCCGCCTGGAGGAGGGCGGGCAGGAGGCCGATGAGGCTTGCAGGGGCCCCGAGCTTGGCGGCGAAGCCCGCGAGGACGATGTTGGGGTTTAGGAAGGTGTCCCCTAGCCACACCAGCCAGCCGTTCAGCACCGCCAGGCGGTAGTTCCGCTCCCGGAGGTCTAAGATGGTGAGAATGGTGCTCCTGCCTTCCCTTGGGCCCTTCCACATCCTGCACCCACGCTACAACGCGGCCACGGTCCTGGCCATCCTCGAGGCCCAAGGCCCCCCCGCGGTCTACCTGGCCTCCCACAGCCCCCAGGGCCTGGAAGGGGGGGCCTGGCGGGAGGAGGATCCCCTCCTCTTCCACCTCCTCCCTTGGGCGGAGGAGCGGGGCATCCCCGTGGTGGCCCTGGACCAGGAGGCCCACCTCAAGGAGGAGGCGGAGGCCTTCCGCCAAGCCCTAGCCCAGCACCCCCTGGGGGCCCCCCACTTGGAGCGCATGGGGGCCTTTGACCAGGCCCTTTTGGGGCTTCTGAAGCGCCCCCTGACCCCAGAGCTCCTGGCCGACGCCGCCTTCTGGCAGGAGGTGGAGGCCGTATACCGGGGCTTCGCCGAGGCCTTTGGGGAGGGCCCTGCCACGGGCTTCCGCGCCCATAGGATGGCCCGGGTGGCCGAGGCCCTAAGGGGGCGGGAAGGGGCGGTGGTGGCGGACTTCCTGGACTACCCCTTCCTCCTAAAAGCCCTTCCCCAGGCCACCTTCCCCTCCCACACCCCCACGGAGGCGGAAAGGGTGCGGGCCCTTTTGGACCGGGCCTGGCAGCTTAAGGAGGAAGACGACTGGGCGGCCCTCCTCCAGGGCCTCATGGAGGTGGGCACCCCAGAGGCCCTCTTCCTCGCCGCCCAGATCTACCTGGCCGCGGGGCAGTGGGAAGATGCCCTCCTCCTCATGGAGGAGGTCTTCCGCATGGACTTCCAGCACCCGGGCTACCTGCCGGGCTATGTCCTCGCCCGCTTCGGGCAACTATTGGACCTCGCGGGGCAGAGGGAACGGGCCCTAAGGGCCTACCGGGGGGTCCTGGCCCTCTCCTTTGCCCCCGAGGAGGCCCGGGCCATCGCCCTAGCGGGGCTCAGGACCCCCTTTCGCCTCTAGGCCCCCACGGGCTGGGCCTTAGGCCCCCTGGCCACCGCCCGGCGGCCCACCACCCTTAGGGCCAGGGGGAGGAGCTCCACGCGGTACCGGTCGGCCTCAGGAAGGAGTTCCCCATCGGCGTGGGCGGGCACGGGGGCGGTGAAGTGGGCCTCCAGAACCCGCCCCGAAAAGGCGCGCACCTCCTTGTGCCCGAGGTGCCGGCCCAGGAGGAGGCGGGGCAGGATGAGGACCACCCCCAGGCGGGAGAAGCGCCCCGCGAGGATGAGGGTAAGCCTCCCGTCCCTGGGGTCGGCCATGGGGGCGATGGGGATGCCGCCCCCGTAGGCGGGCCCGTTCATGGCCGCAAGGAGGAGCAAAGGCCCCGCGTACACTTCTTCCCCGTCTACCCAAAGCCGCCCCTCGGGAAGGCGGAGGTCCTTGAGAACGGCAAAGAGGGCGTAGAGGTAGCGGGGCATGCCCCGGAGGAAGGGAGGTGCGGAAAGGGCCTTCTTGGCCACCAGGGCATCAAACCCCAGGCCCAAGGAGGCCCCAAAGGGCTCCCCGTTGGCGAAGCCCAGGTCCACAGCCTCCTCCGGGGCAAAGAGGGCGTGCTCCAGAGCCTGGGGCCAGGGGAGGCCCTTTAGGCCCAGCATGCGGGCGAAGTCGTTGCCGCTCCCGATGGGCACCACCCCCAGGGTCTTGTCCGTGCCCACAAGGCCCCTCAGGACCTCGTGCACCGTGCCGTCCCCCCCCACGGCCACCACCCGCGCCCCCGGAGGAGCGGCTTGGGCTAGGGTTGCGGCGTGGCCCGGCCCCTCGGTGAGGAAGGCCTTGGCCCCCTGTTCCCGGGCAGCCTGTAGGATGGCACCGGAGAGCCGCCCCACCTTCCCTCGGCCCGCGGCCGGGTTGACGATGACCCACCTTTCCACCCCTGTATTTTAGGGGCATGGGCCTCCTCGCCCACTTCCTAAAAGGCCCCCACCCCAAGACTACCCTCCTCCTCACCCGCGCGGGGCCGGTGGAAAACCCCCACCACCTCCTCTACAGCCACCCCGGCCTGCCCCTAGCGGAAGCGGGGCGGAAGGCCCTTCTCGCCCTCCGCCCCCTCCTCGCCCCTTACCCTTTGGCCTATGTCTACGGGGCGGACAGCCTCGCCGAGGGGGAGGCGGCCAGGCTCCTCGCCCAGGCCCTGGGCCTCCCTTTTGCCCTCCTTCCCGGGCTTAGGGAGCGGGCCTGGGGGGCCTGGGAGGGCTTGAGCTTCGCCGAGGTGGAGGCCCGCTTTCCCCTGGAGGTGGGGGCCTGGTTGGAGGACGAGGCGGGCTTTGCGCCCCCCGGGGGGGAAAGCCTCCTCGCCGCCTGGGAACGAGGGAAAAGGGCCTTGAAGGGCCTCTTGGAAAGGCACCCGGGGCAGGCCATCCTGGTCATCGGGAACTGCACCCTAAACCGGGCCGCCTTAAGCCTCGCCCTGCCCCTTCGCCCGGAGGAGGGCTTACGGGTGGAGCAGGACTACGCCCGGCTCACGGTGGTGGACTTCTACGGGGGGGAGGGGGTGGTGAAGGCCTTGAACCTCAGGCCCCTCCCAAAGGAGTAAACTGAGGGTATGATCCGGCCCGTCACCCGGCAGGACCTCCCGGGCCTCTTGGACCTCCTCCGCCACCTGGACAGGGAGGGGGGCCCCGGGGTGCTGGCCCCGGAGGCCCGGGACCTCGAGGGCCTGGCGGAGGAGCTGGAAGACGGCCTGGTCCTGCACCGGGAAAGGGTGGAGGGGTACGTGGGCCTCTACCCCTTCTGGGACGGGGCGGCCCTGGAAGGCCCCTTGGCCTACCGGGCGGAAGACCTCCTTCCCCTCCTCCAAGGGGCGGAGGAGCGGGCCAAAGCCCTCCCGACAGAACGGCTTTACGCCTTCCCCCAAGCGGGGAACCACCCCCTGCGGAACGCCCTGGAAGAGGCTGGGTTTTCCCTCCTCCACCTTACCTACTTCTACGTGAAGGCCCCGGAGGGCCTGGATCACCCGCCCCCCAAGGGGGTCACCATCCGAGAGGGCTTCCCGGGGCCTGGGGTCTACCGGGAGCTCTACCGGGAGAGCGAGGAGGGCTGGGCCTTAAGGCTACGCTGGACGGACGAGGAGCTCTTGGAGCATTTCCAGGACCCGGGGGTCCACCTCCTGGTGGTCTACCAGGGGAAAGACCCCGTGGGGATGGCGGAGGTGGAGGTGGAGGAGGGGGAAGCCAGCGTGGCCTACATCGGGGTGGTGCCCCGGGCGCGGGGGCAGGGGATCGGCCGGGCCCTCCTTTCGGAGGCCGCCCGGCTGGCCCGGAAGAAGGGGGCCAGGCTCCTCAGGGTCCGGGCCCACGACCACGAGAAGGAGGCCCGGGAGCTTTACGAGAGGCTCGGCTTCCGCCTGGAAGAGGCGGTGGCCACCTACGCCAAGGAGCTTAAGGCGAGCCGGTAGGTGGTGGCGTGGGCCTCCACGGTGAGGCGGGGATCGCGGTTGTACCCGCCCCCCATGACCACCACCAAGGCCGCCCCCAGCTCCTTCACGAAGCGATAGACCCGGAGGTCCCTCCGGGCCAAGCCCCCGAGGCTCAAGGCGAGCCGCCCAAACCGGTCCCCCTTCAGGACGTCCACCCCCGCGTTGTAGAAGACCAGATGAGGACGGAAGGACCAGGCCTTCTCCAAAGCCTCCTCCAGGGCCCAAAGATAGGCCTCGTCCCCCACCCCGTCGGGCAGGCCCACGTCCAGGTCGCTCCGCTCCTTCTTCAGGGGGTAGTTCCGCTCCCCATGGAGAGAGAGGGTGTAGACCGTGGGGTCCTGCCCGAAGAAAACCGCGGTGCCGTTCCCCTGGTGGGCGTCCAGGTCCAGGACCAAAACCCGCCCCGAGAAACCCCCTCGCCTGAGCCAGGCCACGGCCACCGCCACGTCGTTGAAGAGGCTGTAGCCCTCGGCCCGGTCGGGAAAGGCGTGGTGGGTGCCCCCGGCGAGGTTCAGGCCGAGGCCCCCCTCGAGGGCGTCCAGGGCGGCCATCAGGGTCCCCCCGGCGGCGTGGAGGGCCCGCCGGAGGAAGGAGGGGCTAAAGGGGAGGCCAAGGCGGAGGCTCTCCTTTCGGGAAAGCCCCTGGCCGAAGACCTTCTCTAAGTACGCGGGATCGTGGGCCAGGAAGAGGGCTTCCTTGGGCACCTCGGGGGCAGGCTCCAAGGGGAGGAGGCCCTTTAGAGCCTCCGCCACCCCCCGGTACTTGTAGAGGGGGAAGGGGTGGCCCTCGGGGAGGTCCACGGGGAGGTGGTAGGTGGTGTAGGCCTTCACACCCCCATCATGCCCGCTTAGACTGGAGGAAAACCGTGCGCCTCCTCCTCCTTTCCGACCAGGTCCACCCCCACCTCCACACCCCCCGCTTCCCCCAAAACCTCCCCCCCTTGGACCTGGTGCTGGCCGCGGGGGACCTCCCCGGGGACTATTTGGAGTACCTGGCCAGCAAGGTGGCGGTGCCCGTGCTCTACGTCTTCGGCAACCACGGGGCGGAGTGGGTGCGGGAAGGGGAAGGACGGAGGCGGCCCGGGGGGGTGGTCCTCCTCCACGGGCGGCTTTTCGTCCACCGGGGGCTTTGGATCTACGGCATCGGGGGCGTGCCCCGGTACCGGGAGGGGGAGGGCCAGTTTTCCGAAGGGGAGCTCCTCCGCCTGGTCCTGAAGCCCTTCCCCCTTGCCTTCCCCAGGCGACTTGGAAAGGGCCACGGGGTGGACCTCCTCCTCACCCACGCCCCGCCCCCAGGACCGAGCACGGGGCAGGACTTCGCCCACCGGGGAAGCCCAGCCCTCGCCCTCTTCCACCGCCTCTACCGCCCCAGGGTCCACGTGCACGGCCACGTTCCCCTCCTCGGGGCGAACCCCCCAAGGCGCCACCGCACCCCCCTAGGGGTGGAGGTGGTGAACGCCCAGGGCTACGCCCTCCTGGAACTCAGCTGGCGGTAGGCCTCGTAAGCCGCCACCCCCACGGCCACCGCCAGGTTCAGGGAGCGCACAGGCCCGGGGATGGGGATGTGGAGGGAGGGGAAGGCCTTTAGGATCTCCGGGGGAAGCCCCCGGGTCTCGGGGCCGAAGAGGAGGTAATCCCCTTCCCGAAACTCGGCCTCAAAGAGGCTTACTTCCCCCCGGGCGCTGAAGGCCAGGACCCGCGCCCCTTCAGGAAGGGCCGCCAGAAAGGCCTCCCAGGTGTCGTGGACCTGAGGCCGCACGTGGGGCCAGTAGTCCAGCCCCGCCCGCTTAAGCCGGGGGTCCCCCAGGCGGAAGCCCAAGGGGCAGATGAGGTGGAGGGGAAAGCCCAAGGCGGCCGCGGTGCGGGCCACGTTCCCGGTGTTTTGGGGAATCTCCGGCTGGTAGAGGACCAGGTGCAGCATCAGGCCCTCCGGTACCGGGTGCCCGGCCCCCGGCCCTCCCGCACCACCCGCCCCTCCCCCATGAGGCGGCGGAGGAGGGCCAGGGCCTCCCTTTGGGAAAGGCCCAGGAAGGCCTCGAGGTCCCGCCGGGTGCGGGGGACCTCCAGCGCTGCCAGGAGGCGCTGGGCCAGGGGGTCCTGGCCCTGGAGGCGGTACCGCCCCCCTTCCTTGAGGAGGAACCCCATGCGCTCCAGGCGGTGGAGGACCCGCCGGGCGCCCTCGGGGGGAAGCTGGAGGGCCCGGGCCAGCTCCTCGAGGGTCGCCCTTCCCACCCGCCGTAGGTGGCCGAGGACGATGAGGTGGTCCAGGCTGAAGGCACCATGCCGCTCCTGGGCCTCCGCCAGACCCCGCACGAAGGCCTCGTCCAGCTCGGGGTTGTAGAGGACCAGGGTGAGGGCCTCGGGGAAGAGGCGGTACTCGGGGGGTTCCTTGCCGTACTTGAGGAGGAGGCGGTACATCTTGTCCACCCCGCTCCCCGCCCGCTCCACGTAGCCCAGCCGGTAAAGGGCCTCGGCCAGCCGGGGGTTCCGCCTTTTTGGGGGGTGGCGGAGGACGTTCTCCGGGGTGATGCCCGGAGGAAAGCCCCCGGGGTTGGAGATCTCCAGGCGGTCTTGGTGGTGGTGGACCTGGATGGCATCCAGGCTCTGCCAGTCCCGGTGGACCAAGGCGTTTAGGAGGGCCTCCCGGTAGACCTCCTGGTCAAAGTCCCAGACCTCTATCCGAAAAAGCCCCACGGTGAGGTAGCGCACCCGGTTTCGGGCCTGGATGAGGTCCTTTAGCCGCTCCAAGAGGGCGGGGATGGGCCTCAGGAGGTCCTCCCGGAAGGCGTAACCCTCCTCGTCTTGGTGGAAGTAGTAGCTCACCTCCGCCTGGGGCAAAAGCCGCTTGAGGGCGAGGGGCGTGCCCGCAAGGAGGAGCCCCGCCACCGTGGGCCTCTCCTCCCCTTCCACCCGCTCTAGAAGGCCTAGGGCGAAGAGGAGCTCCAGGTCGGGCAGGGCCGCGAGGGCGCTTCCCCTTTCCTCCAGGATGCGCCTAAGGCGCAGGACCTCCAGGGGGTCCAGGTCGGAGAGGCTGGCCGCGGGGAGGACCTGAGCGGTGAAGTCGGGCTCGGGGCGGGCCTCCCCCAGCCGGAGCTCGCTAAGGCGGGAACCGTCCCAAAAGGGCACCCGCCCGGGGCCTAGGGCGATGGCCGCGGGGGCCCGGGGAACGTGGAGGGCGAGAACCCGCCCTTCCGGGCCCTCTAAAACCTCCACGTAGGGCAGGAGAAGCCCCTGGGTGAGCTGGAAGAGGGCGTGGGTGATCTGCAGGGGGTGGATCTCCGCCGCCCCCAGCACCCGCCCCTCCGGGCCCACCCCCAGGAAGAGGATGCCCCCCTTGTGGTTGGCCAGGCCCGCGGCGTAGCGGGCGAGCTCCTCCGGGGAAAGGTCCGGGGGCAGGAAGAGGGTGCGCTCGTCCTGCCCCGCCTTCAGGCGCTCAAGAAGCTCCGCCCACGTCACGGGCTCCAGTTTACGAGGCTTGGGCTCCGGAGGGTTTGTGCACGTTGTCCACCTTACTCATGACAAAAATCCGCTTTATGGGTAAAAACTGACTCTTTGTTTGGGTATTAATGGCACTTTGTCAAGATAAAGCTTGACAAACTGCCTAAGCTAACCTACCCTCAACCCTAAGGGGGTGACCATGGGAAGAATAGCCGCCCTAACCCTTTTGATCCTTGGAAGCCTCGGCCTAGCCCAGGAGACGAGCGGCGCGGACACGGCCTGGATGCTGGTCTCCACCGCCCTCGTCCTCCTCATGACCCCGGCCCTGGCCCTCCTCTACGGGGGGCTGGTGCGGGGCAAGAACGCCCTGAACACCATGCTCATGAGCTTCTCCGCCCTGGCCTTCGTGGGGGTGGGCTGGGCCCTTTTGGGCTACACCCTGGCCTTTGGAGACGGGGGGCCTTGGCTAGGGGGATTGCGCCACGCCCTCCTCCAGGGGGTAGGCCTCGAGGCCAAGGGCACCATCCCCCACCTCCTCTTCCTAGCCTTCCAGGGCACCTTCGCCATCATCGCCGCCGCTTTGGTCTCCGGGGCCATCGTGGAGCGCATGCGCTTCCCTGCCTACCTAGCCTTCCTCATCCTGTGGGGGCTTTTGGTTTACGCCCCCCTGGCCCACTGGGTCTGGGGTGGGGGGTTTTTGGGGGCCCTGGGGGCCCTGGACTTCGCCGGGGGCACAGTGGTCCACATCAACGCGGGGGTGGCGGGACTGGTGGCCGCCTTAGTCCTCGGGCCCAGGAAGGACTACGGCCGCCAGGCCATCCTGCCCCACAACATCCCCCTCAGCCTCCTGGGGGCCGCCCTCCTCTGGTTCGGCTGGTTCGGCTTCAACGGGGGTAGCGCCCTGGCGGCCAATGGCATTGCCACTCTGGCCTTCGCCAACACCTTCCTGGCCCCCATGGCCACCCTGGTGGTCTGGCTCCTTTTGGACCTCTTCCGCACCGGCAAGGCCACCGCGGTGGGCACGGCCACGGCCATCGTGGTGGGCCTGGTGGCGGTTACCCCGGCCGCGGGGTTCGTCTCTCCCCTTTCCGCCCTGGTCCTCGGGGCCTTCTCGGCCTTCCCCAGCTACTTCGCCCTGCTCCTTCGGGCCCGGACCCGGCTGGACGACAGCCTGGACGTCTTCGCCGCCCACGGGGTGGCGGGGATGGTCGGGGCCCTCCTCACCGGGATCCTGGCGGAAAAGGCCTGGAGCGGGGCGGCGGACGGGCTCCTCTTCGGCAACCCGGCCCAGCTCGGGGTCCAGGCTCTGACCGTGGGGGTGGCTGCGCTCTACAGCGCCCTGGCCACTTTCGTCCTCTTGAAGGCCATAGCCCTCCTCACCCCCTTGCGGACCAGCCCCAAGGAGGAGGGCCTGGGCCTGGACGTGACCCAGCACGGGGAGGAGGCCTACGCTTCTGGGGAAGGGGCCGTCCTGGTCCTTCCCGAAGCCGCGCCCCCGGCCCTGAAGCCCAAAGGAGGTAAGGCGTGAAGCTCATCGTGGCCATCGTCCGCCCGGAGAAGCTGGGGGAGGTTCTGGAGGCTCTTTTCAAGGCCGAGGTGCGGGGGCTCACCCTAAGCCGGGTCCAAGGCCATGGGGGGGAGACGGAGAAGGTGGAGACCTACCGGGGCACCACGGTGAAGATGGAGCTCCACGAGAAGGTGCGCCTGGAGATCGGGGTTTCCGAGCC
Source organism: Thermus sp. (assembly GCF_037444525.1). GTDB lineage: Bacteria > Deinococcota > Deinococci > Deinococcales > Thermaceae > Thermus. The sequence goes on along the minus strand of NZ_JBBIMD010000008.1, from coordinate 11,003 downwards.
CTTCGTCAAGCCTACGGTGGAGGCCATCCTGAAGGCCGCCCGCACCGGGGAGGTGGGGGACGGGAAGGTCTTCGTAATCCCGGTGGAGAAGGTCTACCGCATCCGCACCGGGGAGGAGGACGAGGCCGCGGTGACCCCGGTACAATAGGGGTGTGACGGCCAGGCAGCGGGCCATCCTCAACCTCCTGGTGGAGGCCTACATCCAGACGGGGGCCCCTGTCCCCTCGGCCCGGGTGGCCGAGGGGACAGGGCTTTCCCCTGCCCTGGCCCGCTACGAGCTCATCGCCCTGGAGGAGATGGGCTACCTCACCAAGCCCCACGCCTCCGCGGGCCGGGTGCCCACCCGCCAGGGCTTCCGGCAGTACAGCCTCTCCCTTCTCCCCCCAAAAGGCCTCCCCCCCGCGGTCCAGGAGCGGGTGGAGCGGGCCCTCCTGGGGGCCCGGGAACCCGAGGCCTTCCTGGTGAAGGTGGCCGCGGGGCTTTCCGGCTACCCCGCCCTTCTCCGCTTAAGGCCTAGGAAAAGGCCCCGCCTCCTCCAGGTCCACCTCTCCCCCCTCCCCGAGGGGACCCTGGCCGTCTTGGTCCTGGAGGGGGGGCGGGTGAAGGAGGCCAGGCTTCCCCTCACCCTAAGCCCCGCCCGGCTGAAGGAGGCGGAGGAGGCCCTGCAAGGGCCTTTTGAGCGCCTGCCCAAAGCCCCTTCTGGCCTCGAGGACCTCTTCAGCGCCCTGGAAAGGGTCCTGGCCCAGGGCCTGGGGCAGACCTACCGGGAGGGCCTGGCCCAGGCCCTTAAGGAGCCCGAGGCCCGGGACCCGGCCTTCCTGGAACGGCTGGTGCAGCTCTACGAGGCGGAAGGGGAGGACCTCCTCACCCCCCCGGGCCGGGTGGACGTGCGGGTGGGGGAGGTGGAGGGGGTGAGCGCGGTGCAGGCGGGCCTTGCCCGGGGGGAGTGGACGGGGGAGCTGGTCCTCTTAGGCCCCATGCGCATGCGCTACCCCGAGGCCTTGGCCGTGGCCTATGGCCTGAGCCAGGTCTATACTGAGGGCCATGCGGGTTGAAGTGCGGCTTTTCGCCCTTTACCGGGAACAGGCGGGCCAGGACCGCCTCAGCCTAGAGCTTCCCGAGGGGGCCAGGGTCCTCGAGGCCCAAAGGGCCTTGGAGGCCCTTTTCCCCGGGCTTGCCCTGGAAGGAGGGATGGCCGCGGTGAACCAGGCCCTGGCGGGGGGGGAAACCCCCTTAAAGGAGGGGGACGAGGTGGCCTTCCTGCCCCCCGTCTCCGGCGGCCAGGACAGCTTCGGCCTCACGGAAGCCCCCCTGGACCTGGGGGCCCTGGTGGCTTGGGCCACGGCCCCCGAGTACGGGGCGGTGGTGAGCTTTCTCGGCACCACCAGGAGCCCCAACCGGGGGGCGGAGGTGGCCTACTTGGAGTACGAGGCCTACCCGGAGATGGCGGAGAGGGTCATGGCCCAGATCCTAGGGGAGATGCGGGCCCGCTGGGACCTAGGCCGCATCGCCCTCTGGCACCGATTGGGCCGGGTGGACCCAGGGGAGGCCTCCATCGCCATCGTGGTCTCGGCCCGCCACCGCAAGGAAGCCTTCCTGGCCTGCCAGTACGCCATTGACCGGGTGAAGCAAATCCTCCCCGTCTGGAAGAAGGAGCACCGCCCCGACGGGAGCTTCTGGGTGGAGGGCTTCGCCCCCGAGGAGCACCGGCTTTGACCCCCTGGGCCGTAGGGCTTCTCCTCCTCGCCGCCTGGGCCTTGCCCCTTCTTTTGGGCTTCCTTTCAGGCCGGGCCTTCCTCGTGGGGAGGAGGCGGGTGGGGCTTGGCCTCCTCCTCTTCGGGGCCTTTTTGGGCCTTCTGGTGAAGCCGAGGCCCTTGGGGCTTCTCCTCCTCCTCCTCGGGCTTGGGCTTGGGTACTGGCCCCTAAGGCGGCCCGCCTAGAGGGGCCTTAAGTCTTCCAAAAGGAGCCACCCCACCCCCTGGGGCAGGCCTTCCAAAAGGGGCTGGAGGGCCTTCGCCACCCGCTCGGCCAGGGGCTTTGGGGCCTCGGGCGGGTCTTGGGAGAGGACGAGGAGGGTGAGCTGGTAAAAGCGCTGGCCCGCCGTGGGGGTCCCATCCTCAAAGAAGGGGGTGGGGGGCGGGACCTCGTCCAAAAGGAGCCTGGCCCCTTCCACCGCTTCGGGCAGGAGGGCCTTCAGGTCCAGGGGGGCCTCCTTGGGGTGCCACAGGTAGCCTTGGAAGAGGCGGATGGCCTGCACCCCCTCACTCTACCCGCGCCACCACCTCCCCCTCCAGGAGGTAAAGCCGGGGCAGGCGGCGGGAGAGGTGCACCGCCACCTCGTAGGGGATGGTGCCCCGGGCCTCCGCCAAGGCGCAAAGGCCCGTGGGACCGAAGTCGGGGCCGATGACCTCAAAGACCGCCTCCAGGCCCACGGGCCCCGGGAGGAGCACCGTGGCCTGGTCCATGGAGATGCGCCCGGCCAGAGGGAGGAAGGCCCCATCCGGCCCCCGCACCCCCCGCACCGCCCCCCTAGGGAGGCCATCCGCGTAGCCCACGGGCAGGGTGGCGAGCCACTCCCCCCCTTGGGCCACGTACTCCCCCCCGTACCCCACCTGGGCGCCCCTCTCCAGGCGCTTCACCAGGGTGGGCCGGGCCAGGAGGCGGAGGACGGGCTTAAGGCCAAAGCCCGGCACGAGCCCGTAGAGGGCGAGCCCCACCCGCGCGTTCCCCCCCCCGTGGAGGAGGAGGCCATGGGAGTTTTCCAGGTGGTAGAAGTAGTCGGGGCCTAGGGCCCTTCGCACCTCCAGAAAGCGGGCCCTCTGCACCTCCACGAACGCCGGGTCCTCCCCCACGGTGGCCAGGTGGCTGTAGACCCCCTCCACCCGCACCCCCAAGGCCTCCACCGCCCTCAGGGCAGCTTGGGCCTCCCTCCAGGGGAAGCCCACCCGGTGCATGCCCGTGTCCACCTTGAGGTGGGCCCTAGGGGTGAGGCCCAGGGCCCGGGCCCTTTGGGCCAAGGCCTGGGCGGCCTCGAGGGTGGAGAGGGTGGGGATGAGGCCCAGCCCAAGGGCCTCCTCGGCCTCGAGGGGGTGGAGGCTTCCCAGGAGGAGGATCTCCCCCGCCACCCCTCCCCGCCTTAGGGCCCGGGCCTCCCCCAGGGTGGCCACCGCTACCCGCCTTACCCCCCGCCCCAGGAGGAAGCGGGCGATGGGCAGGGCCCCGTGGCCGTAGGCCTCCGCTTTGAGCACGGGGATGACCTCCCCCTTAGCCCGGGCGGAAAGGAGGGCGTAGTTGGCCCAAAGGACCCCCAGGTCCACCTCCAGCCAGGCCCGGTAGGGGGGTTCCATGGGACCCAAGATAAAGGCCCTATCGTGGAAACGTCCACACGGCCCTCAGTCCTCCAAAAGGCCCACGAAGCGGAAGGGGTCCGGGTCCAACCTGAACTTGCGGCGGTCCAGGTGGGCAAGGAGCTCGTGGAGCCTTTCTGTCCCCCCTTTAAGGAGTAGGTGGTAAAGGTAGTGCCCCTTGAGCTTGGGCACGGGGGCCGGGGCGGGGCCCAAGACCTCCTCCTCCCCCGCCACCTTCCTCAGGACCTCCCGGAGCTCCAGGGCCAGGGCCAAGGCCTTCTCCTCCTTGCGGTGGGCCACCTCCAGCTTCAGCATGCGCACCTTGGGGGGGTAGTCCAGGGCCTCCCTGAGGGCCTTCTCCTGCCACAAGAAGGCCTCCACCTCCCCCTCCTCCAGGGCCCGGTGGACAGGGTGGTCGGGGTGGAAGGTCTGGAGGACGAGGAGGGGCCGGTGGCCGGGCCTGAGCTCCGTGAGGGCCCAAAGGAGGCGGTGGTACCGCTCCGCGGCCCGGAAGTCCGAGTCCAAGAGGAACCCGTCCGCGTGGGGGAGGAGGACCAAGGCAAGCCCGGGAAGGACCGGGCCCCTTAGGAGGGCCGTGGTCCCCACCACCACCCCCCCCTCCCCCTGGAGGAGGGGGGTGAGGTCGTCCTTGCCGTCCTTGGCGAAGCGGTAGACGGGGAGGCCAAGCCGCTCCTTAAGCTCCCTTAGAAGCCAGTCTACCCCTGGACCCCGGGGCTCCAGGAGGGGGGAGCCGCACCGGGGGCAAAGGGGGGGCGGGGCCTCCTTATGGCCGCACTGGTGGCAGAGAAGGGTGAGGGGGGCTTGGTGGAAGCGCAAGGGCAGGGCGCAGTCCGGGCAGGTGGGCTTGTAGCCGCAGTCCGGGCAGAGGAGGAGGGCGCTATAGCCCCGCCTCGAGGCCAAGACCACCGCCTGGCGGCCCTTCTCCTCCACCTGCTTGAGGAGGGCGAGGGCCCTCCCCGTAAAGGGCCAGCCCCGCTCCTCCTTGAGGGAAAGGGTGAGGAGGCGGGGCTTGGGCACGGGGAGGCGAAGGGGCTTTCTTTCCAGGACCTCCACCGCGGGCACCAAGGAGAGGTAGGTGAGGGGGATCCCCAAAAGCCGGGCCCTAAGCTCCGCCAGGGGAGGGATGAAGGCCCGGGTGCCCGAGGGAAGCTTGTAGCTTTCGCTCCCCTCCTCCACCACCACGATCCCCTGGGGGGTGTAGGGCAGGAGGAGGCCCCCGTAGGTGGCGAAGACCGTGCCCCCTGGCCTCTGGAAAAGGGCCTCCCGGGCCCAGAGGGGAAGCCCCCCGTGGTAGGGCCTGGCCTCGGGGAAGCCCTCCAGGAAGCGCTCCAGAAGCCCCACCTCGGGGAAGAGGACCAGGTGGTCCCCCTCCTCCAGGAGGCCCCTTAGGACGCGCATCCTCTCCCGAAGCCGCCCCCCGTTCACCCGCTCGGGCCTTTCCGGAAGGGTAAGGGGGGCTATGGCCTCCTTTCCCCCGCCCCTCGGAGGCTCGGGGGGAAGGAGGCCGATGTACCCCTTTTCCAGGAGCCGCTTCACCACCCCTACCCCCACCCCCGCGGCCCGGGCTAGGGCGGCCTGGCTTTCCGCCTCCCCCAGGGCCTTGAGGACCTCGAGGACCCGTCTAGAGGCCTCCCCTAGCCCCTCCTCGGGCTCCTTCAGGACGCGGAGGACCCTCTTTTGCGGCCTAAAGGAAACCTCCTCCTCTAGCACCCCGCCCTCCCGCAAGAGGTCCAAAAGCTTAGGGTCAAAGCCCTTGGCCTCCTGCCAGTCCCCTAGGGCGGAAAGCCCGGGGGGGAGAAGCCCGGGGTCTGCCCCCGGAAAGAGGCGCACCCGGTGGACGGGCTCGGGCATGGGGGGGAGGAAGTCCGCGAGGACCTGGCCCAGGGGGGCGAAGAGGTGGTGGGCCGCGGCCCTCAAGAAGGCGATCTCCTCCGCCCGAAGAAGGGGGACCTCGTCCAGGTAGGCCAGGGCGTGGCGGAGGTGGAGGGCGGGCCGCCCCTCCCCTTCCCCCACCACCACCCCTAGCTGCACCTCCCCCCGCCAGGGCACGGCCACCCGCCGGCCCAGGGCCCCTTCCTCTTCCCTCCCCAAGGGGGGGAGGTAGGTGAGGGGTTCCAAGGGAAGGGGCAGGGCCACCTGCAAAAGCCGCATGGGGCCAAGATACCCAAACCCCCCACCCTTGACAAACCCCCTTGGGCCAGCCATACTGAAGGTTGGCGACGCGGGGTGGAGCAGCCTGGTAGCTCGTCGGGCTCATAACCCGAAGGTCGCGGGTTCAAATCCCGCCCCCGCAACCAAACCCGCCCCCGGGCACAAAGGGCCTGGGGGCGTTGCTTTACCCTCAGGGCATGGACTGGCAGGTGCTGGAAAACCCCGAGCGCCTCTACAAGGAGTTCCGCTTCCCCGACTTCCGGGAGGCCCTGGCCTTCGCGGACCGCGTGGGGGCCCTGGCGGAGGAGAAGGGGCACCACCCCCGGCTCACCGTGGAGTGGGGGCGGGTGGCGGTGGAGTGGTGGACCCACACGGCAGGGGGCGTCACGGAGAAAGACCGGGAGATGGCCCGGCTGACGGATGGCCTCTACACCCCTTAGGCTAAAGGGGATGGAGGCGCGCACCCTCGAGCTCGTCTTCCCCGAGCACACCAACCCCCTAGGGGCGGCCTTTGGCGGCTTCGTCCTGGGCCTCATGGACAAGGTGGGCTCCTACGCCGCGGCCCGACGCGCCAGAAAGCCCGTGGTCACCGTGGCCGTGGGCGGCGTGGAGTTCAAGGTGCCCATCCGCACCGGGGACCTCCTGGAGGTGGTGGCCCGGGTGGTGCGGGTGGGCCGGACCTCCCTCACCGTGGAGGTGGAGGTGTACAAGGAGCGCTTCGGCAAGGAGAACGGGCGGGTTCTCGCCACCAAGGGGGAACTCACCTACGTGGCGGTGAACGAGAAGGGGGAGCCCGTCCCCGTGGACGCGCCGTGAAGGCCTACATAGACGAACGGTGCCCCTACTGCCGGGCCTTCGGGGAAGCCCTAAAGCGGCTTGACCGGGAGGGGAGGATTGTCTTCCTCCCCGTGGGGAGCGCCCCGGAAGGGGACAGATCCGCCCTCCTCGAGGCCCTCCACGTCTACGAGGGGGAAAGGGTCCATAGGGGCTACGGGGCCCTCCTGACCCTGGCCCGGGCCCTTCCCCCCCTTTGGCCCCTCTACCCCCTCCTCTGGCTCGGGGGGGCCTTGGGGGTGGGCCCCTGGCTCTACCGAGCCTTCGCCCGGAGGAGGCTCCGGGATGCCTGAGCTGCCCGAGGTGGAGACCACAAGGAAAAAGCTCCTTCCCCTCCTAAGGGGTAAAACCCTCCTTAAGGTCCTCCACCAAGACCCCCTGCGCTACCGGAATACGGAAGGGGCGGAAGGGGAAAGGGTGTTGGACCTCGGGCGCCGGGGAAAGTTCCTCCTCTTTGCCCTCACGGGGGAAAAGGAGATGGTGGTCCACCTGGGCATGACGGGGGGCTTCCGCCGGGAGAAGACCCCCCATGCCCGGGTGGAGTTCGTCCTGGAGGATGGGTGCCTATTCTTCCACGACCCCCGGCGCTTCGGGCGGATCTGGGTGGTGGAGCGGGGGGCGTACGGGGAAATCCCCCTCCTCGCCCGCCTGGGCCCCGAGCCCCTGGAGGCCTTCCCCTTCTCCCCCTTCTACCAGGGCCTAAGGCGAAGCCAAAGGCCCCTCAAGGCCCTCCTCCTGGAACAGCGCCTGGCCGCGGGGGTGGGGAACATCTACGCGGACGAGGCCCTTTTCCGGGCCGGGCTTAATCCCTTGCGCCCCGGGCGAAGCCTCTCGGAGGAGGAGGCCCTACGCCTCCACCGGGCCTTGCGCGCCGTCCTCGAGGAGGCGGTGGCCCTCGGGGGAAGCACCCTCTCCGACCGGACCTACCAGCAGCCGGACGGCGCCCCTGGGGGCTTCCAGACCCGGCACGCGGTCTACGGGCGAAGGGGCCTTCCCTGCCCCCGATGCGGCGGCCCCATCCTCCGCCTGAAGGTGGCCGGGCGGGGCACCCACTTCTGCCCCCGCTGCCAGGCGTAGACTCTAAGGGCATGCGCGCCTACATCGCCTTGGGAAGCAACCTGGGAGACCGGGCGGGGTACCTCCTTCTGGCCCTTTCCGCCCTCTCCCGCCTGCCTCAGACCCACCTCCTCCGCCTCTCCCCCATTTACGAGACCGACCCCATAGGCCCGCCCCAGCCTCCCTACCTCAACCTGGTGGCGGAGGTGGAAACCGCCCTGCCCCCTAGGGCCCTCCTCCAGCACCTCCTGGACATAGAGCGGGCCCTGGGCCGGGTGCGCAAGGAACCCCTAGGCCCCAGGACCATAGACCTGGACCTCCTCCTCTACGGGGACCTGGTCTTGGAGGAGGAAGGCCTCACCCTCCCCCACCCCCGCCTCCACCAACGGGCCTTCGTCCTGGTGCCCCTGGCGGACCTGGCCCCCGACCTCCTTCACCCCCGGCTGGGCCAGCGGGTGGCCCACCTCCTGGAGGCCGTGGGCCGGGAGGGGGTGCGCCCCCTTGTGCTATAGTGGGGCTACCGCGGGCGTGCTCGCGCGAGGAGAAGGACAGTGGAGCTAGAAGCTGGAAGCATCGTGGAAGGCCGCGTGGTGCGGGTTACGGATTTTGGCGCCTTTGTGGAGCTGCCGGGCGGGGAGCAAGGCCTGGTGCACATCTCCCAAATCGCCCACGAGTTCGTGAGGAACGTCCGGGACTTCCTCAACGAGGGGGACATCGTCCAGGTGATGGTCAAGGGCCGGGACGCCAAGGGTCGGCTGGACCTTTCCATCAAGGACCTGACCCCCGCCCCCGAGGGGGCCCCGCCTCCCCGGCCCCGGCGCCTCCCCAAGCAGGCCCCGGAGTTTGAGAACAAGCTCAAAAGCTTCCTCCGAGGCACGGGGGGGGTTGGGGGCGGCAAAGGGAAAAAGGGCGGCAAGAAGAAGCGGTAGCCCGGGCCCTGTGCCCCCCAGGGGTTTATCCCTGGGGGGTTTTGCCCTAAAGTGGGGGAGGTATGGCGAAGCCCGTGGAGGTTACGGACGCGGAGTTTGACCAGCTCTTGGCGCAGAACCCCTTGGTCCTGGTGGACTTCTGGGCGGAGTGGTGCGCCCCTTGCCGGATGATCGCCCCCATCCTGGAGGAGTTGGCCCAGGAGTACGAGGGGCGGGTGGTGGTGGCCAAGCTGGACGTGGACGAGAACCCCAAGACGGCCATGCGCTACCGGGTGATGAGCATCCCCACCGTCATCCTCTTCAAGGGGGGCCAGCCGGTGGAGGTCCTGGTGGGGGCCCAGCCCAAGCGCAACTTTGAGGCCAAGCTGCAAAAGCACCTGCCCCCCAGCGCCTGATGCGGATCGCCCTGGATGCCATGGGGGGCGACCATGCCCCCAGGGTCACCGTGGCCGGGGCCCTGAAAGCGGCCCGGTCCGGGGTGGAGGTGGTCCTGGTGGGGCCAGAGGACCGGCTTCAGGAGGAGCTCAGGCGCCAGAGGGGAGACCTCCCCATCTGCCACGCCCCGGACTGGATCCGCATGGAGGAGCACGCCACCGAGGTGCGGAGGCGCCGGGAAAGCTCCATCGCCGTGGCCATGGAGCTCCTCCAAAGGAAAGAAGTAGAGGCCGTGGTGTCCATGGGCCACACCGGGGCCACCATGGCCGCGGCCCTCTTCACCCTGGGACGGGCGAAGGGGGTGGAGCGGCCGGCCCTTCTGGTGGAGTTCCCGAGCCAACGGGGCCGCACCTTCCTCCTGGACGGGGGGGCGAACGCGGACTGCCGCCCCTCCTTCCTCCTCCAGTTTGCGGCCATGGGCCTGGCCTATGCGGAGGCCAGCGGGGTGGAGGCCCCCAAGGTGGGCCTCCTTTCCATCGGGGAGGAGGAGGGGAAGGGGAACGCCTTGGTCCTCGAGGCTTACCCCCTTCTGAAGGCCGCTTTAGGGGAGCGCTTCTTCGGCAACGTGGAGGGGCGGGACATTTTCTTCGGCACCACGGCCGTGGTGGTCACCGACGGCTTCACGGGGAACGTGGCCCTAAAGCTTGCAGAAGGGGAGGCCAAGGTCCTCCTCTCTTGGATTAAGGAGGCCCTCGCCTCCTCCCCCCTGGCCCGGCTTGGGGCCCTCCTGGCCCTCCCCGCCCTGAGGCAGGTGAAGGCCAGGGTGGACCCCGCCCAGTACGGGGCCATGCCCCTTCTCGGGGTGGAGGGCACGGTCCTCATCGGCCACGGCTCCGCGGACGAGGAGGCGGTGAAAAACGCCCTCCTCCGGGCCAAGGCCCTGGTGGAAGCGGGGCTTTTGGAGCGGGTTAGGGAGAAGCTCTCCCGCCTACACGTCTAGGATCACCCGCGCCCGCCACCTTCCCCCTTCCTCCGCCACCTTAAGGCCGTGGAAGGTGGCGCTTTTCACCTCGCCCTGGAAACCCATCTCCGGCCGGAACGCCTCCCCAAAAAGCGTCCCCTCCAGGGCGTAGCCTGTGGAGGTGGGGGTTATGCGCAACACCGCCCGCCCGGGGACGAAGCCCTTGGTCTGGATGAGGTAGACGAGCTCGTTCAGAAAGTGCACCAGAAGGGTTTCCAAGTCCTCCGCCTCCAGGCGAAGCCGCCTCCGCCTTTTCCCTCCTTTAGGAGGGGACTGGAACATGACCCCCAAAAGCCCAAGAAGGGCAGCCTGGAAGAGGGCCTCGAGGCTCTCCCCCTCCAGCTCAAACCCCACGTCCGCGGTGTGCTCTAAAGGCCTCACCACCATGGCCCCTCCTTAAGCCCCTCCTCCCCCACCACCCAAAAGGTCTCCGTCCAAAGCCGCTCGGGATGCTTCTCCATGAAGGAGAGCACGGAAAGGGCCTGGGTCTTGTGCTGGGCCAAGGCCTTGAGCTTCCGGCTTAAGGCCCACTCGGGAAGCCTCAGGCGGTGGGTCACGGGCCAGGGCCCTTCCGGACGCACAAAATGGACCAGCCGGAACCCTTCCGCCGCCTCCCGGACGTAGCGGCTTGCGGCCACGTGGTCGGGGTGGCCGTTGATGCCGTCTGGGGGAAAGGTGAGGACGAAGCGGGGCCTTAGGGCCTGGAAGCGGGCCCTAAGCACCGCCACCGCCTCCGGGTGGGCCTCGAGGCCCCTGCCCTCCCCAACCCCCCGCTCCTCCGCCCCCACCTCCGGGGGCAGACCGTTGGGAAAGGAGAAGACCTCCAGGTGGTCCACCTGGAGGACCTCCGCCGCCCGCCTGAGCTCCTCCGAGCGCACCTCTCCCAAGCGCTCCGGGGGGCAAAGGCCCAAGGTGCGCCCCGCCTCCCCCCGGGTGAGGGCGATGACCCCGGTCTTGAGGCCCTCCGCCTTGGCCAGGAGGAGCGCACCCCCCGCGCCAAAGGTCTCGTCGTCGGGGTGGGGTACCACCACCAAGAGGTCCATGCCCCCATCTTGACAAAAAGATGGGGGGGCGGTATATTGCTTTTTGCGCTGGCGGAAGCCGGCGGGGGATCTTGAAAGCGCAGGATTCGGGCTAAACACGAACCCACACGCCTTCGGGCGTACTTTTGTTGGAGAGTTTGATCCTGGCTCAGGGTGAACGCTGGCGGCGTGCCTAAGACATGCAAGTCGTGCGGGGTGGTTCGCCACCCAGCGGCGGACGGGTGAG
>NZ_JBBIMD010000007.1:0-51597 GCF_037444525.1 Thermus sp. | reverse complement strand
GAGCAGGGCCTGCAGAACCTGGGTTACCGTTTCCCTCACTGCTTCCCTCAAGATCATCTGGAGGGTATCCTGATCCATGGGGTACCTCCTCTCCCGTTGGTACCCCCATTCATACACATACCCTTACACATAATTCCTTACACGACCGACAGAAGCCCCTTGACCCACTGGTCAGAACCCCCCCGGTGTGAAAAAATGCGCCCATGCGACCCTCGGGGGCAAAGCTTCTCGCCGTACTCCTGCTTGGCATCCTGGCCATCAGCTTCGGGAGCATCCTGGTGCGGCTCGCCCTAAGGGCCAGCGGGGACACGAGCCTGGCCTTCAGCCTGGTCATGAGCGCAGGTCGGCTGGCCCTGGCCGCCCTCCTTCTGGCTCCAGGTTGGCGGAGAGGAACCCCAAGAGGGGAAGGGGTCCCTTGGGCGCTGGGGGCAGGGGCCTTCCTAGCTCTCCACTTCGCCTTTTGGATCACCTCCCTCTCCTACACCTCCGTGGCCGCCAGCACCGCCCTGGTCACCACCAACCCCGTCTGGGTGACCCTTCTCGGCTGGCTCCTCTTCCGGGAACGGCCCACCCCCCTCACCCTCCTAGGGGTGGGGGTGGCCCTTTCGGGTGGGCTTCTCATCGGGCTCGGGGACGCAAGGGGAGATGGGGGGAAAAACCCCCTCCTGGGAGACCTCCTGGCCCTTTTGGGGGCGGTGGCGGTTTCCTTTTACTTTCTCTTGGGGCGGGAAGCCCAGCGCCGGGGGCTCTCTACTCTGGAATATATCCGACTTGCCTACACCATGGCCGCCCTCCTGCTCCTGCCCCTCCCCTACCTCTTCGGCGGCGGGTATGGGGGGTACTCCCCTTCCGTGTACCTCTACATCCTCCTCATGGCGGCGATTCCTCAGCTCATCGGCCACACCAGCTTCAACTGGGCCACCCGGTACATCTCCCCGGTTCTGGTCACCCTGGCCATTCTCTTTGAGCCGGTGGGGGCAAGCCTCCTGGCCTTCCTCCTTTTCGGGGAGGTTCCGGGGCCCTTGGTCCTTTTGGGGGCGCTGGTCCTCCTGATGGGGGTGGGGCTTGCGGTGCTTGGAGGTAGGCGGTGATCCCCATCCTGCTCGCCGCCCTCCTTTGGGGCCTAGGCGGGGCCCTGGCGGGCCGGTTCATGGAGAGCATCCCCCCTGGGCTCCTCATCCCCTTGCGCTTCCTCCTAAGCTTCTTCCTCCTCCTCCCCCTCCTCCGCCGCCATCCTCCTCTTCCCGAGGAAAAACCCCGCCTCCTCCGGGTGGGCCTCGCCCTCTCCGGGGCCCAAGCCTTTTACTACCTGGCCATCCACACCACCACCGTGGCCACGGGGATCTTCCTCCAGTACCTGGCCCCAACCCTCCTCACCCTTCACGCCCTCCTCCGGGGGGAGCGCCTTCCCCGAAAGGCGCTTCTTGGGGTGGGGCTGGCCCTCCTCGGGGCCTACCTCCTGGTGGTGGGGCCTAGAGGCTTGGTGGGGGGGCCGGTGGGGCTGGCCTTTGGGCTCCTCTCTGCGGTCTCCTTCGCCGCCTACGCCGCCTTCTCCTATGGGTTAAGGACCCCACCCTTCACCAGCCTGGCCGTGGCCACAGGGGTGGGGAGCCTCCTCGCCCTGCCCGTCCTCCTCTACCACCTGCCCCTCCTCCTGGGCCTAGGCCTGAAGGAGGTCCTAGCGGTGCTCTACCTGGTGGTCTTCGGAACCGTGATCCCCTTTGGGCTTTTCCTCCTTGGGGTGAGGCAGGTGCCGGCCCGAAAGGCCACCCTCCTCGCCATGTTGGAGCCGGTGGCGGGGGCCCTCTTTGCCGTGCCCCTGGCGGGGGAGCCCTTAAGCCCAGGGGCCCTCCTGGGGGGCACGCTTATCCTGGTGGGGGTTGCCTTGAACCGGAGGTGATATGGCGCTCAGAGTCTTCCTGCTCTTTACCCTAGGCTACTTCCTCTCCTACTTCTACCGGTCGGCCAACGCGGTCTTGGCCAAGGACCTCTCCGCGGAAATGGAGCTTGGACCAGCGGAGCTTGGGTTCATGACCAGCCTCTTCTACCTGGCCTTCGCCTCGGTGCAGCTCCCCTTAGGGGGGCTTCTGGACCGGTACGGACCCCGGCTCATCACCCCTGGCTTCCTCCTTCTCGCCGCCCTGGGAAGCGTGGTCTTCGGCCTGGCCCCAAGCTTCCCCATCCTGGCCTTGGGGCGGGCCCTCATCGGGATGGGGATGGCCGCGGCCCTCATGGGCTCCATGAAGGCCTTCAGCCTTTGGTTCCCCAAGAACTACGCCACGGTGTCCACCCTCCTTGTGGGCCTGGGGGCCACAGGGGGGCTCATGGCCGCCACCCCCCTGGCCCTCCTGAAGGAGGCCTTGGGCTGGCGGGGGGTCTTCCTCCTTGGGGGGGGAGCAGTGGTCCTGGTGGCCCTCTCCATCGCCCTGGGCGTAAGGAACGCCCCTCCCGGGGTGGCCTGGCCCAAGGGTGGGGGGACGGGGGGGCTCAAAGAAGTGCTGGGCAACGGACCCCTCCTCCGGGTGGCCTTCCTGGCCCTGGCCTTTGCGGGGAGCTTTCTGGCCCTCCAGACCCTCTGGGCGGGGGCCTACGGGTACGCTCTAGGGCTTTCCGCCGTGGCGGTGGGGAACCTCCTCCTACTCTATAGCGGCGGAGCGGTCCTGGGGTTTTTGGTTTCCGGGTATCTGGCGGACCGGTTGGGAACGGCGCGGGTCCTCTTCCTCTCCGCCCTTCTCTTCGCCTTGGGACTCCTTCTCCTCCTCTTAAAAGCCCTCCTTCCCGCTTACGCCCTTTTGGGCTTCTTCGGGGCCTTCAACATTCTCACCCTAACCCAGGCCCGGGAGCTGGTCCTCCCCCACCTGGTGGGCCGGGCCACCACCCTGGTGAACCTCTTCGGCATCGGAGGAACCTTCCTCCTCCAGTGGGGGGTGGGGGTGATGGTGGGGACCTTGGGTTACGGAGCGGCCTTCCTCGGGCTTTTGGGGCTTCTCCTCCTCGGCCTAGGGCTTTACCTGCCCCTCCTACGCCCCCAGGTCAAATAGGGTGCGCTGCCACGCTCTCGCCCGCTCCTCCCACCCGGGCCGCTCGGGGGGAAAAGGGTTGGGTGCCGAGGGAGGATGTTCCCGGGTGCCCAGAAAAAGCCAGGGATGGGAAAGGGGCCGCCTTTTTCCCCCTGGCCGGTAGACCACCAAGCGCTTCCTCCGCACCCACTGGTAAACCAAAAGGCGGTCCACCCCCAGCTCCTGGGCCACCTTCTCCAGGGGCATGAGGTCGGTGTAGCGCAAAAGAGTAAGGGCCAAAAGGGTGTCCACCCTCGCAAGGAGGCTTTCGGCTAAGAGGAGGGCCAGGGGTTCAAACTGCCCGGCGTCCAAAGCCTCCAAGAGGGCCTGGGGTTCAGGGGGAGGGAAGGATTTATGGAACCCCCTATCCGCCTCCTGAAGAGCAGCGTAATACCGGCGCCGCTCCTCTTGGGAAAGACCCTTAATGGCCAAGGGGGGAAGCCCTTTTAGGATGGCCAGGTAGTTGAGGAGAATCCGGCCCACCCGCCCGTTACCATCCCGGTAAGGGTGAATGGCCTCAAAAAGGGTGTGGGCCTTGGCTAGGGCCTCGAGGACCTCCCGTGCTTGAAAGAGCCTGGGCATGAGTTGGGTGAAAGCCCGAAGATAGCTTGTGGCCTCCAAAGGAGGGCGCACCTGGGCCCCGGCGATGGTCCGCTGAACCCCATCGGCCGGCTGGCCCCTGTGACGCTCCTGGGACGTACCCTGGAAAAGCTGGGCGTGGATGGTGTTGATCAGGGCCACGTCTAGGTGCCAGGTTCCCTCTTGCAGATACTGGAAAGCCAAACCGTAGACAAACTGGGCGGTGCGAAAGTAGTTGAGGACCTCCAAAGAACCCCTCCGCCCACCCAAAACGGCCTCGAGCTCCTCATCCGTAACGAAGTAGCCCTCTATGGCCAGGGAGTGGCGGGTGTCCTCCTGGAGCATGTAGAGCCACTCCTCGCTGGCCACCTGGAGAAGAGTCAAGGGAACCCCCCCCATCCGCGAAAGGAGTGCCCTACGCTCCTGGAAAAGGGCCTGGGCTTTGTCATATGAGTCCAAGGGGCCAACCGATGGCATAGCCCTATGGTAGGGCAAAAATCTTCATGTCAACAAAAAGGGGTAAGCCCGCAAGCTGACACCTGTGTGGTAAACTCCTTCCATGCTAGCCCAGGTGCGGAGCTACGCCCTCTTCGGCCTGGAGGCGGTTCCCGTCACCGTGGAGGTGGATGTCAGCCCGGGTCTGCCCAGCTACGCCCTGGTGGGCTTGCCGGACAAGGCGGTGGAGGAGAGCCGGGAGCGGGTCAGGGCCGCCCTGAAGAACACCGGTCTCCCCTACCCCCAGGCCCGGGTGGTGGTAAACCTGGCCCCGGCGGAGCTCCGCAAGGAGGGGAGCCAGTTTGACCTGCCCATTGCCCTGGGGCTTCTGGCCGCGCAAGGGGTGGTGTCCCAAGGGGCCCTGGCCCCTTTTGCCTTCGCCGGGGAGCTGGGCCTGGACGGGAGCTTAAGGCCCATCCCCGGAGCGGTGAACCTGGCCCTAGGGTCCATATCCGAGGGGAAAAAGCTGCTCTTGCCCCGGGAAAGCGCCAAGGAGGCCGCCCTGGTGGAGGGGGTGGAGGCCTACGGGGTGGGCTCGTTGGCGGAGGCCGTGGCCTTCCTTCGGGGGGAGGAGGCGCTTCGCCCCATGGAAGGGGAGGAGGCCCTTCTGGAGGAGGCCCTTTTGGACCTCCGGGACGTGAAGGGCCAGGCCAAGGCCAAGCGAGCCCTGGAGATCGCCGCCGCCGGCCGCCACCACCTCCTCATGGTGGGCAGCCCCGGCTCCGGCAAGACCATGCTGGCCCGCCGTCTCCCCTTCCTCCTCCCACCCCTCACCCAGGAGGAGGCCTTGGAGGTGACCCGGGTCCACTCCGCCGCGGGACTTCCCGTTCGGGGTCTCCTCCGCACCCCCCCTCTCCGCGCCCCCCACCACACGGTGAGCTACGCCGGGCTCATCGGGGGTGGGGCTATCCCCAAGCCGGGGGAGGTCTCCTTGGCCCACCGGGGGGTCCTCTTCCTGGACGAGTTTCCGGAGTTTTCCCGGGAGGCCCTCGAGGCCCTGCGCCAGCCCCTGGAGGACGGGGTGGTGACCGTGGCCCGGGCCCGGGCCAGCCTCACCTTCCCTGCCCGCTTCCTCCTGGTGGCGGCCATGAACCCCTGCCCCTGCGGCTGGCACGGGGATGTGGAGCGGCCCTGCACCTGCACCCCCCTGGCCCGAAGGCGCTACGCGGGCCGCATCTCGGGGCCGCTTCTGGACCGGTTTGACCTGGTGGTGGAGGTGCCCCGCCTCACCCCCTTAGAGCTTGCCCGCGCCCCCGAGGGGGAAAGTACGGAAGCCGTGCGGGCCAGGGTCCTCCTGGCGCGGCAAAGGATGCTCGCCCGCCAAGGCCGGCCCAACGGGGAGCTTTCGGGAAGGGCCTTAAGGGCCCACCTCCACCTCACCCCAGAAGCGGAAGCCCTCCTCCAGGCGGCGGCCAAAAAGCTCCTCCTCTCCGCCCGGGGCTACGACCGCCTCCTCAGGGTGGCCCGCACCGTGGCCGACCTCATGGGCTCGGAGCGGGTGGAGGAGGCCCACGTGGCCGAGGCCCTCACCTACCGGAAAAGCCCCGACCCCGCCTAAGCCCAACGGGGCTCGGGGAAGTCGCCCAGGAGGGGGGTGACCTCCACGGGGTTGGCATGGAAGGTGCTCCCGCCCCCCAGGTCCGTGAGCCTCTCCGAGGTGAGGTGGTTGATCCCCTTCCCGTCTGGAGCCCACTTCTCCCACCAGGTGCCCTCCAGGACCACCACCCCCGGCATGGGGGCCTCCGTGACCTGCGCCCTTCGCACCACCTGGCCCCTCCTCGAGCGCACCAGGACCAGCATCCCGTCCCGGATGCCCCGGGCCTCCGCATCCTTGGGGTGGATGAGGAGGCGGGGCTCCCCCCCTTCCGCCTCCACCAGGATTTCCACGTTGCCGTAGGTGGTGTTGAGGAAGCGGTGGGCCGGGGGGGTGAGGAGGACCAAGGGGTAGCCCGGCTCCGGCTCCGTGGGGATGACCTCGGGGGGAGGGCTGAAGCGCACCGGGCCCTCTCGGAAGGGGAGGAAGGGCTTGGGGAGGTTCAGCTTGAGGAAGCCCGCCTCCTTTAGCCTCTCAAAGGTGATCCCCTGGAGATAGGGGTGGTCGGCGTCCAGGAGGCTCCTTGCCACCTCCTCCGCCGTCCAGTGGAGGGTGGGCTCCCTTAGGCCAAGCCTTTGGGCGAGCTCCCGGAAGACCCAGGTGTTGGGCCGGGCCTCCCCTTCCGGGGGCACCAGGGCCCGGTTCCAGGAGAGGTAGTAGTGGCCGTAGCTGGTGTAGAGGTCCTCGTGCTCGTAGAAGAAGGTGGCGGGGAGGAGGTAGTCCGCATGGCGGGCGGTCTCGGTCATCACCTGCTCCAGCACCACGGTGAAGAGGTCTTCCCTTAAAAGGCCCGCCCGCACCCGGCCCGTGTCCGGGGCCACCACCAGGGGGTTGGAGTTGAAGACGAAGAGGGCGCGGATGGGGGGGTCTAGCTCCAAAAGGGCCGTCCCCAGCTGGTTCATGTTCACCGCCCGCGCCCCAGGGTTCGGGCGGAAGTAGCCCTCGTGGGGGCGGGGTTTCTCCAGGAGGTGCCGCCCCCCGAGGAAGCGCCTATTGAGGGGGAAGGCCCCGCTGGTGGAGAGCATGGCCCCACAGCCCGAGTAGCGCCAGGCCCCAAGGAGGGCGGGGAGGAGGATGGCGGCCCTCAGGGCGTTCCCGCCCCCCGGGTGGCGGGTCATGCCGTAGCCCACGCGCAAGAAAACCCGCTTGGCCTCCCCCATCTCCCGGGCCAGGCGGAGGATGGCCTCCTCCGGCACCCCTGTGAGGGCGCTGGCCCTTTCCGGCGTCCAGGTCTCGGCCCTTTCCCGGAAGGCCTCGAGGCCCACCGCCGCCCTTTGCAGATAGGCCCAGTCCACCAGCCCCTCCCGGAAGAGAACGTGGGCGATGGCGTAGGCCAAGGCGGCGTCCGTGCCGGGGCGGAGCTTGAGGTGCCAGTCCGCAAAGCGGCTGGTGATGTTCTCGTAGGGGTCCAGGTGGACCACCTTGGCCCCCCTTTTCCGGGCCTCCTTGAGAAAGGGGGTGAGGTGGCTGTTGGTGGAGAGGCTGTTGATGCCCCAAAGGACGATGTAGCGGGCGTTTTCCGGGATGTCCTCGGGGTCTGGGGCCAGGCGGGGCCCGTAGGTCATGGCCCAGGCCTCGCCCCCCGCGGTGGCGCAGATGGTCTCCAGAAGCTCGCTGGCCCCGATAGCCCGGAAGAAGGCCAAAGGGTGCTGGTTCTCCACCACGCCCATGGTGCCCGCGTAGTGGTAAGGGAGGACAGCCTCACCCCCGTACCGGTCCAGGATGGCCTTAAGCCTTTCCGCGATCCCGTCCAGGGCCTCCTCCCAGGAGACCCTGACGAACCGCCCCTCCCCCTTGGCCCCCGCGCGGCGCATGGGGTGGAGGAGGCGCTTTTGGACGCGGTCCGGGTAGCGTTGGGTCTTGGCGCAGGCGAAACCCCGGGTGATGGGGTGCCCCAGGTCCCCCTCCACCTTTACGAGGCGCCCCTCCTGGAAGGTGAGGCGGAGGCGGCAGGCGTCGGGGCAGTCCAGAGGGCAGGTGGCCCGCATGGGCTTATAGTAGCCCAAGCCGCTCAAAGACGCCGCAGCGGACCTCAAAGGAGTCGGGGAGGAGGCCCACGGGGTCGTCCAATCGGAGGACGAGCCCCTTCTGGTATAGGGGCCAGCGGGGCCAACCCCCGGGCTCCCCCTCCTGGGCAAAGCGCACCCAGTAGCCCCGCATCCTCTGGCCCAGGGCTTCCGCCCGCTCGTAGGCCTCCCCAGTAAGGAAGAGGGGGAAGAAGGGCATGGCCCGGAGGTTGCCAAAGAGGGGGGCCAGGTCCAGGCCGTGGAAGGCCCCAAGGCCCTCAAACCCAGGGGCGCGGAAGGTGAAGAGGTAAGCGTAGGTGGGGGCGTGGGGGGCCTGCAGCCGGGCGGCCTGGAGGCTCGGGCAGAGGAGGACCCGGGCGGTCTCCGCCTCCCCCCAGGCCTCCTGTGGGCGTGCGAAGCGGGCCCGGTAGTGGTTGAGGAGGGCCTCGGCCTTCTCCTCAGGGAGCGTGAGGCGGAGGCGGGCCCGGAACTCCTCCCATGTCCCCGGGCCCAAGAGGGCCTGCAGCGTGGGGAAGCGGAGCTCGTCCAAAGTGGCCCCGGCGATGAGGGGCACCCCCCTGGCCCCGCCTCTTTCCAGGAAGGTCCGGGGGTCCTCCGGGACCAGGAGCCCCAGGTGGGGCTTGAAGGGAGAAAGGGCGAAGAGGGAAGGGCGACTTAAGAAGCGGACCGCGGCGTCCAAGGAGGGTTCTTGGGGCAGGAGCCCTTCTAAGGGCAGGCGGCGCAGGCAGGCGAGGTCCTTAGGGTCGCACCCCACCCCTCTGGCCCAGGCCTGCCCCAAGGGGAAGCCCTCTCCCAAAGGGCGGGCGTAGCCGCACCCCCCCGACTGGAGGATGGCCTTATGGAAAAGCCCCCAGGCCTCGGGGGTGGCGAGGAGGGTGCAGACCAGCATCCCCCCGGCGGACTCCCCGAAGAGTGTGACGTTCTTGGGGTCCCCCCCGAAGTAGCGGATGTACCGCTGGACGAAGCGGAGGGCTTCGATAAGGTCTAGAAGCCCATAGTTTCCCACCGCCTTTGGGTCTTCCGCCTCGAGGGCGGGAAGGGCGAGAAAGCCCAAAGGCCCCAGGCGGTAGTTGGGGGCCACCACCAGCACGCCCTCCTCCGCCAGGCGGTGGCCCCGGTAGATGGGCTCGGCGGCGCTCCCCGAGGAAAATCCTCCGCCATGGAGGTAGACCATCACCGGCCAGCCTTCCGGTGGGGGGAGCCTTTGGGGAAGGTAGACGTTGAGCACCAGGCAGTCCTCCCGCTGAGGGGGGATGAACCCCCCGAGGCGGGCGGTAATCCCTGGCGCCTGAGGGCAGGCCACCTCCTCCCGGCCCACCCCTTCCGGCCAGGTGGCCACGGGCCTGGGGGCCTGGAAGCGACCTGCCTCCGCATAGGGAAGCCCATAAAACGCAACGGCCTTTTCTTCCCAAACCCCTTCCGCCCGCCCCAAAGGGGTGTCCACCACGAAGGCCCACGCGGGGGAAAGGGCCAAGAGAGGCCAAAGCGCAAGCCCTCCCAACAATCCCCTCATACTTTACAACATAACCCTCTCTTTGGAGATTAGCCAGGTTAATCCTCGTAGAATACCCTCCATGACGCCCCCTACCCCCCTCGAGGCCCCCTTCTGGCAGGCGGGGCTAAAGGTGGCAGGCCTGGACGAGGCGGGCCGGGGGGCCTGGGCGGGCCCCATCGTGGTGGGGGCGGTGATCCTCCCCCCGGGGGTCTACCCCTTCCGGGACTCCAAAACCCTAAGCCCCAGGGAGCGGGAACGCCTGGCAGGAGAGGTGGAACGGGTGGCCCTGGCCTTCGCCCTAGGGGTGGCGGAGGTGGAGGAGATCGACCGGTTGGGGGTCCTGAGGGCCACCCTCCTGGCAGCAGAACGGGCTTTACAAGCCCTTCCCCTCCCTCCGGAAGCCCTGGTGACGGACTACCTGCCCCTGAAAACCCCCCTTCCCCTCCTGGCCCCACCCCGGGCGGACGGCTCAAGCCCCAGCGTGGCCGCGGCCAGCATCCTGGCCAAGGTCCACCGGGACCGGCTCATGGCGGAGCTGGACCGGCTCTACCCCGGCTACGGCTTCGCGCGGCACAAGGGCTACGGCACGGAGGAGCACCAAAAGGCCCTCCTGGCCCTGGGGCCCTCCCCCGTTCACCGCTGGTGCTTCGCCCCTATAAGCCGTCTTCCCCTCCTTTAAGGAAAGCTCAAAGCGGAGGGAAAAGGAGAGGGTATCCTGGGGGAGAGGAGGTGGATATGCGCCTAGGGCTTCTCCTGCTTGCGGGGTTCCTTTCCGCGTGCACCCTGGTGGTGGAGCCCGCGGGGCTTTCCCTCACCTACCGCCTGGACTTCGGCCGTGCCATCCTACGCTTTGAGCCCGACCGGGGGCCCGGAGGGGTTTATTACCTAGGGGAAGAGGTGCGCTTCTTTCTCACCCTGGCCGAGCCCGGCTGGGTGGCCCTTTTCGTGGAGGACCCCGACGGCCGCACCTACGGGCTGGACCGCTTCTACCTGACCCGGGGCACCCACGTCCTCCCTCCGGGAGCCTACCGCTACACCCTGGTGCCCCCCAGGGGCCTACACCGGGTGTGGGCGGTGTACACGGACCAAGCCCCCACCACCTTGCGCCTGGAGGGGGTCTACCAGGATTTTGAGGGGGTTTTAAGGCTTTACCTCGAGGCCGCCCAGGCCCGCCGCTACGACCGTGCGGAAACCTTCTTCTACCTCCGCTAGGGGGAGGGCGGTAAGTTCATGCAGGGCGGGGTTGCGGGCCCTACCCCCCCTTGGGGTATAATCCCCCCGACCGCGAAGGAGGTCAGACATGAAAAGGCGGGACTTTTTGAAGAAGGCGGGTATCGGCGTAGCGGCCAGCGCGGCCTTCGGCCCGGTTTTCGCCCAGGGGAGCCCCAGCGTGCGTTGGCGGCTCGCCTCCAGCTTCCCCAAAAGCCTAGACACCATCTACGGGGCGGCGGAGGTCCTGGCGGAACGGGTCTCCGCCCTCACGGGGGGTCGGTTCCAGATCCGCCCCTACCAGGCGGGGGAGCTGGTTCCGGGGCTCCAGGTGATGGACGCGGTGCAGCAGGGCACGGTGGAGGTGGGCCACACCGCCAGCTATTACTACGTGGGCAAGGCCTCCGCTCTGGCCTTTGACACCGCGGTGCCCTTCGGCCTCACCGCACGGCAGCAAAACGCCTGGATGTACTTTGGGGGCGGGATTGAGCTCCTCCGCTCCGTCTTCGCCGCCTTCAACATCATCCAGTTTCCCGGAGGGAACACCGGGGTGCAGATGGGGGGCTGGTTCCGCAAGGAGATCAAGGGCCTCGCCGACCTCAAGGGCCTCAAGATGCGCATCCCCGGGCCCGGGGGCCAGGTGATGAGCCGGCTTGGGGTGGTGCCCCAGGTGCTGGCGGGAGGGGACATCTACCCCGCCCTGGAGCGGGGCACCATTGACGCCACGGAGTGGGTGGGCCCCTACGACGACGAGAAGCTTGGCTTCTACAAGGTGGCCAAGTACTACTACTACCCCGGCTGGCACGAGCCCGGGCCCATGCTCTCCTTCTACGTGAACCTTAACGAGTGGAAGAAGCTCCCCAAGGAGTACCAAAAGGCCTTTGAGGTGGCCGCGGCCGAGGCCAACCAGTGGATGATGGCCAAGTACGACCAGGTGAACCCCCCTGCCCTCCAGCGCCTCATCCGGGCCGGGGTGCGCCTCAGGAAGTGGCCCAACGAGGTTATGCAGGCCGCCCAGAAAGCCGCCTTCGCCTGGTACGAGGAGGAGGCGGCCAAGGACGCCACCTACCGTAAGGTTTACACCGCCTGGAAGAAGTTCCGGGAGGAGCAGTACCGCTGGTTTGCGGTGGCCGAGCTGGGCTACGAGCAGTTTGCCTTCCCCTCGGTCTAAAAACCACCCCAAGAAAAGCCCCCGCCCTCAGGGCGGGGGCTTTTGGGTGTTCCAAGAGGACGCACCTAGAAGCCGCTCACGAAGTGCAGGATGGGGTCTTTCAGGAAGTAGACCAGGACCAAGACCAAAAGCTGGAGGAGGATGAAGGGGACACCCCCCAGGTAGATGTCCACGGTCCTCACCTCCTTAGGGGCCACGCTCCTCAGGTAGAAGAGGGCGAAGCCAAAAGGCGGGGTGAGGAAGGAAGTCTGGAGGTTGACCCCCACGAGGAGGCCAAACCAGACCTTGTCTATGTTCAGGCTTTCCGCCCCAATGGCGAGGAGGGGCAAGGCGATGAAGGCAATCTCAAAGAAGTCTATGAAAAACCCCAGGAGGAAGACCACCGCCATCACGAAGACGATGAACCCCACCTCCCCCCCGGGCAGGTTGCTGAGGAAGCCGTCCACCCAGAGGTCCCCGTCCACCCCCCGGAAGACCAGGCTGAACATGGTGGAGCCAATGAGGATGAAAATCACAAAGGCGGTGAGCTTGGCCGTTTGGTCCATGGCCTGGTAGAGGACGGGGAAGGAGAGGCACCGGTTCAGGAGGGCCAGGATCAGGGCCCCCACCACCCCCATGGCGGCTGGGGCCGTGGGGGTGGCGATCCCCAGGAGGACCGTCCCCAGGACCAGGAAGATGAGGACCAGGGGGGGGACCATGGAAAAGAGGGCCCGGCGGAGGAGGGCATTTCGGCGGATGCGGGGGAGGAGGAAAAGGGTCCAGAGGAAAAGCCCCAGGAGAACCTCGAGGCCCTCCAACCAGGCGGGTAGGCGCAGGAACTCCCCAAGCTTCCAGGCCCCCACCCCCACCAGGAGGTAGGAGAGGAGGGCAAAGGCCGCCTCCGGCTCCTTACCCGCGTGGGGCCTGGCCTCCGGGGGCAGGGCGGGGACGGCCTGGGGGCGGAGGAGGGCCACGGCGATGACGTAGAGGAAGTAAAGCCCCACGGTGAAGGCCGCGGGGATAAGGGCTGCTTTGTACATGTCCCCCACGCTCACCCCCAGCTGGTCGGCCATGACGATGAGGACCAGGCTCGGGGGGATGATCTGGGCCAGGGTGGCCGATCCCAGGATGACCCCGCTGGCAAGCCGTGGGTTGTACCCGTACTTGAGCATCACGGGCAGGGAGATGAGGCCCATGGCCATGACGCTGGCCGCCACCACCCCGGTGGTGGCGGCCAGGATGGCCCCCACGAAGACCACGCTTAAGGCCAGCCCCCCCCTGAGGGGCCCAAAGAGCTGGCCCATGGTGTCCAGAAGGTCCTCGGCCAACCCGCTCCGCTCCAGAAGAAGCCCCATCAGGGTGAAGAAGGGGATGGCCAGGAGGAGCTGATTGGACATGATGCCAAAGATGCGGTCGGGCATGGCCCGTAGGAGCGCTGGGGGAAAAAGGTCCAGGGCGATGCCCAGGAAACCGAAGACGATGCCCGTGGCCCCTAGGGCGAAGGCCACGGGGTACCCGGAAAGCAGAAAAACGATGAGCCCTAGGAACATCAGGGGGGGCATGAAGGCATGGAGGTCCATCACTCCACCACCTCCTCCCGCTCCTCTTCCAGCTGGTAAAGGCCCATGAGGTAGGCTACCCGTTTGATAAGCTCCGAAAGCCCCTGGAGGGCCAAAAGGGAAAAGCCCACCAGGACGAAGGGCTTGATGATCCAGCGGGGAAGGCCGCCGGCGTCCGGGGAAACCTCCCGGATGCGCACGGACTCCATGGCCCAGGGCCAGGCCAGGTAGAGGAGGCCCAGGCTCATGGGGATGAGGAAGAGCACCGTGCCCACCAGGTCAATCCAGGCCTGGGTCCGGGGGGAGAGGCGCCCATAAAGGAGGTCTATGCGCACGTGGGCGTTCTTCTTCAGGGCGTAGGCCCCCCCCAGGAGGAAGATGAGGGAGAAGAGGTACCACTGGGCCTCGAGGTAGGCGTTGGAGCTGTAGCTGAACCCGTAACGCAAGAGGGCGTTCCCCGCGGAGAGGAGGGCCACCGTCAGGACAAGCCAGGCGATCACCCGCCCAATGCCCTCGCTTAGGGCGTCTACGGCGTGGGCCAAAGCCAGGAGCGCTTTCATCCTTTATCCTCCCGAAAAACCCGCTTCATCCTAACGGGGTACCGGGGGAGCGTCAACCGCGCCCCTTGACGAAAAGGGCATAAAAATGCACCCTTGCCCTACCGCGCCCGGCGCACCCCCGCCACCCAAAACGCCCCGAGGAGGAAGAAGAGGGCCGCAAGGAGGAAGAGCACGGTGTAACCCAAGCCCGGCTCCTTGGCGTTCAGGAGGTCCAAAGGCCGGCCGAAGGCCCCCGCCAGCACCTGGGGCACCACGATGGAGGTCTGCCAGATCCCCATGTCCGTGGCGTGGGCTTGGGGGTCTTTAAGGACATCGGCCACCAAGGCCCAATCCGCCGCCAGGTACATGCCGTAGAAAAGGCCAAAGAAAAGGCCCAGGAATAGGAGGACCTCGTACCGAGGCAAGGCCAGGAGAAAGGGCATGAGAAGGGCAAGCCCCACCCCCGAGAGGTAGATCACCGGCTTGCGGCCCAGGCGGTCCGAGGCCCGGCCGGCAGGGACGCTGGAGAGGGCGGCCCCCAAGGAGATGAGGAGACCCAAAAGGGCCACCGCCTGGAAGGGTTCCTCCGTAAGCACCCGCCCAAAGGCCTGGAAAGCCCGCGCCACATCCGCCAGGTAGTACTGAAGGTAGGTTTGGGCCAGGTAAAAACCCAGCATCACCAGGAAGCGGGTGAGGTAGACCAGGCGGAAGTCGGCATCGGCGAAGGGGAGGAAGAGGGCCTGCCGGAGGGGCCTGGGGTTCGGGGCAAGCCCCTTGGGCGGCATCACCCCCAGGGTGAGGGCCGCGGCCAGAAGGTTCAAGAAGGCGGCCAGGTAGGCCTGGGGGGCGAGGGGCAGGAGGAACCCCACCGCCCCCCCCAGGATCTGCCCCAGGACCTGGAGGACCCCCATGTACCCCGAGGCCAGGCCCCGGCTCCCCTTGGGCACCAGGTCGGGGATGAGGGCGGAGTAGGGCCCCGTGGCCAGATCGTCCGCCACCTGGAGGAGGAGGTAGGCCAGGAGAAGGTGGGCAAAACTTGGAGCGTGGGCCAGATAGAAGAGGGCGAAGGCGGTGAGGAAGGCCCCGAGGAGGAGGAAGGGCCGCCTCCTTCCCAGGCGGTCGGAAAGGAAGCCCATAAGGGGGGGGCCCAGGATGGCCATCACCGCCCCTAGGCCAAAAAGGAGGCCGAGCCGGCTCGCCCTTTCCCCCTCTGGGGAAAGCTCCGCCACCCGGGCGGGCAGGAGGACAAGGAGGACCAGGAACCACTTAAAGCTGGTGGCGAACCAGTAAGCGGAGAGGCGGAGGTACCAGCTGGGCCCGTGCACGGGGGGATTCTACCAGCGGGTGGCCTCGGGAACCACCAGCAGGGGAAGCTCCGCGTGGCGCAAGGCGGCCTCCACCATCTGCCCCAGGCGGTGGCGCCAGGTGCGCTTGGCCTTGGAACCGAGGACGAGAAGGTCCGCCTTGAGGCGCTTGGTCGCCTCCAGGAGGTCCGAAGCCTCCTCCCCCTTCATGGCCTGGACCTTAAGGCCAAGCCGCTGGCCCAAAAAGGCCTCCGCCCGCTCCAACACCTGGGCCAGGCCGAGGCCCTTGGGATCCAGGTAGGTGGGGTAGCAGCACCCCCCTTCCCCGCTCACCAGGTGCAGGCCCACCACCTCGGCCCCTAGCTTTTCCCCAAAGGCCTGGGCCAGCCGGGCTGCCGCCAGGGCTGCGTCCCCCTCGTCCACCCCCACCGCGATCCGGGCCGGGCGGACGAGGGGGTGGTGGGGGGGCACCAGGAGGACGGGGACCTCCCCCCGGTGGAGGAGGTAGCGGGCGATCCCCCCCCGGGCCAGGCGCTCCAGGGGGGCTTCCCCCATCTGGCCCAGAACCACAAGCTTGGCCCGGGTGGCCTCCCCGCCCACCACAAAGGCGGGTAGGCCCCGGAGGACCTGGGCCCTAAGCCCCTGGGCCTTAAGGGCCTCTTCCACCCGGGCTTCCACCTGGTCCAGGAGGGCCAGGATGGGGTCTTTAAGCTCGGGGAAGTGGTGGGTCAGGCCCTGGAAGTAGGGGTCGGGGATGACGTGGAGGAGGTGGGGCTCGAGGCCTAAGGCCTCTCCCAGCGCCCCCGCCGTGGCCACCACGCTCTCGTAGGTGGCCCCAAAGTCCACCGCCGCCAGGAGCCTCATGAGGCCACTATAATCCAAGGCGTGCTCTGGCTTCGCGACCGGGCCCTCCCCCTAGACCGCCCCCTCCTTATGGGCATCCTCAACCTCACCCCCGACTCCTTCTCCGACGGGGGGCTCTACCTGGAACCGGAGGCGGCCCTAAGGCGGGCGAGGGAACTCCTGGAAGAGGGGGCGGACCTCTTGGACCTTGGGGCCGAGTCCACCCGCCCCGGGGCCGAGCCGGTGCCGGTGGAGGAGGAGAAAAGGCGGCTCCTTCCGGTCCTCGAGGCCGTTCTCTCCCTAGGGGCCCCGGTCTCCGTGGACACCCGCAAGCCCGAGGTGGCGGAGGAGGCCCTAAGGCTTGGGGCCCACCTTCTGAACGACGTGACGGGCCTCAGGGACGAGCGCATGGTGGCCCTGGCGGCCCGGTTTGGGGTGGCCGCGGTGGTCATGCACATGCCCGTCCCCGACCCCAAGGCCATGATGGCCCACGCCCGCTACACCGACGTGGTGGCGGAGGTGAAGGCCTTTCTGAAGGCCCAGGCGGAACGGGCCCTTAGGGCGGGGGTACCCCAGGTGGTCCTGGACCCTGGCTTTGGGTTTGGGAAGCACCTGGAGCATAACCTGGCCCTCCTTAGGCGCCTCGAGGAGATCGTGGCCCTGGGCCACCCGGTCCTCGTGGGCCTCTCCCGCAAGCGGACTATCGGGGAGCTCACGGGGGTGGAAAACCCCAGGGAACGGGTCCTGGGCAGCGTGGCCGCCCACCTCTTCGCCCTCCTGAAGGGGGCCCACATCCTCCGGGTGCACGATGTGAAGGCCCACCGGGAGGCCCTGAAGGTCTGGAGCGCCCTATGGGAGAGATCGCCCTCCTCGGGTTAGAGTTCTACGGCCGCCATGGGGTCCACCCCGAGGAGGGGCGGCTTGGGGCCCGGTTCGTGGTGGATCTCTGGCTGGAGGTGCCCTTTGAGGGCCGGGGGGACCTTTTGGAGGAGACCGTGGACTACGCCGCGGTCTACACCCTGGTGGAGGGGATCGTGCGGGGCAAGCGCTTCTACCTCATCGAGGCCCTGGCGGACCACCTGGCGGAGGAGCTCCTAAAGGCCTTCCCCCGCCTCCAGAGGGTACGGGTGCGGGTGCACAAGCCCCACGCCCCCATCCCCGGGGTCTTCCGGGACGTGTACGCGGAGACGGAAAAAGCGCGCTCCTGATGGACTCTTTGACTTCTTATCTTGCGCTCATGGAAGGGTCATGGTAGCATAACCCCGCCCTGAAAGGGCCTAAGCCGATCGCCGTATCCCTGCCCCCACCGCTCATTGAGCGGTGGGCTATAAAACCTCTCATCCGGGGGGAGTAGACTGGGGTAGCCCGGAAAGGGGCGGGCCTTTTATGGAAAGGGTAGCGATATTCATAGACGGGTCCAACCTGTACAAGGGGTTGGTCCAGCACCTGGGCTCGGACTATCGGCTGAACTTCGTGGAGTTCATCACCCTCCTCACTGCGGGGCGCAGGCTCCTCCGGGCCTATTACTACAACGCCCCCCTGCCCCCAGAAGACCCCGCAGCCAAGGCCCACCAGAGCTTCCTCAACTACCTCAAGCGGGTGCCCTACGTGGCCGTGCGCCTGGGCCGGCTGGAACGGAGGGCCGACGGGTTCGTGGAAAAGGGGGTGGACATCCAGATCGCCATAGATATCCTGCGCCTGGCCTATGCGGACGCCTACGATGTGGCCGTCCTGGTCTCGGGGGATGGTGACTTCGCCGAGGTGGTGCGGGTGGTGCAGGACATGGGCAAGCAGGTGGAGAACACCACCTTCCACGCCCTCTCCTCCCACCGCCTGGCCCAGCAGGCGGACCGGTTCTACCCCCTGGACGACTTCCCCTGGGACCGGCTCCGGGCCCAGACCCTCCCCCAGGCCCCGGAGGAGTAACCCTTTTAGAGGAGCTCTCCCGGACGGAAGTAGAGGGCGATCTCCCTTTGGGCGTCCTCCGGGGTGGCCGAGCCGTGGATCACGTTCTCGTCAATGGTGGTGGCGAAGTCCCCGCGGATGGTTCCGGGAAGGGCATCCTTGGGGTGGGTGGCCCCCATCATCTTGCGCACCTCGGCCACGACGTTCGGCCCCTCCAGGACCATGGCCACCACGGGCCCCGAGGTGATGAAGGCCACGAGCCCCGGAAAGAAGGGCTTTTCCCGGTGCTCCGCGTAGTGCTTCTCGGCAAGCCCCCGGTCCAGGGTGAGGAGCTTAAGGCCCACCAGACGGAAGCCCTTGCGCTCAAAGCGGGCCAGGATCTCGCCCACCAGACCCCGGCGCACGCCGTCCGGCTTCACCATGACAAAGGTCCGCTCCATACCCTTTGGAGTCTACCGAGGCGCCCGGGTTCCGTCTAGGGCCCGCGGAAGTAGCCTAGGAGGATGTAGGCCACCACCACCACCCAAAGGAGGATAAGGAGGACGTCCCGCCAGCCCACCTTAGGGCGGGGCTTGGGCTCCAGGACCTGGGTGGGAAGCTCCTCCGGCACCTCCCCCAGCTTGAGGTGCACGGGGTCACCCCTCGCGGCCTCGAGGGGCAGGGCATAGGGACGGGTCCTTTCGGGCAGCGCCTCGGGCACCTGGACCAGGGCCACGCTGATGTTGTCCGGCCCCCCCCACTCGTTGGCCAGGGCCACCAGGCGCTCCGCCGCCTCCTCAGGGGGGTAGTTCCTCAGCACCTCCTGGAGGGTCCGGTCCTCCAAAACCCCATAAAGCCCATCCGTGCAGAGGAGGAAGACGTCCCCGGGCTCCACCTTAAGCCCGAGGAGGTCCACCCGGGCCTCAGGGAAGGAGCCCAAGGCGTTGGTGATCACGTTCCGCCACCGGTGGGTGCGGGCCTCCTCCACCGTGAGAAGCCCCTGGCGGACCCGTTCCGCCACCCAGGAGTGGTCCTCGGTGAGCTGCCTCAGGACCCCCTTGCGAAGGAGGTAGGCCCGGGAGTCCCCCACGTGGGCGATGAGGGCATAGGGCAGGTCCAGGAGGAGGCAGGTGGCGGTGGTGCCCATCCCCCGGTTCTCCGGGCGCTGGGCTTCCTGGTAAATCCTGCGGTTCGCCTCCTCAAAGGCCTCCAGGAGGGCCTTGGGGGAAGGCTCCCCTTGGGCGAGTTTCTCCAGCAGGGTCTCCACCGCCAGCCTCGAGGCCACCTCCCCCGTGCGGTGCCCCCCCATCCCGTCCGCCACCACGAAGACGCCGCCCCAAGGGGTAACGGCCTGGCCCACCGCGTCCTCGTTCTTGGGACGCCTCAGGCCTGGGTGGGTGCGGAGGGCCGCCAAAAGCTCGGGCACAACGGGATTGTACACCCTTATAACACCAGGGCCTTAAGGAGGGCCCGGACCTCCTCAAGGCAGGGGGGTGGGGGGGCCTTGGGGTAGATGAGGGCCACCTCCAAGGCCGCCTCCTCCAAAAGAGGCCTCAGCACCACCCCGGGGTGGGGAAAGACCCGGTAGGGGGCCAGGGTCAGGTAAACCCCCACCCCTGCGGCCACCAGGCCCACCGCCTGGGGGAAACGGGCCACCTCCCGCACCACCTTGGGCTGGAAGCCCGCCCGGCGGAAGACCTCCATGAAGGCCTCGTAGAGGGGGGGTAGGGCTTCCTTGGGCATGAGGAGGAAGGGCTCGTCCTTAAGGGCCCTTAGGGGCACCCGATCCGCCCCTGCCAGGGGGTGGTCCTCGGGGAGGGCCACCACGATGGGGACCTCGAGGAGGGGTTCTTTGGCGATGGCCGGGTCTTCCACCCGAAGCCCCGCGAGGCCATAGTCCAGCCGCCCCTCCTTTAGGGCCTTCACCTGCTCGGGGGTGTGCATCTCCAGGATCTCCACCGGCCGGCCCAGGCCCCGCCTCAGGTGGTCCAAAAGGGGCATGAGGTCCGGGAGGAGGTTTTCCGGCACGCCAAAGCGGAGCTCCGCCCGCCCGGCCCGCCTTACCCTTTCCTTCAGGGCCTCGGCCTGGTCCAAAAGGGCCTTGCCCTCCCGATAGAGCACCTCCCCCGCAGGGGTCAGGCGGAAAGGGCGCCTCTCCAAAAGACGCACCCCAAGCTCCCGCTCCAGGGCCCGGATCTGCTGGGTGAGGCCGGGCTGGGAGAGGAAAAGCCTCTCCGCTGCCCGGTGAAAGTTCCGCTCCTCGGCCAGGACCAGGAAACAGCGCAGGCGGCGCAGATTCATGATAAGAAAAGTTTATCACAGGGGCCAAGGCCTTGCTATTGGACAGTCCCCCCCCGCTCGGCCAAACTGGTGTAGTGTAAGTGGCCACCAAGGAGGGCGCCATGACGGAAGGGGAACTCAAAGCCGCCTTTATCCGGCTTTCGCCGGAGGAACGAAAAGCCCTTTTTGAGCAGGAAAACCGGGAGTGGCTGGAGGCCTTGGAGTACGTCCTAAGGGTGGAGGGCCCCGAGCGGGTAGAGGAGCTTTTCCGCCTACTGGACCAGCATCTTTACCTCCAGGGCTACACCCTGAGCAACCGCCTCGAGACCCCCTACCTGAACACCATCCCCAAGGAGAAGGAACCCCCCTACCCCGGGGACCTGGAGCTGGAGCAGCGCATCGCCAACATCCTCCGCTGGAACGCGGCTATGATGGTGGCCCGGGCCAACAAAAGGGCCGACGGCATCGGGGGGCACATCTCCACCTACGCCTCCATCGCCGAGCTTTACGAGGTGGGCTTCAACCACTTCTTCCGGGGGCCGGGGGCGGGGCTAGACCGGGACCTGGTCTTCTTCCAGGGCCACTCCTCCCCCGGGATCTACGCCCGGGCCTTCCTGGAAGGGCGGCTTAAGGAGGCGGACTTGGAAAACTTCCGCCGGGAGGTCCACCCCCCCGTGGAAGGGAGCCAGGGGCTTTCCAGCTACCCCCACCCCTGGCTCATGCCCAACTTCTGGGAGTTCCCCACGGTGAGCATGGGCCTTGGGCCCATCCAGGCCATCTACCAGGCCCGCTTCATGCGCTACCTCGAGGACCGGGGCCTAAAGCCCAAAAGCTCCGCCAAGGTCTGGGCCTTCCTGGGGGATGGGGAGCACGACGAGCCCGAGACCGTGGGGGCGCTCCACCTTGCGGCCAGGGAGGGGCTGGACAACCTCATCTTCGTGGTGAACTGCAACCTCCAGCGCCTGGACGGCCCGGTGCGGGGGAACTCCAAGGTCATCCAGGAGCTGGAAAGGCTCTATCGGGGTGCGGGCTGGCACGTGATCAAGGTGGTGTGGGGCTCCCTCTGGGACGAGCTCATCGCCCGGGACACGGAAGGCCACCTTCTGCGGCGCTTTGAGGCCCTGGTGGACGGGGAGTCCCAGCGCTACGCCGCCTTTGGGGGGAGGGAGCTTAGGGAGCGCTTCTTCAACACCCCGGAGCTCAAAAAGCTCATTGAGGGCCTTTCGGACGAGGAGCTCACCGAGCTCACCCGCTCCCGGGGCGGGCATGACCTCAGGAAGATCTACGCCGCCTACAAGGCCGCGGTGGAGCACAAGGGGAGCCCAGTGGTCATCCTGGCCCGCACCATCAAGGGCTACGGCATGGGCCCCACGGCCATGGCCAAGAACGTGGCCCACCAGGTGAAGAAGCTCACCGAGGAGGACCTCAAGGAGGCCCGGCACTTCCTGGAGATCCCCGTCCCCGAGGAGAAGCTTGCCGAACTCCCCTACCACCACCCAGGCCCCGAGGCCCCCGAGGTGCGCTACCTCCTGGAGAGGCGAAAGGCCCTGGGGGGCTTTGTGCCGGAAAGGCGGGTGCGCTTCAAAGGGGGCCTCGAGGTCCCGGACGAGGCCTTCTTCCAGGAGTTCTACCAGGGCACGGGGGGGCGGGCCATCTCCACCACCATGGCCTTCGTGCGCATTCTGGCTAAGCTCCTGAGGCACAAGATCGGGAAGTACATCGTCCCCATCGTCCCCGACGAGGCCCGCACCTTCGGCATGGAAGCCCTCATCGCCCAGGTGGGGATCTACTCCCCCAAGGGGCAGCTTTACATCCCCGTGGACGCGGGCACCCTCACCGCCTACAAGGAGAGCAAGGAAGGGCAGATCCTGGAGGAGGGGATCACCGAGGCCGGGGCCATGGCGGACTTCATCGCCGCGGGCACGGCCTACGCCCACTGGGGCATCCCCACCATCCCCTTCTTCATTACCTACTCCATGTTCGGCCTGCAGCGCATGGGGGACCTGGTCTGGGCCGCCGCGGACCAGAGGACCCGGGGCTTCATCCTGGGGGCCACCGCGGGCCGGACCACCCTGGAAGGGGAGGGGCTCCAGCACCAGGACGGGCAGAGCCAGATCTACGCCTTGGCGGCCCCCAACCTCCTGGTCTACGATCCGTCCTTCGCCTACGAGCTTGCGGTGATCCTGGAAGACGGCCTCCGCCGCATGTACGGGGAGGGGGAGGACGTCTTCTACTACCTCACCATTGAAAACGAGAACTACCCCCATCCCCCCATGCCCGAGCCCCGGGCGGAGGTGAAGCGGGGCATCCTGAAGGGGCTTTACCTCTTCCGGAAAGGGGAGGGGGAAGGCCCCAGGGTCCAGCTTTTGGGCTCGGGGCCCATCCTGCCCCAGGCCCTGAAGGCCCAGGAGATCCTGAAGGGCTTCGGGGTGGTGGCGGACGTGTGGAGCGCCACCAGCTACAAGGCCCTCTACCTGGATGCCCTCGAGGCCGAGCGGGAAAGGCGGCTACGCGGCAAGCCCCGCACCCCCTACGTGGCCGAGGCCCTAGAGGGGCACGAAGGCCCCATCGTGGCCGCCACGGACTACCTCAAGGCCCTCCCCAACCTCATCCGGGGCTACCTGGACCGGACCTTCTGCGCCCTGGGCACGGACGGCTTCGGGCGCTCGGACACCCGGGAGGCCTTAAGGGACTTCTTTGAGGTGGACGACCGGCACATCGCCTACGCCGCCCTCGCCCTTTTGGTGGAGGAAGAAAGGCTCGAGGCCAAGGTTCTGGAGGAGGCTCGCACCCGGCTTGGGCTTAGCTTAGAGGAGAGGCCGCCCCACCGGCGGTAAGGAGGAGGTATGGAGCTCAGGCTACCCGAACTCGGCGACAACGTGGCCACGGCCACCGTGGTGGGCGTCTTGGTGAAGGAGGGGGACCGGGTGGCCCCCGGCCAGCCCCTCTTGGAGCTGGAAACGGATAAGGCGGTGATGGAGGTGCCCGCGGAGGCGGGCGGGGTGGTGGAGCAGGTCTTGGTGAAGCCGGGGGACGAGGTGAAGCCGGGGCAGCCCTTCCTGGTCCTGAAGGCGGAAGGGGAGGCCCAAGCCCGGGAGGAAGCCCCCGCGGCCGAGCCCACCCGGGAGGCCAAAGGGGCCGAACCCCCTGCCCCGGCGGTGGAAAGCCCAAAACCCAAGGCCCCCACCGGGGGAGAGGCTCCGGAGGGGCGGCGTCTGGTCCCGGCCTCCCCCTCCATAAGGCGGCTCGCCCGGGAGCTAGGGGTGGACATCCACGCCCTGAGGGGGAGCGGGCTTGCGGGCCGGATCACGGAGGAGGACGTCCGGCGGGCGGCGGGCCTGGCCGCGCCCGAACGGGCCGCCCCCGCTCCCTCCCGTCCTCCCCTTCCCGATTTCAGCCGCTTTGGCCCCGTGCGCCGCGAGCCCATGAGCGGGGTGCGGAAGGCCACCTTGAGGGCCATGGCCCAGGCCTGGGCCCAGGTGCCCATGGTCACCCACTTTGACGAGGCGGACATCACCGACCTCGAGGCTCTGCGGAAGCGCTACGCCCCCAAGGCGGAGGAGCGGGGCTTCCGCCTCACCCCCACCGCCTTCCTCCTCAAGGCCCTGGCCCTCACCCTTAAGGCCTTCCCCAAGTTCAACGCTTCCGTGGACGAGGAGGCCCAGGAGATCGTCTACAAGGACTACATCCACATCGGTGTGGCCGTGGACACCCCCCACGGCCTCCTGGTGCCCGTGATCCGCAATGTGGACCAAAAGGGCGTCTTCGCCCTGGCCCGGGAGCTTCAGGAGATCTCCGAGCGGGCCCGGGAGCGGAAGCTCACCCCCGAGGAGATGCAGGGGGGCACCTTCAGCCTCTCCAACCTGGGGGGGATCGGGGGCATGGGCTTCACCCCCATCGTGAACTGGCCCGAGGTGGCCATCCTAGGGGTTTCCCGCGCCCAGATGAAGCCCGTTTGGAACGGGGAGGCCTTCGTCCCCCGCCTCATCCTGCCCTTCAGCCTCACCTACGACCACCGCCTCATTGACGGAGCCGAGGCCGCCCGCTTCTGCCGCCACCTGGCCCTCCTCCTGGAAGACCCCCTGGGGCTGGCCCTGGAGTAGGGCTTGACGGGGCGGGAAAAGGGGTGGTAAAGTACCCCCTGGAAGCGTTTCTAAAGGGGGTGTAGGATGAAGCGTCGCGAGTTTTTGAAGAAAGCTGGGGTGGGTCTGGCCGCAGGGGTGCTCTTCAGCTCCGTGCGCGTCCAGGCCCAAAGCCCCGTCATCCGGGTGGCCGGGGACTCCACCGCCGTGGGGGAGGGCGGCCGCTGGATGAAGGAGATGGTGGAGGCCTGGGGCAAGAAGACGGGCACCCGGGTGGAGTACATTGACTCCCCCGCGGACACCAACGACCGCCTGGCCCTCTACCAGCAGTACTGGGCGGCGAAAAGCCCGGACGTGGACGTCTACATGATCGACGTCATCTGGCCGGGCATCGTGGCCCCCCACGCCCTGGACCTCAAGGCCTACTTCAGCGAGGATGAGCTTAAGGAGTTCTTCCCCCGCATCCTCCAGAACAACACCATTCGGGGCAAGCTCACCTCCATCCCCTTCTTCACCGACGCGGGCATCCTTTACTACCGCAAGGACCTCCTGGAGAAGTACGGCTACAAGAACCCCCCGAGGACCTGGGCCGAGCTGGAGCAGATGGCCAAGAAGGTGATGGAAGGGGAGCGGAAGACCAACAAGGATTTCTGGGGCTTCGTCTTCCAGGGCAAGCCCTACGAGGGCCTCACCTGCGACGCCCTGGAGTGGATCTACTCCTTTGGGGGCGGGCGCATCGTGGAACCCGACGGGCGTATCAGCGTGAACAACCCCAAGGCGGCCCTGGCCCTGAACACCATCCGCCGCTACGTGGGCACCATCGCCCCCCAAGGGGTGACGAGCTACGCCGAGGAGGAGGCCCGCAACGTCTGGCAGCAGGGGAATAGCCTCTTCATGCGCAACTGGCCCTACGCCTACGCCCTGGGCCAGAGCGAGGGGAGCGCGGTGCGGGGCAAGTTCGGGGTGACGGTGCTGCCCAAAGGAGCGGCGGATGCCACCAACGCGGCCACCTTGGGGGGGTGGCAGCTCATGGTCTCCGCCTACAGCCGCAACCCCAAGCTGGCCGCGGACCTGGTGAAGTACCTAGCCTCCTACGAGGTGCAAAAGGACAACGCCGTCCGCCTCTCCCGCCTGCCCACCCGCCCTGCCCTCTACACCGACCGGGACGTCCTGGCCAAGAACCCGTGGTTCCGGGACCTCCTCCCCGTCTTCCAGAACGCCGTCTCCCGTCCTTCGGACGTGGCCGGGGCCAAGTACAACCAGGTCTCCGAGGCCATCTGGACCGAGGTCCATAGCGCCCTCACCGGCCGCAAGACGGGCGAGGCCGCGGTCAGGGACCTCGAGGCCCGTCTCCAGCGCACCCTGCGCTAAGATCCTTTAGCCCCGGGGGGGCCTCCCCCCGGGCGTATCCTTAGACCATGCTCACCCTAAGGCAGGTCCGCCTGGCCTGGCTCCTGGTCCTCCCCACCCTCCTGGCGGTGGTCCTGGTGGCGGGCTACCCCTTGGCCCAGGTCTTCTACTGGTCCTTCTTCAAGGCCGACATCGCCTTCGTGGAGCCCCCAAGGTTCGTAGGCCTGGAGAACTACCTCTTCCTCCTAAAGGACCCGGACTTCCGCCAAGCTCTTTGGAACACCTTAAAGTTCACCGTGGTCTCCGTGAGCCTGGAGACGGCCTTGGGCCTCGCCATCGCCCTCATCGTCCACTCCAACTTCCGGGGCCGGGGGCTGGTGCGCACCGCCATCCTCATCCCCTGGGCCATCCCCACGGTGGTCTCGGCCAAGATGTGGCAGTGGATGCTCCACGACGTCTACGGGGTGATCAACGTCCTGGGGGTGAAGCTCGGGATCCTGAGCCAAAAGGTGGCCTTCCTGGCTCGCCCGGAGCTCATCCTGCCCGCCATCATCGCCGTGGACGTGTGGAAGACCACCCCCTTCATGGCCCTTCTCCTCCTTGCCGGGCTCCAGCTCATCCCGGAGGAGCTCTACGAGGCGGCCAGCATTGACGGGGCGAGCCGCTGGCAGCAGTTTTGGAGCATCACCCTACCCCTCCTCACCCCCGCCCTGGTGGTGGCCCTCATCTTCCGCACCCTGGATGCCCTCAGGGTCTTTGACGTGATCTTCGTCATGAGCGGGGTGAACCCCGCCACCCGCACCCTGGCGGTCTACAACCGCCAGACCCTTATAGACTTCCAGGACCTGGGGTACGGCTCGGCCATCAGCGTGGCCATCCTGGTGATCATCTTCGTCTTTGTGGTGCTCTACATGCGCACCCTGGGAAGGGAGGCGCTGAGATGAAGCGCCTACTCCGCGCGCTCAACCGAACCCTTTTCTACCTCCTGGTGGCCTTCGTGGTGGTCTACAGCGTCTTCCCCTTTTACTGGGCGGTGATCTCCAGCTTCAAGCCCTCGGATGCCCTCTTTTCCCCTAACCCAAGCTTCCTCCCTCTCCCCTTCACCCTGGACCACTACAAGAACGTCTTTCTCCAGGCCAACTTCGGCCGGAACCTCCTGAACTCCCTCCTCGTGGCCGGCGGGGCCACCCTCCTTTCCCTGGTGCTCGGGGTGCTTTCCGCCTATGCCCTAGGCCGCCTTCCCCTTCCTCCCAAGAACGCGGTCTTGTACATCGTCCTGGCCATGACCATGTTCCCGCAGATCGCCGTTTTGGGCGGGCTTTTCCTGCTCCTGAGGCAGGCGGGCCTCTTCAACACCCACCTGGGCCTCATCCTGAGCTACCTCCTCTTCACCCTGCCCTTCACGGTCTGGGTCCTGGTGGGCTACTTCAAGGGCCTTCCCCGGGAGCTGGAAGAAGCGGCCTACGTGGATGGGGCCACACCCCTCCAGACCCTCCTCAAGGTGATGCTTCCCCTCACCGGGCCGGGGCTGGTGACCACGGGGCTTTTGGCCTTCATCGCCGCTTGGAACGAGTACCTCTTCGCCCTTACCTTCACCGTGGGGGACTCGGTGAAGACCGTGCCCCCCGCCATCGCCAGCTTCGGCGGGGCCACGCCCTTTGAGATTCCCTGGGGGTCCATCATGGCCGCCAGCGTGGTGGTCACCGTGCCCCTGGTGGTCCTGGTCCTCATCTTCCAGCAGCGCATCGTGGCCGGGCTCACCGCGGGGGCGGTGAAGGGATAAGGAAAAGCCCTGCCCCTAAAGGGGCAGGGCCTCTTGTCTTCCCCTAGGGCTTCTTCTCGGGAGCCTTTTCCTGGGCTGGCGCCTCTTCCTTTTTGGGGGTGAGCTCCGCCAGGACCTCCTGCAGGCGGTTTTCTATCTGGGCCTTCTTGCGAAGCTCTTGGATGAGGGCCTGGGCCTTCTCCGAGCGCTTCTTGGCGATGACCCGCTCCTTGGCCTCCTCCGCCACCTCCTGGAAGGGCTTCAGCACCTCGGGCTTGCGGTCGGAGATGAGGAGGACCACGAAGGTGCCGTCCTCCAGCTTCACCGCCTCGCTCACCTCGCCCAAGGGCCCTTTGGGGAAGGTGACCGTGGTCTTGAAGACCAGCCGGTCCAGAACCGCGGGCAGGGTGTTGGGGTTCACGGCGCCGTAGTCCGTGACCGTGCCCTCCTGGGCCTTGGCCAGGGCCTCGAGGTCCCCTCCCTTAAGGACCGCGGCCCGGAAGGCCTTGGCCTTGGCCTCCTCCTTGAAGCTCACCCCCACCACCTTGGCGCTGGCGGGCACGGTGAAGAGGGCGGGGGTTTCCGCGTAGAACTTCCTGGCCTCCTCTTCCGTGGCCGTGACCTCCCGGGTGGTCCAGAGGGCGTAGGCCTGGGCGGTGGCGTCCTTGGAGCCCACAAAGGGCTTGCCGCTCGCCTTGGCGGCTTCCACCAGAAGCTCGCGGTCCACCAGGTTCTCCAGGGTCTGGGGGAGGAAGAACTGGACCGCAAGCTCCCCTAAGCCCTGCTGGATGAGGGCTGCGGTCTGCTGGTTGGAGAAGACGGGCTGGAGGACCTGGGAAAGGAGGATCTCCTTCCCGTTCACCTGGGCCACCACGGGGTTCTTGTAGCTGTAGGGGGCATCCTCGGCGAAGCGCACCTGGGCCTTCTTCCGGATCTCCTCCAGGTAGGCCTCGAGGGCCCCCTCCCCCTTCACCCGCTTCACGTCCTCCTCCACCCGGGCCTTCGTCTCCTCAAAGTCCGGCACCTTGGGGGGGAGGTAGGCCTCCACCTTCACCAGGTAGTACCGCCCCCCAGCCTCTACGGGCCCCACAAGGCCCGGGCCTTTTAGGGCGAAGACCGCCTGGCCCACCGCCTCGGGGAAGACCACCTGGGCCACGGGCTTGGGCTCCGTTTTGCCGGGCTCGGCGCCAAGAGCCCCCGCCGCTTCCGCCCCTACCTTGGAGTGGGCCTTGGCCAAGGCGGCAAAGTCCTCCCCGGCCTGGGCCTTCCGGTAAAGCTCCTCCGCCAGGGCCTTGTCGTCCACCACGATCTGCCGGGCCAGGACCCTGGGCTCGGTCTTGTAGTCCTCCTGGTGGACCTCAAAGTAGAACCGGAGCTCCTCGGGGGTGGGCTTGGCCGAGGCGCGGATCTGGTCCAAGCGCTTTTGGATCTGGAGCTGGGTCTTGATCTCGGCCCTTAGCTGGGCATCGGTGTAGCCCACCTGGTTCAGGAAGCTCTCGTAGGCGTTCTTCTCCTTCAAGCCGAACTGCTCGCGGATGCGGTTGAGCTCCGTCCGGATCTCGGCGCTGGAGACCCGCACCCGGGCCGCGTCCTGCTTGAGGGCCTCGGTGAGGACGACCTGCTCCAGGAAGTGGGTGTCCACCAGGGTTTTGAGAAGCCCCTCGGGGTTGGCCGCGTACAGGGGGTCGTTCCCCTGGAGCCTAAGAAGGTCCAGCTCGTACACCGGCTTGTTGTTCACCCAAAGGACCGCCTTGCCCCGGGCCTGTTGCCCCGCCTGAGGGGTGAAAAGCAGGATGGCCCCCACAGCGAAGGCCAAGGCCAGAAGCCCAAACAGGATGGTGATG
The DNA here is from genome assembly GCF_037444525.1 of Thermus sp. Lineage (GTDB taxonomy): Bacteria > Deinococcota > Deinococci > Deinococcales > Thermaceae > Thermus. The sequence continues at coordinate 22,542 of NZ_JBBIMD010000007.1, read as the reverse complement.
ATGCGCCGATTCAGACCAAACACTTGACCGCCTCCTCTCCCACGTGCTAAAGTAGCTCCTGCTGAGTGCGCCCGTAGCTCAGCTGGATAGAGCGTCGGCCTCCGGAGCCGAAGGTCAGAGGTTCGAGTCCTCTCGGGCGCGCCATTTTTCTTTTGGTACCCCGGAAAAGCCCAAGCACAAAGGGATTCTAGCACACCCTGCGTGAGAAAACCCCTTTAGGATAGGAGGGTGCTGCCCCTCCTCCTCGCCTGGCTCCACACGGCCAACGACCTCTTCTCCAACTTCCTCACCCCCCTGCTCCCCAAGCTCATGGACCGCTTTGGGGTGGGGCTGGGGACGGCGGGCCTTTTGGTCTCGGTCTACTCCCTCACGGGAAGCCTCCTGCAGCCCTTCGCCGGACTCATCGCCGACCGGTTGGACCGGAGGTTGCTCGCTGCCCTGGGCCCTGTTTTGGTGGCCCTGGGGATGGGCTCCCTAGGGGTCTGGCCCCGGTTTGAGGTCCTCCTCTTGGTGCTGGGCTTGGCTGGCCTGGGCTCGGCCCTCTTCCACGCCTCGGGGGCCAGCCTGGTGGGGGAGTACGCCCCCCGGCAACGGAAAGGGTTTTGGCTCTCCTTCTTTGGCTCCGCGGGGTACCTGGGCCTTTCCCTGGGCCCCATCGTGGCCCTCCTCGCTGTGGGGGCCTGGGGGCTGGAAGGCCTCCTCTGGCTCACCCCCCTGGCCCTCCTCCCGGCCCTCCTCCTCCTCCGGCTTCCTCCCGTGCGCCGAAGGGGCAAGCCCGCCGGGTTTAAGGACTTCCTCCGGGTCTTCCGGGGAGACGTGGCCCGGCTCTGGGGGATGGCCACCTTAAGGAGCCTGGTCTTCATGAGCTTCTCCACCACCCTCCCCTACTGGTACGCCCAGCGGGGCTTGCCCGACGGCTACACCGCCTTAAGCCTTTCCGTCTATAGCTTTTCCGCCACCCTGGGCACCTTCCTGGGGGGGACGCTTTCCGACCGCCTGGGGCGGAAGGCGGTCCTGGTGGGCACCCTCAGCCTGGGCCTTCCCCTTTACCTGGCCCTCCTCCTCTTCCCTCCGGAAAACCCCCTCTACCTCCTCCTCCTCTCCGCCACGGGGGCCCTGATGAACGCGGGCATCCCCGTGGCCGTGGCTCTGGCCCAGGACCTGGAGCCCACCCAGACGGCCACGGTTTCCGGCCTCCTCATGGGGTTCACTTGGGGGTTTGCCGGCCTCTTCTACGCTCCCATCGGGGGGCTCATCGAGGCCTTTGGGGTGCTCCCGGTCCTTTTGGCCTTGGGGGGGCTGATCCTCCCCGCCTGGGCCCTGGCCCGGGGGGTGCAAGAGCCCAGTAGAATGGGTGCATGAGGATCCTCCTGGCCACCGACGGCTCCCCCCAGGCTAAGGGGGCCGAGGTGCTGGCGGAGTGGCTTTGCTACAAGCTTTCCGCCAAGCTCCTTGCCCTTTACGTGGTGGACCTGCGCCTGGTCCAGGCCCTGGAGCCCCTGGACCTGGGAGCCCTCACCATCCCCCTCCCTGTGCGGCGGGAGGAGGTGGAGCGCCTCCTCACCCTTAAAGGGGAAGCGGTTTTGGAACGGGTGGTGGGAAGCGCCCAAGCGGCCGGGGTGGAAGCGGAGGGCCTTTTGGAAAAGGGCGTGCCCCACGAGATCATCCTCCGGCAGGCCCGGGCGGCAGACCTCTTGGTGCTGGGCAAAAGCGGGGAGACCCACGGGGCGGGATTTTCGGGGCTTGGGAGCACGGTGGACCGGGTCCTCAGGGCCTCCCCCGTCCCCACCCTGGTGGCCCCCATGGAGTACGTGGAGCTTGCGGGGGCGGTCTTGGGGTACAACGCCTCGGAAAGCGCGGTGCGGGCCCTGCACACCCTGGCCCCCCTGGCCCGCACCCTGGGGCTTTTCGTACGGGTGGTGAGCGTGCACGAGGACCCCACCCAGGCAGGGGCCTGGGCTTTGGAGGCGGAAATTTACCTCAAGGACCACGGGGTAGCCGCGGAGGGGCTGGCCCTTTCGGGCGACCCAGCGGAGCACCTCCTGGCCCTGGCGGGGCCCTCCGACCTCCTCGCCTTAGGGGCCCCGGTGCGGCGGTTCATCCTGGGGAGCACGGCGGAAGAGGTGGTGCGCCACGCGGTGGGGCCGGTCCTCACCGTGCGATAAGGGACGGGGCCTCGAGGTATAATCTTCCCCTAAAGGAAAGGGGGGTTATGAACGTCCGCCAGCTTCTCGTCCACAAGGGGGGCGCGGTGTACCGCATCCACCCCGAGGCCACGGTCCTGGAGGCCCTGAAGGAGCTCGCCCGCCACAACATTGGGGCCCTTCTGGTCATGGATGGAGACCGGCTTCTTGGCATCTTCTCCGAGCGGGACTATGCCCGGAAGCTGGTCCTTCTGGGGCGCTTCTCTAAGGACACCCGGGTGCAGGAGGTGATGACGGAAAACCCCATCGCCGTAACCCCGGAGACGGACCTGGAGGAGGCCATGCGCCTCATGACCGAGCACCGGGTGCGCCACCTGCCCGTGCTGGAGGGGGGGAAGGTGGTGGGGGTGGTCTCCATCGGGGACGCGGTGAAGGCCATCCTCATGGAAAAGGAGCTCCTCATCCAGGAGCTTTCCCGCTATGTGAGCGAAAACCGCTGAGCCCCTTCCCACCCAGGAAGGCCTCCGGAGGGCTTGAGTACCCCGCCGAAGCCTTCCCCAGATGAAGGCTTAGTCCCGGAAAAGCCAGCTCAGGAAGAGGCTCACCAGGGAGAGGAGGAGGGCCCCCACGAAGGCCCCGGCGAAGCCTTGGACCTCTAGGAGGGTGGCCTGGGCCACCAGGTAGAGGACGAAGGCGTTCACCACCAGGGTGAAAAGCCCCAGGGTGAGGAGGTTCAGAGGCAGGGTGAGGAAGAGGAGGAGGGGGCGGAGGAGGGCGTTGGCCAGGCCCCAGAGGGCCCCCGCCACCAGGTAATCCAGAAGGTCTGCCCCTGGGGCGAAGTAGATCCCAGGGTAAAGACTGGCCACCAGCCAAAGGGCCAGGGTGTTGAGGAGGAGCCGGGCGAGGAGGGCGCGCACGGGCTCCAGCATACCCCGGCCTAGACCTTTACCCCCGGCACCCCCCAGTCCCCGTAGGCGTAAAACCGCCCCCGTTCCCCCTTGAGGTAGCCCATGAGGGGCTCCAGGAGGGGGAGGTGGCCCTTTAGCCTGGCCTCCACCTCCTCCGGGGCGTAGAAGCGGGCCTCCACGATGTGCCCATCGGGGTCTTTTGGGTTTAGAAGGCCCTCGTAGCTCGCCCGGAAGGCCATGGCCAAGGTACGCTCGTTCTTGCGCCGGTCCTCCACCTGGACCACGTAGGCCAGGTGCTCTATGGCCTTTACCCTAAGGCCCGTCTCCTCCCGCACCTCCCGTGCCAGGGCCTCGAGGACCGTCTCCCCCGGTTCCACCGTGCCCCCGGGAAGGGTGTAGCGCACCTGGCCGCGCCGCCCCCAGTCGTTTCCCACCAGGAGCACCCGGCCTTGGCGGTCCAGGAGGATGGCCGCCACCACCAGGATCTCGCGGCGCATCACGCTTCGGTCATGGCCTCCAGCTGGCGCTCCTGATCCGCCCTCTTGAGGGCCTCCAGGAGGGGCTGGAGGCGGCCCGAGAGGACCCCCTCGAGGTCGTGGGTGGTGAAGCCGATGCGGTGGTCCGTGACCCGGGACTGGGGGAAGTTGTAGGTGCGGATCTTCTCCGCCCGCTCCCCGGTACCGATCTGGGCAAGGCGGGTTTGCCGGAGCTTCTCCGCCTCCTCCTGGCGCCTCATCTCCAAAAGACGGCTACGGAGGATCATGAGGGCCTTTTCCCGGTTCTTGATCTGGCTCCGTGAATCTTGGCAGGTGACCATGATGCCCGTGGGCAGGTGGACCACCCGTACAGCGCTGTCCGTGGTGTTCACCCCCTGGCCCCCCGGGCCCGAGGCCCGCATCACGTCAATGCGGATCTCGTCCATGTTGAGCTGGAAGTCCGACTCCTCCGCCTTGGGCAACACGGCCACGGTGGCCGTGGAGGTGTGGATGCGTCCTTGGGTCTCCGTGGCGGGCACCCGCTGCACCCGGTGCACACCGCTTTCGTACTTCAGGGTGCCGTAGGCGCCGGGGCCCCGGATCTCCACCACCACCTTGGAAAACCCCCCGAGGTCCGTGGGGTTGGAATCCAGGATTTCCGTCTGGAACCCCATCTCCTCAGCGAAGCGGAGGTACATCTCCAAAAGGTCCCGGGCAAAAAGGGCCGCCTCCTCCCCCCCGGTGCCGGCCCGGATCTCCAGGATGGCGTCCTTCTCGTCCATGGGGTCCTTGGGGAGAAAGTGGCGCTCCAACTCCTTTTCCAGCCGGGCCTTCTCCGCTAGGAGGGCTTCCCGCTCTGCCTTGGCCACCTCCTTCAGCTCAGGGTCCTCGAGGAGGCTCTCCGCCCCCTCCAGGTCCTCCAACACCTTGCGGTAGGCGCGGACGAGGGCGATGACCTCCCCCATCTCCGCGTACCGCCGGGAAAGGGCCTGGTAACGCGCGGGGTCTTTTAGGACCTCGGGGTCCGCCAGGCGCGTTTCCAGCTCCTGGTACTCCTCTTCTAAGCGCGCAAGCTTGTCCAGCATACCTACTTTCAGGATACCCCAAAGGGGGCTTTACCGGTTTTTAGGGATGCCTAAAATAGAGGGCATGGACCCCATCCTCTACGCCCTCCTGGCGGGGCTCTTCACCTGGGGCCTCACCGCGGTGGGGGCGGCCAGCGTCTTCCTCACCAAAGAACCCAGCCGCAAGCTTTTGGACGGCATGCTGGGCTTCACCGCCGGGGTGATGCTGGCGGCCAGCGTCTTCTCCCTCCTCATCCCCGGGATGGAGGCCGCAAAGGCCCAAGGGATGAACCCCCTAGCGCCCGCCATCCTGGGTTTCCTCCTGGGGGGTGGGCTCATCCGGGTGCTGGACGCCGTCTTACCCCACCTCCACCTGGGTGAGCCCCAGGAGGCCGCGGAGGGCCCCAAAACCCCCTGGCGGCGCACCACCTTGCTCATCCTGGCCATCACCCTGCACAACTTCCCCGAGGGCCTGGCGGTGGGGGTGGCCTTTGGGGCTGTGGGGGCTGACCCCACGGGCACGGCCACCCTGGGCGGGGCCATCGCACTGGCCCTGGGCATCGGCATCCAAAACGTCCCCGAGGGCCTGGCGGTGGCCTGGCCCCTAAGGCGGGCCGGGGTAAGCCCGGGGGTGGCCTGGTTTTACGGCCAGCTCTCCGCCCTCCTGGAACCCATGGCCGCCCTTATGGGGGCCTCCTTGGTGAGCCACATGATGGCCCTTCTCCCCTACTTCATGGCCCTGGCCGCGGGGGCCATGGTCTACGTGATCGTGGAGGAGGTCATCCCCGAAAGCCAAAGGGAAAGCGGGGACATCTCCACCCTGGGGGCCATGCTGGGCTTCGCCCTCATGATGGCCCTGGACGTGGCCCTGGGCTAAGTGCCCCGGCATTGAAGAGTCCTGAAGGGGCTTGGAGGGAAGGCGCGCCGGGCCCCCACCGAGGCAAACGCTTCGGTGGGGTACTTAAAGGAGCGCCCTAAGGTCCGCCACCACCCTTTCCGTCTCCTCCACCTTATCGGGGCTAAAGAGGAGGACCAGCTTCCCGCCCTGGACCACGAAGGTGGTGGCCGTGTGGTCCACCAGGTAGTCCTCCGGGCCCCGGTACTGGCTCACCTGGTAGTAGACCCCAAGGGCCTGGGCCGCCTGACGAATAGCCTCCTCGCTTCCCGAAAGCCCAAGGAAGGAGGGGTTAAAGGCCTTGGCGTAGCGGTCCGCCACCTCCGGGGAGTCCCGCTTGGGGTCCACGCTGACGAAGACCACCTGCACCCGGGCCTGCTCCGCCGGGCTTAGGGCCTCGTAGGCCCGCTTCAGGGCAAGAAGGGTGGTGGGGCAGACATCGGGGCAGTGGGCGTAGCCAAAGAAGATGAGGACCAGCTTGTCCTGGAACTGAGAAAGGCGTACTGGGCCTTCCGGGCTCTCCAGAAGGAAGTCCACGGGCTTGGGGTTCAAAAGCCGGGTGCCGTAGAAGGCGTGGCCCCCCTTGGGGAGAAGGAGGTACCCGAGGAGGAGAAGCCCAGCCACGATGAGGAAAGGCAAGACCCGCCTCATCGCATCTCCACGGGGAGGAGGACCTTGACCTTGAGCCCCCCCTGGAAGACCAGGGTGAGCTCCACCTTCTCCCCCGCCTTCAGGAGGCGCTTCAGGCCCTCCAGCATCAGGTGGTACCCCCCGGGCTTGAGCTCCACCCGCCCCTTGGGGGGGATGTCCAGGTAGGGTAGGGGCCGCATGCCCATCACCACGTGCCCATCCCGCTGCTCCCGTTGGTCGCGGTGCAGGGAAACCCGCCGGGCCACCGGGGTTTCTCCCCCAAGGAGGCGGAGGGGCTTGTCCCCCCGGTTCAGCAGGGTGAGGTAGGCCGCGGTGTCCTGGAGGACGGGGGGCACCAAGCGGACCCACCCAGGCTGGACCTCCACCCGCTGGGCTAGGGCCAAGGCAAGAAAGGGGAGGAGAAGGGCCAAAGTCCGCACGGTGCCAGTCTATAGGAAAGGAGGCGGGACATTCGTACTCCCCTCGCCTGGAAGTACAAACGTCCCGGCCCAGGAGCCTACCCTAGGGGTGGGAATGTATGCTCTGCCGCTCTTCCTGGGGGTAGCCCTCAGCGGGCCTATGCTGAGGCTCCAGGGCGATCTGCAGGGGCCCTTGGTCCTGAACACCCCTGGGCTTCAGGTGGAGGCCCAAGGGGCTACCCTTCGGGGAACCCAAGGGCACACCCTGGTGCTGAACGCCCCGGGCATCCGGGTGCGGGGGCTCAGGGTGGTGGGGGCAGGCCCGTCCTCGGACTTCTTTGACCCTCATGCGGGGGTGTACCTGGAAGGGTGTGAAGGGTGCCTTCTGGAGGGCCTCGAGGTGGAAGGGGCTCCCACGGCGGTGCGCCTAGAGAACTCCCCTGGAGCCAAGGTGCGCGGGATCAAGGCCCGAGGCATGGGGGAGGCCCCGGGCGTCCTGGCCTATCGGAGCCCCGGGGTGCAGGTGGAGGGGAGCGAGCTTTCAGGCTTCATGGACGGGATCTACCTGGAATACACCCCCGAGGCCAGGATCCTGGAAAACCGCCTCCTGGACCACGCCCGTTACGCCTGGCACGTGATGCTCAGCTGGGGGGTGGAGGTGAGGGGCAACCTCTCCTTTGGGAACGGTGTGGGCTCGGCCATCATGCACGGGGCGGAAAACCGGGTGGTGGGGAACCGCTTCTTAGGTGAACGGGCCCCCATTGCCTACGGGCTTTTGGTCCAGGGGGAAAGGGGAACAGCAGTGGAGGCAAACCTCTTCGGGGAGAACACCATCGGCCTGGTGCTCATGGATAGCCAAGGGGTCCTGGTGCGGGCCAACCGCTTTGAGGAAAACGGAACTGCCTTGCGCATCACCCGTGAGCGGGGGGAAAACTCTGCCCAGGTAATGGCCAACGTCTTCCAGGGCAATCTCTACGACCTCCTGGTGGACGATCCGAAGGCCAAGGCAGAGGTGGTGGGCAACGCCTACGACCGGGCCCCCGGCCTCCCCGTGCCCCACCTGCCCACCTCGAGCTTCGCCCTCCTCTTGGCCCGGCAACCGGAGCTCTCCCTGTTTGCCCTCTCCCCTGGTGTCCTCCTGTGGGAGGGGGCGGAAGCCCAGGTGCCGGGCCTCCGGTTGCTGGCCCTGGCCGATCCCCGCCCCACCCCCTTGCCGAGGAAAAGGGCAGCCCCCGCCGCTCCCCTCCTCCTGGGCCTTTTGGGAGGTGCATTGTGGTGGCGGTGGAGGGTCTGACCAAGCGGGGCCGGCTTCAGGGGGTGACCCTCCGGGTGGGGGAAGGGGTGGTGGGCCTCTTTGGGCCCAACGGGGCAGGGAAGAGCACCCTCTTGGCCCTCCTCGCGGGGCGGCTTAGGCTAGACGGGGGAAAGGCAGCCCTCATGGGTCTTAACCCCCGGGACCCCCGGGCCCTCCCCCTGCGGGCCTACCTGCCCCAAAACCCCCGGCTTTTCCCCCACCTGAAGGCCCTGGAAGTCCTGAAAGGGGCCCAGCGGGCCAAGGGGCTAAGGGGGGAGGCCTTGGAAGAGGCGGTGTTCCGAATGGGGGTGGAACCCCTCCTCCCCAAACGGGTGGGGGTCCTCTCGGGGGGACAACAAAAGCGGCTGGCCCTGGCCGCAGCGCTGATGGGCAACCCGCCCATATGGCTTCTGGACGAGCCCACGGCAGCCTTGGACCCCAAAGGGCAGGCCCGCTTCTGGGACTGGGTGGCGGCCAAGGGGGAGGGGCTCGCCCTCCTGGCCCTGCACGGCCTGGAGGAGGCCTCCAAGGTAGGGCACCTGGTCCTGCTCAAGGGGGGGAGGGTTCTGGAGGAAGGTCCCCCCAACCGGCTTTTGGGCCCAAGGGGAGAACGCCTCCCCTGGCTAATGGAGGTAGTCTATGGTGAAGACGCGGCGTGAGGTCTTGACGGCTTTAGGTGGGTTGCTCATGGTGGGAGACGCCTTGGCCCAAAAACACATGGGAGGGCATTCCATGGGGCAGAACATGCCTACCTCTAAAGAGGTCATTCCCCCCAAGCCCATCCCCTGGGGTACAGGCACTTGCGCGTTTTGTGGCATGCCCATCGCAACCCCGGAAGGGCAGTGGCGCGGGCGGACCTTTCCGAAAGGGTTTTTTGAGCAGACCTACAGCCAAATCGGCTTCAAGGAACCCCAGCCTGCACCCCACAACCCGCAAGAGAGGGTGGATGCCCTCCACTTTGAAAGCATCGCCTGCATGGTGAACTACGCCTTCGTACATGGCCTGCAGGACGGGGAGGGGGCCACCTTTTATGTGACGGATAGGGGCAGCTACGACCCGAAGGACCCCCAAGGGAGCGCGCGCCTGATACCCGCCCGCAGGGCCACCTTCTACTGGGGGGAAAAAATGATGGCGGTCATGAATGCCAAGCTGATGGCCTTCGCGGGGCCTGCCCAGGCCAAAGCCTTCGCCGAAAGCCATCCAGAGCATGGGAGGCAAAGGTTTTACACCTTCCAGACCCTTTTGGACTTCGCCCCTCTCCCGGAAACGAACCTGGTGGCCCTCTTGGCCCAGCACGCAGGGCTGTTAGGAGAAGAGGCACACCACCACTGAGCGGAAGAGGAGGCCGATTCGGGAAACCCCCTGCGTCAGGCCCCAGGTTGGGCAAGGAGAAGGCCAAACGACCGCTCCCACCAGGGTGAACGCCCTAGACCCTAAGGAGTACACCCTGCCCTGAACCCGGGAAGCCGCCCTAGCCTTAAGTGCCCCACCGAAGCTTTCGCTTCGGTGGAGACCCCAGAACAAGTGGTCCAGCGTGCCCTTCCTCCAAGTCCCATGAGAAGTTTTCCATGCCCGGGCGCTTAGCTGGGGCGGCTCCTCCTCTTAAGGAAGAGGTATGCAGCGCAGAATCCTTCTCAAGATGATGGCGCTCCCCCTTATAGGGACCCAAGCCCTAGGAGCCCCAAGGACACTCAGGATAGGGGTGGATGCCTGCCCCTACTGCTTCATGACCATCTTGGATGCGCGTCATGCAGCCCAAGCCATCAACCCCCAGGGCAAGGCCTCCTTCTACGACGACCCTGCCTGCCTCCTGGACCAGCTCAACGGCTGGGGGGGGCCGGAGCTGAAGGCCCAGGAGGTCTACCTGGCGGATTTCCGGGGCAGTCAAAGGGACAAGCCCCTTTGGGTGGAGGCGGGAAAGGCCCTCCTCTACCACCACCCGAGCATTCGCACCCCCATGGGGTCCGGGCTCCTCGCCTTCGGAAGCCGGGAAGGGCTGGAGCAATACCTGCGGGAACGCCCAGAGCGCAAGGGGGGGAGGGTCCTGACCTGGAAGGAAGCGCTTAAGGAGGGGGAAAGGCGAACCTGGGTGCCCGCGGAGGTCTTCACCCCCAAAGCGCCATGACCCCCCTCTTCCTGAAGGAGGCGGCCCGGAACCCCTGGGCCTCCGGGCTTTTCCTCCTCCCCCCCCTCTTGGCCTTGGGGTTCACGGGACGGGGGGAAGGGGTGGGGCTGGTGGGCCTCTACGCGGGGCTCGTCCTCCTCCTACCCCCCCTCGTCCTGGCCCTGGCCCTCCCCCTCTTGGCCTCGAGGGAGGAGTGGGCCTTCCTCCTAGGCCTTCCCCTCCGGCCAGGCCGGGCCTTCCTGGAAGCAGGAGCGGGGATTTTCCTGGGCCTCTCCCCGCTCCTCCTCCCGGGCCTCCTTCTGGGAGCTTGGGTCTTGGGGCTTTCCCCCAAGGGCACCCTCTGGCTCCTCCTTTCCGGGGTGGGCCTCCTCCTCTTCTGGTTGGGGGTGGCCGCCCTTCTCGCCGCCCTCCTCTTGGAAGAACGGCGGGCCTTGGGCCTGGGCTTCGCCCTTTTCGGCCTCCTCAACGTCCTCTACGGCCCCCTGGTGGTGGCCCTGGCCGTGCGGCTCCAAGCCTATCCCCTGGAGGGCCTCCTCACCTTGGCCCTCCTCTCAAACCCCCAGGAGGTCCACCGGGTGGGGCTCCTGGTGAGCCTCGAGGCCCCGGTCCTGGTGGGACCGGTGGGCTACCTGGTGGCGGAGCGGTTGGGGTCGGTGGGGCCCCTATGGGGGTTCCTCCACTTAGGCCTCTCCGGGCTGGCCCTGGCCCTGTTGGCCGCCCTGGTTTTCGGCAGGCGGGACCGGTAGGCTTGGGGCATGCGCCTTGTGGCCATGTTCTTCATCCTCCCCTTCTTCCTACAGCTCCTAGGCCTTGGGGACACCCCTTTGGGCGGGGGGCTTTGCGGGGAGGTCTTCCGGGCCAAGGACCCGGCTTTGGCCTTCAGGACCCCGGGCTTTTGGTACGGCCTCCTCTTCATGGCCCTCCTGACCCTGGAGCTGGGCTACGGCCTCAGCCTCCTCCTCCTGCCCCTTCTGGAGGTGCACCCGGGGAGGGGGTGGGTGCGGGCTGGGCGGTACCCAGCGGGGGCGCTTCTCGCCCTTTTCCTCCTCACCCGCACCACGGGGCTTCCCATCCCGGGGCCCCAGGGCCTGGTCCTGGAGCCTGCCCCCCTGGACCCCCTAAGCCTCCTCTTGGTGGGCCTCTCCCTCCTCGGGGCCCTCCTCTTGAGGGAGAATGGGGGGCATGGAACGGCTGCTTGAGGTGATGCGCCGCCTGAGGGGCCCTGGAGGGTGCCCCTGGGACCGGGCCCAGACCCACGAAAGCCTCGTCCCCTACCTCCTGGAGGAGGCCTCGGAGGCCGCAGATGCCCTTCTGGAGGGGAACTCCAAGGCCATGGCGGAGGAGCTTGGGGATGTCCTCCTCCAGGTGGCCTTTCACAGCGTCATCGCCGAGGAGGAGGGCCGCTTCACCTATGGGGACGTGGAGCGGGCCATCGTGGAGAAGCTCATCCGCCGCCACCCCCACGTCTTTGGGGAAGGGGAGGCGAAGACGGCGGAAGAGGTGAAGGCCCGCTGGGAGGAGCTTAAGGCCAAGGAGGGCAAGCTGGAAGACCCCTGCAGCCTGCCCAAGGGCCTGCCCACCCTTCTAAGGGCCTATGAGCTCCAAAAAAAAGGGGTGGACCCGGGCTCGGAGGAGGGCCTAAAGGCCGCCCTGGAAAAGGGCGACCTGGAGGAGGCGCTTTGGAACCTGGTGGGGCTTTTCGCCAAGCGGGGCCTGGACCCCGAGAGCGCCTTAAGAAGGCGCTCCCTCAGAGCTTGCCGGAGCTAAAGCCCCTGGAGGGCTTCCGGCTTGCGGCGGTGGCCGTGCCCCTCCTTGGGGGCCACCTCCTCCTCACCCGGCGAAGCCCCCACCTCCCCACCCACGCGGGCCAGGTGGCCTTTCCCGGGGGGGTGGTGGAGCCTGGGGAAGGGGTGGTGGAGGCCGCCCTTAGGGAGGCGGAGGAGGAGGTGGGGCTTAGGGGGGTGGAGCCCTTGGGCTTCCTCTCCCCCACCCTTTCCCCGCAGGGCTTCCTGGTCCAGCCGGTGGTGGTCTACCGGGAGGACATTCCCCCCCTTCGCCCAAGCCCCAAGGAGGTGGCCGAGCTCCTCCTCGCCCCCCTGGAGGAGCTTCTCGCCCTCACCCCCTGGAGGGAGGAGCGCCTGGGGCGCGTGGTCTGGCACTACCCCTGGCGGGGGGTGGACATCTGGGGGGTGACGGGGAATATCCTGAGGGAGTTCCTGGAGGTGTGGCGTGGGGCAGATCGGGATTCTCCTGGCGGACCTTTTTGACGAGCGGGAGTTCATCTATCCCTACTACCGGGTCCTCGAGGCCGGGCACACCCCCCTGGTCATCGGGCCCGAGGCCCGGGCCTACCAAGCCAAGTCGGGCTTCGCCTGGAAGGCGGAGGTGGCCGCGGAGGAGGCCCCGCCCCTTTCTGGCCTCCTCATCCCCGGGGGATTTGCCCCCGACTACCTGCGGCGAAGCCCCGCGGTCCTGGCCCTGGTGCGCCGGGTGGCGGAGGAGGGAAAGCCCCTAGGGGCCATCTGCCACGCAGGCTGGGTGCTCATCAGCGCAGGGCTTGTGCGGGGGCGCCGGGTCACGGGGTTCTTCTCCATCCGGGCGGACCTGGAAAACGCCGGCGGGCTTTACCGGGAAGAGGGGGTGGTGGTGGACGGCACTCTGGTCACCGCCCAGGGGCCCAAGGACCTCCCCGGCTTCATGCGGGCCTTTTTGGGGCTCCTTAGCTGAAGCGGGTCCCCGTCCGCCCGGCCAAGACCCCCTCCAAGACCCCCCGTCCCCCCTTGGCGATGGCCGCCCAAGGGGCCCCCGCTTCCAGGGCGCCCAGGGCCGCCTCCACCTTGGGGATCATCCCCCCCTGGAGGACCCCTTCCCCCTTTAGGGCCAGGGCCTCCCCCCGGGTGAGGTGGGGAAGGCGGCTTGCCGGGTCCTTGGGGTCCCGGTAGACCCCTTCCACATCGGTGAGGAAGACCACAGGCCAGCCCAAAGCCCCCGCCACCGCCCCCGCGGCGGTGTCCGCGTTCACGTTTAAGGGGCCCTCCTCGTCCAGGGCGATGGGGGCGAGGAGGGGGGTGTAGCCGGCCTCGAGGAGGGCGCGCAAAACCCCCACCTCCACCCCCACCACCTGCCCCACCCGGCCCAGGTGGGGAAGGGCCCGGCCCCTTAGGAGGAGGGCATCCCGCCCGCTTAAGGCGAGGGCGGGGCGGCCCCTTTGGCTTAGGCCATGGGCGAGCTCCTTCCCCACCAGGGTGAGGACCATCTCGATGGCCTCCATCTGCTCCGGGGGGGTGACCCTTAGGCCCCCCTCAAACCGGGTGGGGAGGCCAAGCCGTTCCAGGAAGGCCCCGATACGGGGCCCACCCCCGTGGACCAGGACCAGGGGGCCAGGGTAGAGGGCGAGCTCGTCCAAGAGGTCCTCCGCCCCCCTTAGGCTCCCCCCCACCTTGACCAGAAGGGGTTCACTCAAGGTAGACCACCTCCTCGGGAAGCCCCTCTTCCTCCTCCGCCTCCAAAAGGTCCAGGAAGCCCAGGAGGGCGTGGTCCGGGTGGAGGCCGAAGGCCTGGGCCAAGGCGGTGGCAGCGGAAAGGGGAGGAAGGGCCTTGGCCTGGAGGAAGACCTCCTTAAGCCCCTCAGGGGCCCAAAAAGCCTCCCCAAACTCCGGGCCCTTCCGGATCTCGCCCAATACCTGCCCTCCTTCCGCTTGGAGGAAGAGGAGGTTCTCCTCCTCCACCACCAAAAAGGCCAGGGCAAGGCCCAGGTGGGAGAGGCCCTGGAGGAAAACCCTTAGGGCCTCTGGGTCCTCCCCTGCCTCGAGGGCCTCGTGGTAGAGGCCGGTCCAGGGGGGGTCAGGGAGGAGGTAGACCCCAGCCCCCCCGGTCCGCCCCTCGGCCCAGGGGAGGACCGCCTCTAAGGGCACCTTCACGTGAAGGGAGAGAAAGCTCCGCACCGCCTCTATACTAGCCCTTGTGAGCGCCCTCTACCGCTCCTTCCGCCCCCTCACCTTTGAGGAGGTGGTGGGCCAGGAGCACGTAAAGGAGCCCCTAAAGCAGGCCATCCGCGAGGGGCGGCTGGCCCAGGTCTACCTCTTTTCCGGGCCTAGGGGGGTGGGGAAGACCACCACCGCAAGGCTCATCGCCATGGCCGTAGGGTGCACGGGGGAAGGGGAGCGTCCCTGCGGGGTCTGCCCCCACTGCAAGGCGGTGGCCCAGGGGGTCCACCCCGACGTGCTGGAGATGGACGCGGCCAGCCACAACTCCGTGGAGGATGTGCGGGAGCTCAAGGAGAGGATCCACCTGGCCCCCCTTTCCGCCCCCAGGAAGGTCTTCATCCTAGACGAGGCCCACATGCTCTCCAAAAGCGCCTTCAACGCCCTCCTAAAGACCCTGGAGGAGCCCCCGCCCCACGTCCTCTTCGTCTTTGCCACCACCGAGCCCGAGAGGATGCCTCCCACCATCCTCTCCCGCACCCAGCACTTCCGCTTCCGCCGCTTGAAGGAAGAGGAGATCGTGGCCAAGCTGAAGCGCATCCTAAAGGAGGTGGGCCGGGAGGCGGAGGAGGAGGCCCTAAGGCTCGTGGCCCGGCTTGCGGACGGGGCCATGCGGGACGCGGAAAGCCTTCTGGACCGCCTCCTCCTCCTGGAGGAGATCACCCTGGCCCGGGTGGAGGAGGCCCTGGGCCTTCCCCCAAAGGAGGCCCTAGAAGGCCTGGCGGAGGCCCTCTTCCAGGGGGAGGTGGGCAAGGCCCTGGCCGTGGCCCGCACCCTCTACGCCCAGGGCTTCGCCCCAAGAAGCCTGGTGGGGGGGCTTTTGGAGGTGCTGAGGGGGTTCCTTTACGGGCGGGTGGAGGGGAAAGGGGGGCCCTCCCCGTGGGCCCTCATCGCGGCCATGAAGGCCCTGGACGAGGGGCTGGAGAGGCTCGCCCGCCGCTCGGACGCCTTGGGCCTCGAGGTGGTCCTGTTGGAAGCGGGCCAGGCCTTCGCCCTTTCCCCCCACCCGGAAGCGCCCCCCACCCCCCCACCCCCCGAGCCCTCCAAAGACCTCCCCCCTGCAAAAGAGGCCCCGCCGGTGCGGGCCTTCCTGGACGCCCTGAAGCCCACCCTTCGGGCCTTCGTCCGGGAAGCGGAAATCGCCCTGGAGGGGGACACCCTTTACCTCCGCTTCCCCGAAACCAAGGCCTTCCACCACCAAAAGGCCCTGGAGCACAAGGACGCCCTCCTCCCCATCGCCGCCCAGGTCTTCGGGGTGCGGGCCCTGGAGATCCAAAAGGGGACCACCCCAGAAAAAAAAAGCCCTCTGACCGCCCCTGAACCCCAAAGGGCAAACCCGCCGCGGGAGCGCTCAGAACCCCCCCAAAGCCCCAGGGGGATCCAGGACCCCTGGCCCGAAGCCCAGGACCCGCCCCCGGACCCCGAAACCCTCCTACGGCACCTGGCCCGCCGGCTTGGGGGAAGGGTCCTTTGGGTGCGCAAGCCCAAGGTGGCCGAGGCCGAGGAACCCCTAAGCGAAGACGAGATAGGGGGTAATGGTATATAATGCCCCCATGACCCGGACCACCGATCTCGGCAACGAAACCGTGGAGAACATCCTCAAGCGGCTACGGCGCATTGAGGGGCAGGTGCGGGGCCTGCAGAAAATGGTGGCCGAGGGCCGCCCCTGCGACGAGGTCCTGACCCAGATGACCGCCACCAAGAAGGCCATGGAGGCCGCGGCCACCCTCATCCTGCACGAGTTTCTCAACGTCTGCGCCGCGGAGGTCTCCGAGGGGAAAGTGGACCCCAGGAAGCCCGAGGAAATCGCCAACATGCTGAAGAAGTTTGTCTAAGGGTGCATAAGCGCCTAAAGCGCCTCCTCAAGGCCTTCTTCCCCCACCTCGCCCGCCCGGACGACGCCTTTGCCTTAAGCCTCCTAAAGGGGGAGGAGCGGGCCTTGTACCTGGCCATGGATCCGCGGGACCGGGAGCATGCGGTGCGGGTGGCCCGCCGTCTCCTAAAGGCCTACCCCGAGGCACCCCCTTCTGTCCTCCGGGCGGCCCTCCTCCACGATGCGGGCAAGGCCTTAAGGCCTTACCACCCCTTGGAAAGGATCCTCACCGGCCTCTTCGCCCCACCCGTCCCCCCCTACCCCTTGCGAAGGGGAATCCTTGGGGCCTTCCAGGTGCGCCGTCACCATCCCCTCTACCTGGCCGAGCGCCTGGAAGACCCAGAGGTGCGGGCTTTGGTCCTGGAGCACCATAGGCCCCAAAGCCTCTGGGGGCAAAGGCTCCACCGGGCCGACCAGGAGGAATAGGCCCCTCCTTGTACAAATGCCCCTAGCCAAGGTCCAGGGGTTAGGGGTAAGTTATGCGGGAAAAGGAGGGTCCTTATGGATGACTTCACCTGGCGGGTGGGCGGCCCTCAAGGGGGCGGCATAGAGACCGCGGCCACCCTCTTCGCCCGGGCGGTGGGCAAGGGCGGTTGGTGGGTGGCCACCCGGCGGGAGTACCACTCCAACATCATGGGGCGGCACTCCTACCTGGACGTGAGACTGGGGCGAAAACCGGTCCAGGCCTTCCGGGAAGGGGTGGATATGCTGGTGGCCCTGGACGGGGAGACCTTGGTGCGCCACCTGGGGGAGGTGCGGAGCGGGGGGGTGCTCCTCTACGATCCCAAGGTGCTGGACCAAAGCCTGCACAAGCTCCCCATGCTGGACCATCGGGTGGCGGAGGCGGTGGAGGCTAGGCTTGGGAAAAGGGACCCAAGCCTTCAGGAGATCCTTTCGGCCCACGTGGAGGCGGGGGTCCAGCCCCTCCCCTACCCCTACGAGGAGGTGGCGGAAAGGATCGGAAGCGCCCTGGGAGTGCCCTCCCTCCAGGCCCGGCGCACCTTAAACACCATCGCCGTGGCCGCAAGCCTCCACCTCCTGGGCTACCCCTTGGAGCCCCTCCTGGAGGCTTTGGCCCTGCAGTTTAGGGGGAAGGTGCTGGAGCTCAACCGGGCGGTGGCCGAGGCGGTGTACAAAGAGGAGGTGCCCAAGATCCCCTTCCGCCTTTCCCTAAACGGCTACGAGCCCGGCCGGGTCTACCTCACTGGGGCCCAGGCGGCCGCCTTGGGGAAGCTTGCCGGCGGGCTTCGCTTCCAGACCTACTACCCCATCAGCCCGGCCACGGACGAGTCCACCTACCTCGAGGCCCACACCGCCTTCCCTGGGGCGGACGTGGCCGTGGTCCAGACGGAGGACGAGATCGCCGCGGTGAACATGGCCATCGGGGCGGCCCTTACCGGGGCCCGGGCGGCCACGGCCACCAGCGGCCCCGGCTTCAGCCTCATGGCCGAGGGGATGGGCTTCGCGGGGATGATCGAGGCCCCTCTGGTGGTGACCCTCTACCAGCGGGGCGGGCCCTCCACGGGCCTCCCCACCCGCACGGAGCAGGGGGACCTCCACTTCGCCCTAAGGGGCGGGCACGGGGAGTACCCCCGCCTGGTCCTGGCCTCCGGGGACATCCTGGACGCCTTCCTGGACGCCCAGAAGGCCTTGGCCTGGGCCTGGCGCTACCAGACGGTGGTGATCCATCTTTTGGACAAGTTCCTGGCTTCCAGCGCCCAAAGCCTTCCCAAGGAGGCCCTTAAGGTCCTCCAACTGGACGGGGAGAAGCGGCTTCCACCCAGGGAGGGCAGGCCCGTCCCCCTACCCCGCTACGCCCCCAGCGAGGGCAGGATCTCCCCCTTTATCCCCCTGGGCACCCCCGGGGGCTTCTACTGGATGACCTCGGACGAGCACGACCTCGAGGGCCACATCACCGAAGACCCCGTCCTCCGGGAGTACCAGATGGAAAAGCGCATGCAAAAGCTCCAGACTGCCCTAGAGGAGATCCCCCCGGAGGACCAGTACACCCTCTTCCGGGACGGGGAGGTCCTGGTCTTGGGGTGGGGCTCGGTGAAGGGGGCCATGCTGGAGGCCTTGGAGGCGCTTCCCGGAGTGGGCTACCTCCACCTCAGGCTCCTCTGGCCTTTCCCCAAGATCGGACCCCTCCTGGAGGGGAAACGGCTCGTCACCCTGGAGCACAACTATTCTGGCCAGCTGGCCGACCTGGTGCAGGGGGAGACCCTGAAAAGGGTCCACCACCGGGTGGTGAAGTACAACGGCCGCCCCATCGTCCTGGAGGAGGCGGTGACGGCCCTAGAGGCCATTCTGAAGGGGGAGGCCAAAGAAAGGGTCGTGCTTCGGAAAGGGGTATAGCATGCTGGAGCTCAAGCTTGCGGACTACAAGGCGGAAAAACAGCCCGACTGGTGCCCAGGCTGCGGGGACTACGGCATCCTCTCCGCCCTGCAGATGGCCCTTTTTGAACTAAAGAAGGACCCCACAGAGACCGTGGTCTTCTCCGGCATCGGCTGCTCGGCCAAAACCCCCCACTACCTGAACCTCTACGGGGTCCACACCCTCCACGGCCGCGTCCTGCCCGTGGCCCAAGGGGCCAAGCTCGCCAACCCCCACCTCACGGTGGTGGCGGTGGGGGGGGATGGAGACGGACTTGGCATCGGGGCTGGGCACTTCGTGGCCGCGGGGCGGCGGAATGTGGACATGCTCTACATCCTCTACGACAACGAGGTCTACGGCCTCACCAAGGGCCAGGCGGGGCCCACCCTGGGCCTTGGGGAGAAGACCAAAAGCCTGCCCAAGCCCAACCCCCAAAGCCGCATTAACCCCCTCCTCCTGGCCTTCGCCTCGGGGTACACCTTCATCGCCCGGGGGTACGCCTACGATGTGAAGGGCCTGAAGGAGCTCATCAAGGCGGGGATAGAGCATAAGGGCCTCGCCTTCCTCCACGTCCTCCAGCCCTGCCCCACCTACAACGACCTCCACACCAAGGAGTGGTTCGCCCCGAGGCTCTACCGCCTTGAGGAGGAGGGGTACGATCCCCGGGTTACCGAGGGGCTCCCCCCCGAGGTCCTGGAGGAGAAGATGGCCCGCTTCCAGGAGAAGGCCCTGGAGTGGGGGGAGAGGATCCCCGTAGGCCTCTTCTGGAAGGCCGAGCTCCCCACCTTTGAGGAACGGCTTAGGGCCTTCCTCCCCCGCTACCCCGAGGCCTACCCGGCCCAGGGGCAGGAGGAAGCCCTGGACCTCGAGGGCCTCCTCCGGGAGTTCGCCCTATAGCTCCGGCTTGGGCTCCCGCCCCATGAGGGCGAGAAGGGCCTTCATGGGGTCTAGGCCCTCGTAGACCACCCGGTGGACGGCCTCGGCGATGGGAAGCTCCGCCCCCACCTCCCTGGCCCAGGCCATGAGGGCCCGCACCGCGTAAAGTCCCTCCACCACCCCCCGGGCCTCCAGGGCCTCCCGGGGGGTCCCCCGCACCAGGGCCTCCCCCGCCCCGCGGTTCCGGGAGTGGCGGCTATAGGCGGTGGCCAAAAGATCCCCCAGGCCCGAAAGCCCATAGAAGGTGGCCTCCTCCCCCCCCATGGCCACCCCGAAGCGCACCATCTCCCTAAGGCCCCGGGTGAGGAGGGCGGCCTTGGCATTGTCCCCAAGGCCCAGGCCGTCCACCATCCCCGCGGCCAGGGCCAGGACGTTCTTCATCCCGCCCCCAAGCTCCACCCCCCGCCGGTCCCGGCTGGTGTAGACCCGGAACGTGGGCCCCGCGAAGAGGGCCTGCACCCCCTCGGCCCTGGGCCCCGCGGCCACGCTGGCCGTGGGCAGGAAGCGGGCCACCTCCTCCGCGTGGTTGGGGCCCGAAAGGACGGCCACTTCCCGCCCCGTGAGGGCCTCCACCAGCTCGGAAGGGGTGAGGAGGGCCCCTTCTCGGAAGAAGAACCCTTTGGCCGTGGAGAGGTACCAGGGGGCCTTGGGAAGGCCCTTGAGGGCCTCCTCCAGACCCTTGGTGGGGATGGCCAGCACGGCAAGCTCCGCCCCCGCCAAGGCCTCCTCGGGGTCAGCGGTGGGGTAGAGATAGGCGGGAAGGGGCACCCCCGGGAGGTGGGCCCGGTTCTCCCGGGCTTCCCTTAGGGCCTCGGCCTGCTCCTTCCTCCGGGCCCAAAGGGCCACGGGAATCCCCTTGGAGGCCAGGACCACGCCCAAGGCCGTGCCCCAGGCCCCCGCACCCAGGATGGCCACCTTCATAGCAGGAAGACTACCTCAAAGGCCTCGTACCAGGCGGCAAGGAGGAGGAAGAAAACCCCCAAATAGAAGGCCAGGAGGAGGTCCCTAAGCCCCCTCCTGTACCCCTCCCTCCCGGCTAACCGGGCCAGGAGGCTGAGCCCCCCAAAGGTCACCAGGATGTAGGCCTGGAGCTCCAGGAGGAGGGTGGGCAGGTGGAGGAGGAAAAGGGGCCCCAGGAGGGCCGGGGAGAGGGCGAAGCCGAAGAGGAAGTAGCGGAGGGCGTTCAGGAGGAGGACAGGGAGGCCCAAGAGGAGGGCCGGAAGGAGCCCGGTGAGGAAGAGACCTTGGGTGAGGTTCCAGCTGAAGATGACCCCCGCCAAGGCCATAACCCCCGCCTCCATCGCCCGGTCCAAGCCGAGGGCCTCCAGGGTGCCCCCCAGGAGGGCCTGGACCCCTCGGGCAACCTCAGGAAGGGCGTAGGCCAGGAGGGCCCCCAGGGTGAAGAGGCTGTAAAGGAGGGCATTGGTGACCAGGTAAAGCCCCCGCTTCTCCCGAAGAAGGGCTAGGGCCTCCAAAAAGGCGGCGCGAAAGGGGCCCGGCTGGCGCAGGAGAGAAGCCCAGAAAAGGCTCAGGAGGAGGAAGCCCCATCCGGCGGCGGGGGTGAAGAGGTAGGCCGGGGGGCCCACGCCTTCTGGGCGGTAGAAGACCCGCACCGCCCTGCCCCCCTCCAGGACCACCCCCACCTCCCCCCCGCGGGCGGCGGGGAAGTAGACCCGGTTTCCCTCCACCCGGGGCTGGGCCCGGTTCACCTCCAGGCCTGGAGGGGGTGGGGGAAACTGGGCGTAGCGCTTAAGGAGCTTAGGGGCCTCCTCAGGGGGGGCCTGGAGGAGCTCTTTCAGGGTTGGGGAAAGCTCCCCCTTAAGCCAGGCCTCGAGGGCCTCCTGGGCCAGCTGGGCCTCCGGGGCCCCGAGGGCCAAACCCAGGAGGAGAAGGAGGGCAAGGAAGCGCCTCATACCTCTTCCAGGAGCATGCCTGCCCGGCACAGGGGACAGGCCTCGGGGGGGTACTGGGGGGCCTCGAGGCTGGCCAGGGCCTTAAAGGGCACTCCGAAGGCCGCCTTACCCCCGCTCCGGTCCACCAGGGCCCCCACGCCCACCAGCACCCCACCCTTGGCCTCCGCGGCCCGGATGGCCTTCCGCACGCTTTCCCCCGTGGTCACCACGTCCTCCACCGCCAGGAAGCGGTCCCCCGGGTTCACGGTAAGCCCCTTGCGCAAGACCATCTCCCCGGAAGGGGTTTTCTCGGCAAAAAGGGCCCGGGCCCCCAGGGCCCTTGCCACCACGAAGGAGAGGACCACGCCCCCGATGGCCGGACCCACCACGAAGTCCACCCCCTCCTCCTCAAAGAGCCGGCCCAGGGCCTCCCCCACCGCCTCGGCATAGATGGGGTGCTGGAGGAGGGCCGCGGACTGGAGGAAAAGGGGGGAGTGGAGGCCGGAGCGCAGGAGGAAGTGGCCCTCCAGGAGGGCCCCCGTCTTGCGGTAAAGGGCCAGAACGTCCATCCCTCCTACTCTACCAGGGCCTTCAGGAGCTCGGCCTGGGCCCTTAGGGCGGCCTCGAGGTCCGGCCTCCCCCCTGGGTAGAAGAGGGCGCGGCTTGCCGCGTTGAGGAGGCCGGGGCCCTTAAGGGGCCTTCCCCCCTGGGCCCCCACCCCGGGAAGGAGGAGGGGGGCCCTTGGGGCCACGGCCCGCACCCCGGCCACCGCCTCGGGGTAGGTGGCCCCCACCACCATCCCCACCCGGCCAAACCCCTCCCCCTCCTCCTCCAGGCGGGCCAGGGCCTCCGCCAGGTGGAGGTAAAGGGGCCTTCCCCCCACGGGCGGGTCCTGGAGGAAACCCGAGCCCGGGTTGGAGGTCTTCACCAGGACGAAGAGGGCCCCCCCATGGGCCCGGGCGGCCTCCAGAAAGGGGGCAAGGGCGTCCAGGCCTAGATAGGGGTTTACCGTGAGGGCGCTTCCCGGAAACCGGGCCAGGTAGGCCTCGGCGTAGGCCTTTGCGGTGGAGCCGATATCCCCCCGCTTGCCGTCAAAGATCACGGGCAGGCCGAAAACCCGCGCCGCGGCCGCAAGCTCGAGGAGAAGCCCCATCCCCTCCACCCCCAGGGCCTCAAAGAAGGCCAGCTGGAACTTCACCGCGCAAAGCCCCGGGGCCAGGGCCTCCATGGCCTCGAGGGCGTAGCGGCGGAGGCCCCTTAGGGGGTCTTTCCCATGGAGCTCGGGCCTCGGGTCCACCCCAAGGACCAAGGGGGGGCGCTCTAAGGCGGTGAGGAAATCCATCGCCTTCCACTATAGGCCTTGACGCCCAAACCCCCACGCCCTAGACTGGCCGGCGTAAAACGGTCGTGTCAAGATTTATGTGTAAGCGTCTGTGTACGGGGGGCATACCTTTCCCGAAGCATCCCTTCCAACACCTCCTGCACCTCGGCAAAACCCTTCAACCTCCGCTCCGCCCACCTCCCTTCCT
>NZ_JBBIMD010000006.1:0-52140 GCF_037444525.1 Thermus sp. | reverse complement strand
GGACGGGGAGACCCTCCTCCTGGCCATGGACTTCCTGGGGGTGGCGGTCTCCTCGGGGTCGGCCTGCAGCGCGGGGAGCCTCGAGCCCTCCCACGTCCTCCTGGCCATGGGCCGCACCCCCAAGGAGGCCCGGGCTTCTTTACGCTTCTCCCTGGGCCGCTTTACCACGGAGGAGGAGGTGGAGGAGGCCATCCGCGCCTTCCGGGAGGCGGTGGAAAGGGCCCGCGCTTAGGTGGCTGGTAGACTTTAGGGCATGGACCGGCCCTTTTTGGACCTGAAGGCCGAGGGCCCTCTAAGGGGGGTGTTGCGGGTTCCGGGGGACAAGTCCGTGACCCACCGGGGCCTCCTGCTCCTGGCCTTAAGCGAGGGAGAGGGAAGGCTTCTTTACCCCTTGAAGGCGGGGGACACCCTCTCCACCGCCCGGGCGGTGGCCGCCTTGGGGGCGGGGGTGGTGGAGGAGGGCCCCCACTTCCGCGTCCGGGGGGTGGGGCTTCGCCTGAGGGAGCCCGAAGACGTTCTGGACTGCGGGAACGCGGGGACCCTGATGCGCCTTCTCCTAGGCCTCCTCGCGGGGCAGGGGGGGCTTTTTGCCGTCCTCACCGGGGACGCCTCCTTGAGGCGTAGGCCCATGGGCCGGGTGGTGGAGCCCTTAAGGGCCATGGGGGCTAGGATTGAGGGGCGGGAGGGGGGGAGGAGGGCCCCCTTGGCCGTGCAGGGGGCGCCCCTTAAGGGCCTCCGCTACACCCTCCCCGTGCCCAGCGCCCAGGTGAAGAGCGCCCTCCTCCTTGCGGGCCTCTTTGCGGACGGGGTGACGGAGGTGGAAGAGCCCATCCCCACCCGGGACCACACGGAAAGGCTCTTCCGCCACTTCGACCTCCCTTTGGAGAAGGAGGGCCCCTGGGTGCGCACCCGAAGGGCCGAGCCCTTTCCGGCGCGGGACCTCGTCGTGCCCGGGGACTTTTCCAGCGCGGCCTTTTTCCTGGTGGCGGCCTTGGTGGTGCCGGGCTCGGAGGTGACCCTCGAGGGGGTGGGCCTGAACCCCACCCGCACCGGCCTCCTCCAGGTCCTAAGGGCCATGGGGGCGGACCTTACCTGGCGGGTGGAGGAGGGGGAAGGGGGGGAGCCCGTGGGCTGGGTGCGGGCCCGGCATAGCCCCCTGAAGGGGGTTTCCGTGGACCCAGGGCTTATCCCCCTCATGGTGGACGAGGTGCCCATCCTGGCTGCGGCCGCGGCCTGGGCGGAAGGGGAGACCTACATCCCGGGCCTCTCCGAGCTTCGGGTGAAGGAGTCGGACCGGGTCTCGGCCATCGCGGCCAACCTCCGCGCCCTGGGGGTGGAGGTGGAGGAGGGGCCGGACTGGCTTAGGATCCGGGGGGGTGGGGTGCGGCCTGGGGCGGTGGAGCCCTATCACGACCACCGCATCGCCATGGCCTTCGCCGTGGCGGGGCTGCCCGTGGGGGTAAGGGTTTACGAACCCCACTGGGCGGAGATCTCCTATCCGGGCTTTTTTGAGGACCTGAAGGGGCTATGCGCGGCATCGTGACCATTGACGGCCCCTCGGCCTCGGGGAAGAGCACGGTGGCGAGGAGGGTGGCGGAGGCCTTGGGGGTGCCCTACCTCTCCAGCGGCCTCCTCTACCGGGCCGCGGCCTACCTGGCCCTCCGCCACGGGGTGGACCCGGAAGAGGAGGGGGCCCTTCTCGCCCTTTTGCAGGGGAAGAGGGTGCGCCTCGAGGCGGGCCCCAAGGCCAACCGGGTCCTCCAGGACGGGGAGGACCTCACCCCCTTCCTCCACACCCCGGAGGTGGACCGCATTGTCTCCCAAGTAGCCCGCCATGCGGCGGTTCGGGCCTGGGTGAACGCGAGGCTTAGGGAGGTCCCCCCGCCCTTCGTGGCTGAGGGGCGGGACATGGGCACCGCCGTCTTCCCCGAGGCCCCCCACAAGTTCTACCTCACCGCCCGCCCCGAGGTGCGCGCCTGGAGGCGGGCCAAAGAAAGGCCGCAGGCCTTTGAGGAGGTGCTCCGGGAACTCCTGGCGCGGGACGAGAAGGACCGGCGCCAAAGCGCCCCCGCCCCCGACGCCCTGGTCATCGACACCAGCGAGCTGGGCCTTGAGGAGGTGGTGGCCCGCATCCTGGGCCACCTCAGGGACTAGGCGTATGGGAGTCCACGGCATGGGCAAAGCCGCGGTGGGGTATTAAGCCATGGTGCCTGGGGCCAAGGCCAGGCCGGTGCAGGAGTTCCTGAACGCCCTCCTCTACCGCCCCTTGGCCCACCTTGTGGTCCGCCTCCTCCTCCCCACGCCGGTGAAGCCCCACCACCTGGTCCTCTTCCACACCGCCCTGGTCCTCCTTTCGGCGGGGCTGGTCCTGAGGGGGGAGGACCTCATGGCCGCCCTCCTCCTCCAGCTCAAGACCGTTCTGGACAACGCCGACGGCCAGCTTGCCCGGTTAAGGGGAGAGGTTTCCGAGGTGGGCCGCTATTTGGACACCGAGATGGATTTCCTGGGAAACCTGGCCCTCTTCCTTTCCTTGGGCGCGAGGACGGGGGAGGTGGGCCTTGCCCTCCTCGCCTTCCTCGCCTTTACCCTCGCCCAGTCCTTTGACTTCAACCTGGAAAGGCTCTACTGGGAGGCCCGGGGGGAGGCCCGGAAGGAGCCGCCATTGGGTTCCAAGACCCCCCTTCTCCTCCTCCTCCGGGGCCTCTATGCCCTCCTCTTTGCCCCCCAAGACCGGGCGGTGCGGGCCCTGGAGCGCTTCCTTCAGGGGCGCCTGGGCCTAAACCCCTTGCGTTTCTGGGACGAGGCCGCCTTGGCGGGGGTGGTGAACCTGGGGCTTTCCACCCAGCTCTTCTTCCTGGGGCTTTTCCTAGCCCTGGGGCCGCCTAGGGCCTACCTTACCTTTGCCCTGTTGCAGGCCTTGTATCTTGGGGTCTGGTACCTATGGCGGATCGTCCGGAGTATCCCATCCCCACGGTAGGGGCCTTGGTGGAGAAGGGGGGCCTGGTCCTCCTGGTGCGCACGGCCAAGTGGCGGGGGCTTTGGGGGGTTCCCGGGGGGAAGGTGGAGTGGGGGGAGGGCTTGGAAGAGGCCCTTAGGCGGGAGATCTGGGAGGAGGTGGGCCTAACCCTTTCCGGTATCCGTTTTGCCCTCCTCCAGGAGGCCCGTTTCAGCGAGGAGTTCTACAAGCCCACCCACATGCTCCTCATCAACTACTTCGCCCAAGGGGAAGGGGAGGTGCGTCCCAACCAGGAGATCCTGGAGTGGGCCTGGCTGGAGCCGGAAAAGGCCCTGTCCTACCCTTTAAACCGCTTCACACGCACCCTCTTAGAACGGTACCTGGAGGGCGCATGAGGGTGGCCCTGGTCACGGGAAGCGCCAAGGGCATTGGCCGGGCCATCCTCCTGGCCCTGGCCCGGGAGGGGTACCACGTTTGCGTGCACTACCGCACCTCCGAGGCCCTGGCCGAGGCCACCCGGGCCGAGGCGGAGGCCTTGGGGGTCAAGGCCATCAAGGTGCGGGCCGACCTCACCCAGGAGGAGGAGGTGGCCCTTTTGGTGGAGGAGGTGCGCTACCACCTGGGGGGGATAGGGGTCCTGGTGAACAACGTGGGGGACTATCTCTACAAGCCCATTGAGGAGGTGACCCTGGAGGAGTGGCGCTGGATCCTGGACACCAACCTCACGGCCACCTTCCTCCTCACCCAAAGGGTTTTGCCCCTCATGGTGGCCCAGGGGTTTGGCCGCATCGTCAACCTGGGCTACGCGGGGGCCACCCACCTCCTGGCCCGGCCCCACATCACCCCCTACGCCATCGCCAAGACGGGGGTGGTCCTCTACACCAAGGCCATCGCCAAGCGCTTCGCCGCCAGTGGGATCACCGCCAACGTGGTGGCCCCGGGGGTGGCGGAGAACTCCGTTTCCAAACCCCTGCACGAGATCCCCATGGGGCGGCTCGCCCTCCTGGAGGAGATTGCCCGCACGGTGGTTTTCCTGGTGAAGGAGCCTTACCTCACCGGCCAGGTCCTGGAGGTGGCGGGGGGGTGGAACCTCTGAGGCACGTCGTGATGTGCCAAGTACCCCACGATGCGCCAAGGCCTCCTCTCCAGGGGGGCGCCCTGCCTTCCCGCGAGGAGCGGCATGCCCGGGACGCTTGAGTTCGTGGACACCAACGTTCTGGTCTGCGCCTACGATCCTCTCCCCCCAAGCGGGAGCGAGCCATCGCCCTTTGGGAGCGCCTCATGCGGGGGAGGAGGCTTGCTCTTTCCCTCCAGGTGCTCCAGGAGTTCTACGTGGTGGCCACGCGGAAGCTCCCCGAGCCCATGCCCCCTAGGGTGGCCCGGCAGGTGCTTCTGGACCTGGGCGGGGCGCGGCTCCACCTCCCGTCCCTGGAGGATGTGCTCCAGGTTGCGGAGCTTTCCGAGCGGCACCGCCTTTCCTTCTGGGATGCCATGGTCCTGCACAGCGCGGGCCTTGGGGGCGCGGGTGGTCTGGAGCGAGGACCTGAACCCCCAGGACTACGGGGGCGTACGGGTGGAGAACTCCTTCGCGTGATAGCCTAGCCTACGTGGAGACACCCACCGACCCCCAGTACTGGGAGAAGATGCGCCTGGTGGCCGAGGTCCTGAAGGCCCTCGAGGGCCCCATCTACATCGCCACCCATGTGGACCCCGATGGGGACGCCATCGGAAGCTCATTGGGACTTTATAGGGCCCTGAAGGCTTTGGGCAAGGAAGCCTACTGGGTGGCGGAGCCCCCCCGCTTCCTCCGGTTCTTGGCCAAGGAGGAGGAGTACGCCGACCCCGTGGAGAAGCTCCCCCCCGGGGCCACCCTGGTGGCCCTGGACGCCGCCGACCCCAGCCGGGTGGTGGGGGTGCCGGTGGAGGGGTTTGTGATCAACATTGACCACCACGGCACCAACCCCCGCTTTGGCCAGATCGCCGTGGTGGAGCCCAGCAAGGCGGCCACCGCCCAGATGGTGAAGGAGCTCATAGACCTCCTGGGCGTGCCCTGGACGGAGGAGCTGGCCACCCCGGTGCTCACCGGTATCCTCACCGACACCGGCAACTTCCGCTTCGCCAACACCACCCCCGAGGTCCTAAGGGTGGCGGCGGAGCTCCTCTCCTACGGGGTGAAGCTTTCCGAGATCACCGACCGGCTCCAGTACCGCCCGCCCGTGTACTACCAGGGGCTTGGGGCCGTGCTCTCCACCCTGCGCCTCCACTTCGGGGGGCTTTTGGTCACCGCCCACCTTCCGGAGAATGTGGACATCCCCGAGGAGGACTCCGACGGCTTCGTGGGGGTCATCCGCTACGTGGAGGGGAGCCTGGTGGCCGTCTACCTCAGGCGCAAGGGGGAGGGGATCAAGCTTTCCATCCGCTCCCGGGGTGGGGTTTCCGCCCAGAACATCGCCCTCAAGCTGGGGGGCGGGGGGCACGTGCCCGCGGCGGGGGCCACCCTCGAGGGCGTGGACCTGGAGGAGGCCTACGAGCGGGTCCTGGAGGCGGTGGCGGAGGAGCTTAGGCGGGCGGGGTACCTGTAGGGGACTCCCAGCGGAAGGGAGGAGCCCCCAGGGCCAGGGGGGCGGTCTCCTCCCCGGGCTCCCGGTAGACCCCCATGGCCCCTTCCTCCCTGAAGGGCCAGACCTCAGGGATGCCCGCCAGGGCGTAGAGGGGGAGCCTCACCTCCCGGTCCTTGGCCAGGCTGAAGTGGGCCACCTCCAGGAGCACGTCTGCCCCCCGGGGTCTGAGGAAGGCCAGGTCCGGCTGGGGCATGGCGGAGGGGGTTTTGCACGGAGACCAGGGCTCGGTCGCCGTAGAGGCCTTCCAGCCGCTTGGTCAGGTAGGTGACCAGCCCGGCGTGCCCGCTTCCCCCAGGGGCCATCTCGTGTACCTCCCCGTCCAGTAGCTCCAGCCGAACCCCTCGGAGGCCCTTTCCAGGAGAGCCTGGAACTCCCTGAGGCTTAGCCGGTGCCGGAGCATAAGCCCATTCTATGCTCCGTACTTGGCGAGCCGCCCCGCGTGGGCCAGGAGGAGGGGCATGAGCTCCACCCCCCGAAGGTGCCCGAGGCTCCCCCTTAGGGCCTCCCCTTCCGTGAAGCGCCTCGCCTCGTCCTTCCGCAGGTAGGGGGCCTTGAGGAGGAGGGGTACGGGGTGCCAGGAGTGGGCCTTGAGGAGGGCGGGGGTGGAGTGGTCCCCGGTGAGGGCGAGGACCGTGGGCCTTAGGGCCAGGAGTTCGGGCAGGAGGGCGTCAAAGCGCTCAATCTCCCCCACCTTTCCGAAGAAGTCCCCGTCTTCCCCCTTGGCGTCCGTCTTCTTGAAGTGGAGGTAAAAGAAATCGTAGCGGTCCCAGTTTTCCCGGATGGCCTTAAGCTTCCCCTTGTGGGCGTCCCCCTCCCCCTCCACGGGGAGCACCTCCATGCCCACCAGGCTTGCCAGGCCCTTGTACATGGGGTAACTGGCGATGGCCGCCGCCCGGAGGCCGTAGACCTCCGCCATCTTGGGGAAGCTCGGGCGCTTGGAGGCCCCGCGGAAGAGGGCCCCGTTCAGCTTGGGCTCGTCCTTCAGCGCTTCCCGGATCCTTTCGGAAAGGAGGTTGAGGAGGCGGGCGGTGCGCTCGGCCTCCGGTTTAAGGGCCCGGGCGGGGAGGGGCTTCAGGCCCGCCTTCTGGGGGTCGGTGTCCGTCACCCCATCGGAAAGCCCTTCCCCCCGGAGGATGACCAAGAAGCGGTGCTCGCTTTCCGTGTAGAAGTGGACCTCTGCATCCTCCAGCCGTGGGATGGCCTCCCGGAGGCGGGCCACCACCCTTTGGTTCTCCTCCGTGCTGGGCCGGCCCGCCCGGCGGTCTAGGACGGTGCCATCCTGGGCCAAGGTGGCGAAGTTCCCCCTTAGGGCCACATCCCCCTCCCGGAAGTCCGCCCCTAGCCCCAAGGCGCTTAGGGCCCCCCGGCCCACCAGGAAGCGGAAGGGGTCGTAGCCGAAAAGGGCCAGGTGGCCCGGGCCCGAGCCCGGGGCGAGGCCCGGGTGGACGGGGGTGAGGAGGCCCAGGGCGCTTTCCTCCGCCAGGCGGTCTAGGTTGGGGGTCTTGGCGGCCTCGAGCTCCGTGGGGCCGCCGGGTTCCAAGGGTAACCCCCCCACGCCGTCCAGCACCACCAGGAGGATCTTGCTCTCCGAGGCCTGTTTCAGTTCCTGGAAGATGGGGAAGAGGTCCATGGCGCGATTTTAACCCCGCCGCTTCTAGCGGCGGGGCAGGAGGCCCATGGGCTTAGCGGGTCGCGTGGTCTGCGTCCACCAGCCCGTGGCCGAAGAGCTGGCGCTGGCCCAGATTCTCCGCAGTGGCCTTCAGATGGGCCCGTACCTCCCCGGGGGTCCAGGTGGGGTGGAGGGCCTTCACCAGGCCCGCCACCGCAGCCACATGGGGGCTTGCCATGGAGGTGCCCGCGTACCAGGCGTAGGCCGGGGTGGTCTCGTCCACGATGATGGTGGAGAGGATGAGGTGGTAGCGCCAGCCCACAGGCCGCTCGCTCCTGGGCTTGGCGCACCAGGTGACCCCGTTTTCGTCCAGTCCGCAGTCCCCGCCGGGGGCCGAGAGGTCCACCGCCGCGCCGTAGTTGGAGTAGAAGGCCAGCACGTCTTGGCCAGGTTCGGCGTTCAAGATTTCGGAGGTGGGGTAAGGGTACTGCCACAAGGGGGTGGCGGTGCCGGTGGCGGAAACGGAGATCACCGTGGGGAGATCGGAGGGGATGTGGACGAGGGTGCCGTTGGCGTTCTCGGCAGAGTTCCCCGCGGAGGCCACGATGACGGTGCCCATGCGGTTGGCGTACTTCATCACCCGGTCCCAGGCCACCATGGCGGCCACGTCCTCCCGGTTGCGGGTGTCCAGGGTGCCCCCCAGGCTCATGTTGATCACCTGGTACCCCTTCTGGGCGGCATCCAGGATGGCCTCAAAGATGGGCCCGTCAAAGGCCCCTACATCGTCCACCTCCTCGTTCCCTTCAGTGTAGTGGAGGCGGTCAAAGACCTTGTAGGCCGCAAGGCGCAGGCCCGGGGCCACCCCCACCACCCGGCCGCCCCCAAAGCGGGCGGCCACCGTTCCGGCCAAGTGGGTGCCGTGGGCCTCGTACATCACCGTGGGGGCGAGGGTGCAGGGGTTTTCAGGGTCTATGGGCTGGTCAAAATCTATCCAAAGACTGTACTTGGGGTAGCTGGGGGTGGCGTTGGGGCCGCCCACCTCCTGGCAATAGTTGGTGGCCTTGAAGTCCGCGATCTGGCCCTGGAGGTCCGGGTGGTTGTCCATGACCCCGGTGTCCAGGATGGCCACCGTGGCCCGGGCCTGGACCTCCAGGGGAATCCGGGCCCAGACCTCTGGAGCCTTGATGCGGCGGATGTCCCACTGCCAGCGGTAGAGGCTGTCCGCGGGGGTGGGGGCCCCGTAGGTTTCCTCGGTTTCCAGGACCGTTTCCCTCTTCGGTAGGCTATAGCGGTGCTCCGTCCCTACGCCAAGCACCCGCGAATCCCGGGCCATACGCTGGGCCACCTGGGGGTTTGCTTGGACCACCAGGGTGCCGATGGGCTCTAGGGCCTTAAGCACCCGTGCCCCCTGGCCTTCCGCCCAGGCCTTGGCCCCCGGAGGGAGGGTTTCCGAGCGGAAAACCACCAGGTAGCGCTGGGCCTTGGAGCTCATCCCCAAGGGGTTAAGCCCCGGCCCTTCCGCGGCCGGCTGGTTGCAGGCCCAAAGCCCCATGCCGAGTAAACCGAGAAGGCCAATAAACGCCCAACGAATCTTCATGAGCCACCTCCTAAAGGGGTAGGTCCATCTTACACCAGGTATGATGGGCGGGTATG
Organism: Thermus sp.; assembly: GCF_037444525.1. GTDB lineage: Bacteria > Deinococcota > Deinococci > Deinococcales > Thermaceae > Thermus. The sequence goes on along the minus strand of NZ_JBBIMD010000006.1, from coordinate 43,301 downwards.
GCGAAGGAGAAGGGCCTTACTCCCCAAAGCCAGGACTTCAGCCAGTGGTACCTCGAGGTCATCCAAAAGGCCGAGCTGGCCGATTACGGCCCCGTGCGGGGCACCATTGTGGTTCGGCCCTACGGGTACGCCATCTGGGAAAACATCCAGCGGGAACTGGACCGCATGTTCAAGGGGACGGGCCACCAAAACGCCTACTTCCCCCTCTTCATTCCCATGAGCTTCCTGAAGAAGGAGGCGGAGCACGTGGAGGGCTTCTCCCCCGAGCTGGCCGTGGTCACCCACGCCGGGGGGGAGGAGCTGGAGGAGCCCCTCGCGGTCCGGCCCACCTCGGAGACGGTCATCGGCTACATGTGGTCCCGGTGGATCCGGAGCTGGCGCGACCTGCCCCAGCTTCTAAACCAGTGGGGGAACGTGGTGCGCTGGGAGCTCCGCACCAGGCCTTTCCTCCGCACCAGCGAGTTCCTTTGGCAGGAGGGGCACACCGCCCACGCCAGCCGGGAGGAAGCCGAGGAGGAGGTGCGCCGGATGCTGGGCATCTACGCCAGGCTCGCCCGGGAGTACGCGGCCATCCCCGTCCTGGAGGGCTTAAAGACGGAGAAGGAGAAGTTCGCGGGGGCGGTCTACACCACCACCATTGAGGCCATGATGAAAGACGGCAAGGCCCTCCAGGCGGGCACCAGCCACTACCTGGGGGAGAACTTCGCCCGGGCCTTTGACATCAAGTTCCAGGACAAGGACCTCCAGGTGAAGTACGTGCACACCACCAGCTGGGGCCTTTCCTGGCGCTTCATCGGGGCCATCATCATGACCCACGGGGACGACCAGGGCCTCATCCTCCCCCCAAGGCTCGCCCCCATCCAGGTGGTGGTCGTGCCCATCTACAAGGAGGAGACCCGGGAAAGGGTCCTGGAGGCCGCCCATAGCCTCAGGGCCGCCCTCCTCCAGGCGGGGGTCCGGGTGGAGGTGGACGACCGGGACCAGTACACCCCGGGCTACAAGTTCCACGAGTGGGAGCTTAAAGGGGTGCCCTATCGGTTAGAGCTCGGCCCCAAGGACCTCGAGGCGGGCGAGGCGGTCCTGGCAAGCCGCTTGGGGGGGAAGGAGCGCCTTCCCCTCGCCGCCCTCCCCACCCTCCTTCCGGAAAAGCTCGCCCAGTTTCACGAGGCCCTTTACCAAAGGGCTTTGGCCTTTCGGGAGGCCCACACCCGCAAGGTGGACGACTACGAGGCCTTCAAGGAGGCGGTGCAGGAGGGGTTCGCCCTGGCCTTCCACTGCGGGGACAAAGCCTGCGAGCGGCTCATCCAGGAGGAGACCACCGCCACCACCCGCTGCGTGCCCTTTGAGGGGGAAAGGGAAGAGGGCCTTTGCGTGCGCTGCGGTAGGCCTTCGGCCTACGGCCAGCGGGTGGTCTTCGCCAAGGCCTACTGATGCGCTTGCTGAGTGCCCCACCGAAGCTTGCGCTTCGGTGGGGACCCCAGCAAAGGTTCTGGCGCTTAAGGGGAGCGCGGCAGGGCCCTCCTTTTGGGGGCCCTGCCTAGGAGGGCTTCGGCGCAGTGCTCGGCGTAGGGCCCCGCACGATGGGCCCCAGTTTGGGCCCTTCCACCTTTCCATTGTAGAGTTGGGGGCGTGGGTTGCCCTAGGGAACGCCTCGAGGAGAAGAAGACCCGGGCCCAGGCCATCCTGAAGGCCCTGAAGGCGGCCTACCCCGGGGCCCGCACCGAGCTTAGGCACGGGAGCCCCTTCCAGCTCCTTGTGGCCACGGTCCTCTCCGCTCAGGCCACGGACAAGAGCGTGAACCAGGCCACCCCATCCCTCTTCGCCCGCTTCCCCACCCCAAAGGCCCTGGCGGAGGTGAGCCCGGAGGAGGTGGAGCCCTACATAAGGCGCATCGGGCTTTACCGCACCAAGGCCAGGAACCTGGTGGCCTTGGCGAGGCGGCTGGTGGAGGAACACGGGGGGGAGGTTCCCCGGGACAAGGAGGCCCTGATGCGCCTCCCCGGGGTAGGGTGGAAGACGGCCACCGTGGTGCTTGGGGTTTTGGGGGTGCCGGGGATCGCGGTGGACACCCATGTGGCCCGATTGGCCCGGAGGTTATGCCTCTCGGAGGCTAGGCGTCCCGAAGGGATCGGCCAGGACCTCGAGGCCCTCTTCCCCAAGGAGGACTGGGTCTTCGTCCACCACGCCCTGGTCCTCCACGGCCGCTACGTCTGCACCGCTAGGAAGCCCAACTGCCCCGCCTGCCCCCTCGCCCCCCACTGCCCAAGCCGGGGGAAGGCGTGATCCGAAACCTCCTTTTGGCCAGCTTCCTCTGGTCCTTGGGGGCCAATCTGGTCTACTTCTTCCTGAACTTCCACCTCGAGGCCTTGGGTTTTGGCCGCGAGGCCATCGGCCTAGCCCAGGCCCTATTTGTGGGGGTGGGGGTGGCCTTCGCCTTGCCCCTGGCCTGGCTCATCCCCAGGCTGGGGTACCTGAGGAGTTTCCATCTGGCCTTGGGGCTTGCCCTTCTGGGCGGAGGGCTTCTCTCCCTGGGCCTCTTCCCCCTTTTGGGCGTGGCCCTTTACGGCCTCTCGGGGGCCGTGCTTCAGGGGGCCATGCCTGCCCTCCTCGCCCGGGTGGTGCCCGAGGGGGAGAGGGTCCGGGTCTTTAGCCTCCAGGCGGCCCTTACCACCGCCACCGGCTTCCTCTCCACCCTCCTTGCGGGCCTCCTTTCCGACCGCTTGGGGGCCCGTGCTGTCCTCCCCTTCGCCCTACCCTTTTTCCTCCTGGCCCTCCCCCTCATCCGGGGGCTTGCGGAGGGGCAGGGGGCGCTTCCCCGGTTTGGGGGGCGGTTCGCCCTTTGGCTAAAGCTCTTCCTCCCCAACGCGGTCATCGCCTTTGGGGCAGGCCTCGTCATCCCCTTCCTCAACCTCTACCTGAAGGAGAAGTTCGGGCTAAGCTATAGCGCCACCGGCTTGATCTTTGCCCTTTCCTCCTTGGCCACGGGGGCCGCCATGCTCCTCCAGCCCCTCTTGGTGCGCCGGGTGGGGGGGGTGGGGGCGGTGGTCTTCGTCCAGGCTCTTTCCCTGCCCTTCCTGGCCGCCTTGGCCTGGGCCCCGTGGCTTCCCGTGGTGACCCTGGCCCTCCTGGTGCGGGGGGCCCTGATGAACGCTGCGGGGCCCGTGTACGCCGCCTTGGTGACGGAGCGGCTTAAGGAGGGGGAGCGCCCCGGCTTTTTCCTCATGGAGGGGGCGCTTTGGAGCCTCCTCTTCGCCCTGGGAAGCGCCCTTTCCGGGGTGGTCCAGGGAGCCTTGGGCCCTGTAGCCTTCCACTACCTCTTCGCCACCACCCTTACCCTCTACGCCCTAGGCATCGCCCTCTGGCCCTGGGCTTTCCGGCGCTAAACTAGGGCCTATGCGGACGAACGTCAGCGTGGAAGAGGCCTTGGAGCTGGTCTTGCAGGAGGCCCGCTTTGAGCTTGGGAAGGAGGTCCTTCCCCTACCCGAGGCCTTAGGCCGCGTCCTGGCGGAAGACCTCCCCTCCTTGGTGGATCACCCCGACCAAGACGACACCGCCGTGGACGGCTACGCCTGCCGGGAGGCGGACACCCGCCTGGCCTCCCACGAGGCCCCCGCGCGCCTAAGGGTGGTGGGGGAAGCCCCTGCGGGGAAGCCCTTTTTGGGGGAGGTGGGGCCGGGGGAGGCGGTGGCGGTCTACACCGGGGCGCCCATCCCTAGGGGGGCGGACGCGGTGGTGCGGGTGGAGGACACCCGGAGGGAAGGGGAATGGGTGTTGCTCTTTACCCCCGCAAGCCCTAAGGACATTAGGCCCAAGGGGGATGACCTAAAGAAGGGCCAGGTCTACCTCCGCCACGGGGACCTCCTCACCCCGGGCCGCCTGGCCCTGGCCGCGGCCATGGGCCACCCCCGCCTCCCGGTGTTCCGGAGGCCCCGGGTGGGCGTCCTCTCCACAGGAGACGAGGTGGTGGAGCCGGGTGAGCCCCTGCCCTTTGGGGGGGTCTATAACTCCAACGCCTATGGGCTCCTTGGCCTGGTGCGGGAGGCGGGGGGGGAGCCCGTCCTCCTGGGGAAGGTCCCCGACGATCCCAAGCGCCTCCTTTCTACCCTGCAGGCCGCTTTGCCCCTGGACCTCCTCCTCACCTCCGGGGGGGTGTCCATGGGGGCCTACGATGTGGTGCGCCGGGTTTTGGAGGAGGAGGGGGAGGTGGTCTTCTGGAAGGTGCGCCAGCAACCGGGTGGGCCCCTCCTCCTGGCGCGGCTTAAGGGGGTGCCGGTTTTGGGCCTTCCCGGAAACCCCGTTTCCAGCCTGGTAACCTTCTTCCTCTATGGCCGCCCTTTTCTCTTCCGCCTTCTCCGGCGCACCGAGGCCCCTTACGGGACGCTTAAGGCCCGGGCCCTCACCCCCTTCAAGGGGGCCAAGGGGAAGAAGGTCTTCCGTCGGGGGGTGCTTTCCTTTGAGGAGGGGCCGGTGGTGCGCACCACCGGGAACCAGTCCAGCGGGGTCCTGCGCTCCATGGCCTTCGGCAACGCCTTGGTGGTCCTTCCCCCGGACCAGGACCTCGAGGCCGGGGAGGAGGCCACGGTCATCCCCTTGACTTTCGTTCCTTGAATCACTAACCTGATAAGGTTTACGGGCATCCCCCTCTTCCTCCTAAGGGCGTGCGGGTGAGGCCCGGAAAGGAACCGAAGAGGATGGAGTTTGCCAACTTTCCCTTGAAGCCGGAGATCCTGGAGGCCCTTAAGGCCAAGGGCATTTCCACCCCTACCCCCATTCAGGCCGCCGCACTGCCCATCGCCCTGGATGGGCGGGACCTCATCGGCCAGGCCCGCACGGGCACGGGTAAGACCCTGGCCTTCGCCCTGCCCATCGCGGAGCGCCTGGCCCCTTCCTCCGAGCGGGGCCGTCCGCCAAGGGCCCTGGTCCTCACCCCCACCCGGGAGCTGGCCTTGCAGGTGGCGGAGGAGGTGGCCTCTGTGGCCCCCCACCTCAAGGTGGTGGCCGTGTACGGGGGCACGGGCTACGCCAAGCAGAAGGAGGCCCTGGCCCGGGGGGCCGACGTGGTGGTGGCCACCCCGGGCCGAGCCCTGGACTACCTGGACCAGGGGGTCTTGGACCTCTCCCGGGTAGAGATCGCCGTTTTGGATGAGGCGGACGAGATGCTCTCCATGGGGTTTGAGGAGGAGGTGGAAAGGCTCCTCTCCGCCACCCCCCAGGCGCGCCAGACCCTCCTCTTCTCCGCCACCCTGCCCTCCTGGGCCCGGCGGCTTTCCGAGCGCTACATGCGCGCCCCCGTGCTCATCAACGTGGTCAAGGAGGAAGGGGTGACCTACCAGGAGGAGGCCATCCTGGCCCCCCAGGACCGCCTGGGCCTCCTTTCCGACCTCCTGTACGTGAAGGCCCCCAAGCGGGCCATTGTCTTCACCTCCACCAAAAAGGAAACGGAGGAGGTGGCCACAGGGCTCCTCCAGGCGGGCCTTTCGGCCCGGGCCATCCATGGCGACCTTTCCCAGTCGGACCGGGAGCGAGTCCTAAAGGCCTTCCGGGAGGGGGAGGTGCGGGTTTTGGTGGCCACGGACGTGGCTGCCCGGGGCCTGGACATCCCCGAGGTGGATTTGGTGGTTCACTACCGCCTGCCCCAAAGCCCTGAGGCCTACCAGCATCGTTCCGGGCGTACGGGCCGGGCTGGGCGGGGGGGTGAGGTGGTGATCTTTTACGGTCCCCGGGAAAAGCGGGAGCTCCAGAGCCTGGAAAAGGCCGTGGGCCGCACCTTCCGCCGGGTGAACCCCCCCACGCCCGAGGAGGTCTTGGAGGCCAAGTGGCAACACCTCCTGGCCCGCCTGGCCCGGGTCCCGGAGCGGGACTACAAGCTCTACCTGGACTTCGCCCAGCGCCTTTTCGCCGAGGGGCGGGTGGAGGTGGTGGCGGCCCTTATGGCCCTTCTCCTGGGCGGGGCCCCTAAGGAGAAGAGCCTCCTCACCGGGGAGGAGGGTTGGCGCACCTATAAGGCCACGGGGGCCCGGCTTACCCTACCCCGCCTGGTGGCCCTTCTCAAGGAGCGGGGCCTCGAGGTGGGGAAGGTCCTCGAGGCCGAGGAGGGCTTTTACGTGGACCTCCGCCCCCAGGACCGCCTGCCCGAGGTGGCCGGGGTTAGGCTGGAGCGGGCCCGGGGGGTGGAAGGGGTCTTGGAGGCCCCCCCTCGCTCCCGCCGCCTGGCGCGCGCTTAGGAAGGAAAAGGCCCGCCCGGAGGGGCGGGCCTTTTGGTGCGCCCGGAGGGATTCGAACCCCCGGCCTAGGGCTTAGGAAGCCCCCGCTCTATCCTGCTGAGCTACGGGCGCCCACACCCTTGGGATTGTAGCACCCGGGAGGGGCGAAGGCAAGGCGTATAGTTTTTCCCGGGCTAAGGGCCTCTTCCATAAGGGGCCTTTTATGCGTTGTTTACCCGGGGCCGGCTTGTGCTCGGCTTCACGCGCCCTTAGCCTGGAGGGAAGATGACCGAAACCCGAGACCTGACCACCCTTTCGGTGAACGCCATCCGCTTTTTGGCCATAGATGCCGTGGAAAAGGCGAGAAGCGGCCACCCCGGTATGCCCATGGCCATGGCCCCCCTGGCCTACCTCCTCTTCCGGGAGGTCCTCCGCCACCACCCCGAAGACCCCCATTGGCCCGACCGTGACCGCTTTGTCCTCTCCGCGGGGCACGGTTCCATGCTCCTTTATGCGGTCCTCCACCTCACGGGCTACGAGCTTCCCCTGGAGGAGCTCATGCGCTTCCGCCAGTGGGGCTCTAAAACCCCGGGCCACCCTGAACGGGGCCACACCCCCGGGGTGGAGGTGACCACGGGGCCCCTGGGCCAGGGGATCTCCACCGCCGTGGGCCTGGCCTTGGCGGAGAAGAAGCTGGCCTTAGAATTCAACCGCCCCGGGCACACGGTGGCGGATCACTGGACCTATGTTCTGGCCTCGGACGGGGACCTCATGGAGGGGGTTTCAGGGGAGGCGAGCGCCCTTGCGGGCGCCTGGGGGCTTTCCAAGCTTATCGTCTTCTGGGACGACAACCGCATCTCCATTGATGGCCCCACCGACCTGGCCTTCACCGAGGATGTCCTCGCCCGCTACCGGGCCTACGGCTGGCAGACCCTCAGGGTGGAGGACGCCAACGACCTTTCCGCCCTGCGCCACGCCATACGCCTGGCCCAGCTGGACGAGCGGCCCACCCTCATCGCCGTGCGGAGCCACATCGGCTACGGTTCCCCCAAGCAGGACTCCCACAAGGCCCACGGGGAGCCCTTGGGTCCGGAGGCGGTGGAGGCCACCCGCAGGAACCTAGGCTGGCCTTACCCCCCATTTGAAGTGCCGGAGGAGGTCTACCGCCACATGGACATGCGCCCCCGGGGCCGGGCCTTAAAGGAGGAGTGGGAAAGGCGCCTCGAGGCCTACGCCCGGGCCTACCCCGACCTCTACGGGGAGCTTCTCCGCCGCCTAAAGGGGGAGCTCCCCCCCTTGCCCCAAACCCCTCCCCCCTTTGACAAGCCCGTGGCCACCCGGGCGGCGAGCGGCCGCACCCTGGACGAGATGGCCCAAAGGATGCCCGAACTCATTGGGGGCAGCGCCGACCTCACCCCCTCCAACAACACCCAGGCCAAGGGGATGGAGGACTTTTCCCGGGAAAACCCCTCGGGCCGCTACCTCCACTTCGGGGTGCGGGAGCACGCCATGGGGGCCATCCTGAACGGGCTTAACCTCCACGGGGGGTACAGGGCCTATGGGGGGACTTTCCTGGTCTTCTCCGACTACATGCGCCCCGCCATCCGCCTTTCCGCCCTCATGGGCACCCCCACGGTGTTCGTCTTCACCCACGATTCCATCGCTCTCGGGGAGGACGGCCCCACCCACCAGCCCGTGGAGCACCTCATGTCCCTAAGGGCCATGCCGAACCTCTGGGTGATCCGCCCCGCGGACGCCCACGAGACCTTTTACGCCTGGCAGGTGGCCCTTAACCGCAAGGAAGGCCCCACCGCCCTCATCCTCACCCGTCAGGCGGTGCCCCTCCTCCCCCCAGAGAAGGCCCAGGGGCTCCTCAAGGGGGGGTACGTCCTGGAGGAGGACGAGGACCCCGAAGGCATCCTCCTGGCCACGGGGAGCGAGGTCCACCTGGCCCTCAAGGCCAAGGCCTTCCTGAACAGCAAAGGCCGGCGGGTGCGGGTGGTGAGCCTCCCCTCTATGGAGCTCTTTGAAGCCCAGCCCGCGGAGTACCGGGAACAGGTCCTCCCCAAGGGGCTTCCCACGGTGGCGGTGGAGGCGGGGGCCAGCTTGGGCTGGGAGCGGTACGCCCAGAAGGTGGTGGGCCTGGACCGTTTCGGGGCCAGCGCCCCCTACCCCGAGGTCTACGAGCGGCTGGGCTTTACCCCGGAAGGGGTGGCGGAGGCCCTGGAAGAGCTCTTATGAGGTTTTGGGTGGACCCCCTGCCCCAGCCTGGGGCCTACCGGGAGGTGGCCATTGTGGTGGACGTGATCCGGGCCACCACCACCGCCGCGGCCTACCTGGAGGCGGGGGCGGAGGCCCTGGTCCTGGCCCCCTCCATGGAGGCCGCCCGGGCCCTGAGGCGGCCTGGGGAGGTCCTGGCGGGGGAGGTGGGAGGGCTTAGGCCCGAGGGGTTTGACCTGGGGAACTCCCCCAGGGAGGTGGCGGGGGTGCGGGGCCGGACGGTGGTCATGGCCACCACCAACGGCACCCGGGCCGCCCATGCGGCCTGGGGGGCCCGGGCCGTCCTCTTGGGGACTTTGCAGAACGCCTCCAGCGTGGCCCAAAAGGCTTCGGAGCTGGGGGACGAGGTGGTCTTGGTGGCCGCTGGCAAGGAGGGCCGGATGGCCCTGGACGACCTGTACGCCGCGGGGGTTATCGGGGCGCGGCTTTGCGCCCTGGGGTTCCGGCCGGAGGGGGAGATGGCCCACCTGGCCCTCTTCCTCGCCCAAAGCCCTCCCCTGGAGGTCCTCGGGGTTTCCGAGGCGGCCTTGGCCCTGGAACGGGTGGGCCTGGGGGCGGACGTGCCCTTTTGCGCCCAGGTGGACCGTCACTCCACGGTGCCCCTTTTCCAGGGCTTCCGGGGGGAGGGGATGGTCTTTGGGAGGGGCTGATGCTGGTAAGCCTTAAGGAGGTTCTCCCCGAGAAGGGCCGGGCGGTGGGGGCCTTTGACGTGGTGGGCCTGGAGTGGGCGGAGGCGGTGTTGGAGGGGGCGGAGGCCCTGGGCCTTCCCGTCATCCTCAGCGTGGCCCCCCACCTGGGGGGCCCCCCCCTTCCCGCCCTGGCCCCTGGGCTCCGCCACCTGGCCCAGGCGGCCCGGGTTCCTGTGGCCCTACACCTGGACCACGGAAGGACCCTCGAGGAGGTGGTGGAGGCCCTGCGCTTGGGGTTTACCGGGGTAATGCTGGACGGAAGCCACCTGCCCTTGGAGGAGAACATCCGCCTAAGCCGCATGGCGGTGGTGGTGGCCCGGGTCTTCGGGGCCGGGGTGGAGGGGGAGGTGGGGGTGGTGCCCGGCCACTACGGCCCCGGGGAGGATGGGGGGGAGGCCCCCCTCTACACCGACCCCCTCGAGGCCGAGCGCTACCTGGCCGAGACCGGGGTGGATGCCCTGGCGGTGAGCGTGGGCACCCGGCACGGGCTCTACAAGGGACCCATCCGCCTCAACCTCCCCCTTCTGGGGCGCCTTTCCCTCCTCCCTGTGCCTCTGGTGCTCCACGGGGCCTCGGGGCTGGGCCCGGAGGACTACCGGGCCCTGGTCCAAGGGGGGGTTCGCAAGATCAACCTCTACGCGGACCTGGCCCTGGAGGCGGCCCGGGCCTTGCGGGGGGTCCCAGGGGAGAGCTACCTGGACCTCATGGCGGGGATGAAGGAGGCCCTGAAGGGGCTAGCCATGGCCCGGATGCGGTTATGGTGGGGCTAAAGGCCCTCCTCTTTGACCTGGACGGCACGCTGGCGGAGACGGAGGAGCTCCACCGGGAGGCCTTTAACCGCGCCTTCCGGGAGGCGGGCCTCCCCTTCCTTTGGGACCGGTCCCTCTACAAGGCCCTCCTCCAGGTCGCCGGGGGCAAGGAGCGCATCGCCCACTTCCTGCACACCTGCCCGGGTTGCCCAAGGCTTTCCCAGGAGGAGCTCCTTCGCCTTCACCGGCGGAAGAACGCCCTCTACGCGGCCCTTCTCCGCGAAGAAGGGGTGCCCCTGCGCCCCGGGGTGAGGCGGCTTCTTTTGGAGGCCAAGGGGGCGGGGCTTGCCCTGGCCCTGGTCACCACCACCAGCCCGGAAAACGTCCGCGCCTTTCTGGAGGCTAGTGGGCTTGAAGGGGTCTTTGATCTGGTCCTAGCCGGGGACGTTGTCCCCCGGAAGAAGCCGGACCCCGCCATCTACCGCCTGGCCCGGGCGGAGCTGGGCCTTAGGGAGGGCGAGGGGGTGACGGTGGAGGATTCCCGAAACGGCCTCCTCTCCGCCCGGGGGGCGGGCCTTCCCGTCCTCGTCACGCCGGGGCTTTACACGGCGGACCAGGACTTTTCCGAGGCCCTGGCCGTGGTGGAGCACCTGGGCGAACCCGGCCATCTGGCGCGCTTCCTCCGGGGGCCGCGGGCTGGGCGCTTGGGGATGGTGGACCTGGACTACCTGGAGGAGGTGGTGGCATGGTGGAGCACCTGATCGTCTTCAACGCGGAGGCGAGCCCGGAGGAGGTGCGCCGCATGGTGGCCGAGGCCAAGGCGGTCCTCACCCAGATCCCCGGGGTCTTGGGGGTGCGCTACGGTGAGGCTTTGAGCCTGGAGGCCCGTTACCGGTACTGGCTTTCCGTGGTCTTTGCGGGGCCGGAGGTGGTGGAGGTCTACCGGGACCACCCCTTGCACGTGGACTTCGCCAACCGGGTCTTCCGCCCCATGGCCAAGGACCGGATTACCACCGACTACCTGGTCCTGGAGGGGCCATGCGCACCTTAACCTACCGGGAGGCCGAGCTCAAGGCCCTAAGGATCCTGGTGGACGGCGTAGGGGAGGGGCTCGTCCTTCTGGGGGAGGGAGGCTATTACGCCCTTTACTATTTCTTCGGCCTCTATGGGCGGAAAGCCCCCGACCCCGAGGAGACCCCGGACTGGGTGGAAGGCCCCAGGCCCGACCCCCACGGCTTCCTGGACCCCTACGACCAGGCCAAGTGGCTGGAGGACAACGGGTACATGCTCTTCATCAACGAGTCCAAGTAGGGGGCGAGGATGGACTACGCGGAAATGCCCTACCAGGAGGCTAGGCGGCAGGCGGTTAAGGTGCTGGAGGACGGCTACGGGGACGCGGTGGTCCTGAAGGACGGGCACGGCTACTGGGCCCTCTACTACTTCTACTGGGCCCAGACCCCGCCCCCCTCGGCCCTCCCCCACTGGATGGAGGGCCCCGTGGCGGAACTGGGGGCGGTGCGCTCCCCATACGAGATGAAGAAGTTCCTGGAGGAGATGGGGGAGCCGGACTTCCTCAACGATGTAGACTGAGCCCGTGCGGCGGGACGCTTACCGCATCCTCCAGGCCACGGAGGTGGTTATCTACCTCTTCGCGGGCTTCCTCATCGCTGCTGGGGCGGCCATCCTCCTTCTCACCACCCTGAAGGAGGGGTTGGAAAGCCTCCTCATGGGCCGTTACCACGAGGTGGCCCTTACCCTCCTGGACCGGGTCCTCCTGGCCCTGATGCTGGCGGAGATCCTCTACACCCTGGTGCGCTTCGCCCGGGAGGGGAGCCTCGAGGCCACCCCCTTCCTCATCATCGGCATCATCGCCGCGGTGCGCCGGGTTTTGGTCCTCACCGCGGAGGCGGTGGAGAAGTTTGACCTGGCCGACCCGGCCTTTTTGGCGGTCCTGGCGGAACTCGGCCTCCTGGCCCTTTTGGTGGTGGCCTTCGCCCTGGCCATCCGTCTGGTCAGGAGCTTAGAAGCGCGATGAGGGCTTGGGCCGCGGGATTGGCCACGCTCTTGGGGTAGACCAGCCAGAAGACCCGCCTGAGCTCCCCCACGGGCTCCTCCAGCCTGAGGGCCCTGAGGTTTCCCACCTTGAGGTTGGGCTGAACCACCACCCGGCTCACGATGCCCACCCCCACTCCGGCCATGACCAGGCGTTTGGTCACCTCGTTGTTGTCCGTGTAGAAGGTGGGCTTGAGTTCCAGGCCTGCCTGCTCAAAGGCCCTCTCCAGAACCCGCCAGGTCATGGAGCCCGGCTTGCGCACCACCAGGCTTTCCTGGGATAGCCAAATGGGGGGAACGGTCTCCCGATTGGCCCAGGGGTGCTCGGGGGGGACGATGAGGACCAGCTCGTCCTCGTAGAAAAGCTTTCGGTCATACCCTTCCCAGCCCTCCACGCCCTCGAGGACAGCGAACTCCAGCTCCCCCATCCTAAGCCGTTCCGCCAGGCGCTCGGAGCTGCCGCTTTCCAGGTGTACCCGCACGCCTGGGTGCTCCCGGTGGAAGCGGCTGAGGAAAGGGGGCACCACGTAGGTGGCCATGGTGGTGGAGGCCCCGAAGGTGACCTCCCCTAATTCCAGCCGGCCCATGGCCTGGGAGACCCGCTGGAACCCCTCCAGGGCCTGCACCACCCGCCGGGCCTCGGGCAGGAGGGCCTCTCCCACCCGGGAGAGGACCAGGTGCCGCCCCTTGCGCTCAAAGAGGGGGTGGCCCACATGCTCCTCGAGGTTTTTCAGGTACTGGCTCACCGCGGGTTGGGTGATGCCCAGGGCCAGGGCGGCCCGGCCCACCCCCCCCTCCTCCACCACCGCGACGAAGACCCTTAGCGCCGCGGGGTTCGGCAGTTTAGCGTTTTTAGATATGAGCATAGGCTTATGGTATTGGCCAAAACATATGATTGCAATAATAAAACCCCCCCTCTAAGGTAAGCGCATGGCTATGCCCACGCGCAACCTGGGTCTGGACCTCATGCGGGCCACGGAGGCCGCCGCCCTGGCCTCCGCCCGCTGGGTGGGCCTGGGGAACAAGGAGGAAGGGGACCGGGCCGCGGTGGAGGCCATGCGTCTGGTCCTTTCCAGCCTGGACTTCCGCGGCCGGGTGGTCATCGGCGAGGGGGAAAAGGATAAAGCCCCCATGCTCTACAACGGGGAGGAGCTGGGCCGGGGGGAAGGCCCCCTTTGGGACCTGGCGGTGGACCCTGTGGAGGGCACCCGCCTTCTTGCCCTAGGGCGCTCCGGGGCCATTAGCGTCCTGGCCGCGGCTCCCGAGGGTGCGCTCTTCAACCCGGGGCCCGGGTTCTACGCCGCCAAGCTGGTGGTGGGCCCCGAGGCCAAGGAGGCCATAGACCTCAGGGCCTCGGTGGCGGACAACCTCAAGGAGATCGCCCGCGCCCTCAAGCGTTCCGTGCGGGAGCTTACCGTCTTTGTCCTGGACAAGCCCCGGCACACCCGCCTCATAGAGGAGATCCGCTACGCGGGGGCCCGCATCACCCTTCAGACGGACGGGGACGTGGCGGGGGCCCTGGCCGCCGTGCTTCCGGGGACAGGGGTGGATGTTCTCATGGGCACCGGGGGGACCCCTGAGGGGGTTTTGGCCGCGGTGGCCGTGCGCGCCCTAGGGGGTGGGATGCAGATGCGCCTGGACCCTCAGAGCGAGGAGGAGCGCTGGAACCTGATCCACGCCGGGTTTGACCTGGAGAAGGTCTACACCCTGGAGGAGCTTTGCCGGGCCGAGGACACCCATTTCGCCGCCACGGGCATCACCGATGGCCCCTTCCTTCGGGGCGTGCGCTACGGGGAACAGGAGGCTTGGACGGAGAGCCTGGTCATCCGCGGAACCACCGGCACCTTGCGCAAGGTAGAGGCCCGGCACCGGCTTGAGAAGCTTCGGGGCATCAGCTCCGTGGCCTACTGAAAGGAGGTTTGGGATGACGGACAAAAAGGCCATCTACAAAAAAGGCGGGGTGGTGGAATACAAGGAGATGGGCTACTGGCAACCCGATTACGAGCCCAAGGACACCGATACCATCGCCCTCTTCCGCATCACCCCGCAGCCCGGGATTGAGCCCGAGGAGGCGGCGGCGGCGGTGGCGGGAGAGTCCTCCACCGCCACCTGGACCGTGGTCTGGACGGATCGCCTTACTTCTCTAGAGCGTTACCAGGCCAAGGCCTTCCGGGTGGAGCCGGTGCCCGGCAACCCCGAGCAGTACTTTGCCTGGATTGCCTACGATCTCGCCCTCTTTGAGGAAGGCTCCATCGCCAACATGACCTCTAGCATCATCGGAAACGTCTTCGGCTTCAAGGCCCTAAGGGCCTTGAGACTGGAGGACCTCCGCATCCCCGTGGCCTACCTCAAGACCTTCAAGGGCGCCCCCCACGGCATCCCTGTGGAGCGGGACATGTTGAACAAGTACGGCCGGCCCCTTCTCGGGGCCACGGTGAAGCCCAAACTGGGCCTTTCCGGGCGCAACTACGGCCGGGTGGTCTATGAGGCCCTAGCTGGGGGGTTGGACTTCACCAAGGACGACGAGAACATCAACTCCCAGCCCTTCATGCGCTGGCGGGACCGCTTCCTTTACGCCCAGGAGGCGGTGATGAAGGCAGAAGAGGTCACGGGGGAGCGCAAGGGCCACTACATGAACGTCACCGCGGCCACCATGGAGGACGTGTACGAAAGGCTGGAGTTCGCCAAGGAGATCGGCTCCATCATCGTCATGGTGGACCTCACCATGGGCTACACCGCCTTGCAGTCCGTCTCCAACTGGTGCCACAAAAACGGCATGATCCTCCACCTCCACCGGGCCAGCCACGCCACCTTCACCCGCCAGAAGAACCACGGCATCAACTTCCGGGTGCTGGCCAAGTGGATGCGCATGCTGGGGGTGGACCACATCCACGCCGGCACCGCGGTGGGTAAGCTGGAGGGGGACCCCAACCTGGTCCGGGGCTACTACGACATTCTGCGGGAGCAGTACGTGAAGGCTGACCCCGTAAAGGGCATCTACTTTGACCAGGACTGGGCCTCCCTGCCCTCGGTCATGCCCGTGGCCTCGGGGGGCATCCACGCGGGGCAGATGCACCTCCTCCTTTCCCTCTTTGGGGACGATGTGATCTTGCAGTTTGGGGGGGGCACCATCGGCCACCCCATGGGCATCCAGGCGGGGGCCACGGCCAACCGGGTGGCCCTGGAGGCCATGGTCAAGGCCCGCAACGAGGGCCGGGACATCCTGGCCGAAGGCCCCGAGATCCTCAAGAAGGCCGCCCAGCACTCCAAGGCCCTGGCCGCGGCCCTGGAGACCTGGGGCAGCGTGACCTTTGACTTCGCCTCCACCGACACCCCCGACGTCCTGCCCACCCCGAGCTAAAAGGAGGAAGCCATGCGGATCACTCAAGGGACCTTTTCTTACCTGCCTGACCTGACGGACGAGGAAATCCGGCTTCAGATTGAGTACATCATCAAGAACGGCTGGGCGGTCTCCATCGAGTACACCGACGACCCCCACCCCTACAACGTCTACTGGAACATGTGGGGTCTGCCCATGTTTGACCTGGAGGACCCCGCCCCCGCCTTCTACGAGTTCCAGAAGTGCCGGGAGGCCTTCCCCAACCACTACATCAAGATCAACGGTTACGACCCCTCCCCCATGTGGCAGGCCCAGCGGGTGTCCTTCATCGCCCACCGGCCCAAGGTGGAGGAGCCGGGCTTCCGCCTGCACCGGCAGCTTTACTCCGACGGGAGGCGGCTTAAGTACACCCTCGAGGCCTACGCCACCATGAAGCCCGAGGGCCAGCGCTACCAGGAGTAGGGGGATCCCGGGGGAGGCCTCGAGCCCTCCCCCCCATCTCTACCCTGAGGGAGGCGGCATGCAGGAGACGGAAAAGGCCATGGTCCTGGTGAAGAACCCCGAGGTGGAAGGGGTCTTGGAGGCCCTGGAGGGGGAGCTGGTGGGCCTGGCCCCGGTGAAGCGGCGCATTCGGGAGATCGCCGCCTACCTCTCCGTGGACAAGCTCCGCCGCGAGCTGGGCCTGGTGGCCGACCGCCCCACCCTGCACATGGCCTTTGTGGGCCCCCCGGGCACGGGCAAGACCACGGTAGCCCTGCGCATGGCCACCATCCTCCACCGCCTGGGCTACATCCGCCGCGACCACCTGGTGGTGGCCAGCCGGGACGACCTGGTGGGCCAGTACATCGGCCACACCGCCCCCAAGACCAAGGAGGTCCTGAAGCGGGCCATGGGGGGGGTGCTCTTCATTGACGAGGCCTACAGCCTCTACCGGGCGGAGAACGAGCGGGACTACGGCCAGGAAACCATAGAGATCCTCCTCCAGGTGATGGAAAACCAGCGGGAGGACCTGGTGGTCATCCTGGCCGGGTACAAGGACCGCATGGAGGAGTTTTTCGCCCTAAACCCCGGGATGCGCTCCCGCATTGCCCATCACATTGAGTTCCCCCCCTACGACCTGGAAGAGCTCTACCAGATCGGCCTAATCATGTTGGAGAAGCAGGGGTACCGCCTTACCCCTGAGGCGGAGTCGGCCTTCAAGGACTACCTCCGGCGCAGGATGGAGCGTCCCAACTTCGCCTATGCCCGGAGTGTGCGCAACGCCATAGACCGGTTCAAGCTCCGCCAAGCCTACCGCCTGTACCAGAAGGCGGGCCCCGTGACCCCAGAGGAGCTGGTGACCATCACCGCGGACGACATCTACGCCAGCTCCCTCTTCAAGGAGGAGGAGCATGCCCCATAGGCCCTTTATGCTTGGCATCGCCGGGGACTCCGGGGCGGGGAAGACCACCCTGTCCAGCGGCGTGGCCCGGCTTCTCGGCGTGGAGCGGACCACCACCATCTGCGTGGACGACTACCACAAGTACGACCGCAAGCAGCGGAAGGAACTGGGCATCACCCCCTTGAACCCGGAGTGCAACTACATGGACATCATGGAGCAGCACGTCCGGCTCCTCGCCGAGGGGGAGCCCATTCTGAAGCCCGTCTACAACCACTCCACAGGCACCTTTGACCCCCCGGTCTACGTGCCTGCCCCTAGGGCGGTGGAGGAAGAGGGGCGGCTCATCCCCCGGGTGGTGATCCTGGAGGGGCTGCTCACCCTCTTCTCCCCCGAGATGCGGGGCCGCTACCACCTCACGGTCTACCTGGACCCCGAGGAGGAGCTTAGGCGGGAGTGGAAGGTGAAGCGGGATGTGGCCAAGCGGGGCTACACCCCCGAGGAGGTCCTGGCGGACATAGAGCGGCGCATGCCCGACTCCCGGGCCTTCATCTGGCCCCAAAAGGCCCACGCGGACATCATCGTCCGCTTCTACCGCCCTCCTGGGTACGACCCGGAAAACCCCGGCACCCTCAACGTCCGCATCACCCTAAAGCACACCCTGCCCCGGCTGGACCTCTCCGAGGTCCTCCACTCCGCCTACGAGGACCAGGCCCTCATCCGGCTTGAGACCCGCAAAGATGCCGACATCCTGGACATCACCGGCGACGTGAGCCCAGAGCAGGCCCAGACCTTTGAGCGCATTATTTGGGACCACCTGGGCCACCACACGGAGCACTTTGACCCCAGCCTGGTGGGCACCTTCTGGGACCGGGCGGGGCAGAGCTACCCCCTGGCCTTGACCCAGCTCATCATCGCCTACTACCTGGTTAAGATGCGGGAGCTGGCCATCGAGCGGGGGCACCTGCGGGTGGCCTAGGAGGCAAGGATGCTGAAGTTCGCGCCCTCCATCCTCACGGCGGACCTTGCTCGGTTGGCCGAGGCCATCCGGGAAGCGGAGGCGGCGGGGGTGGACTGGATCCACCTGGACGTGATGGATGGGGTTTTCGTCCCCAACCTCACCTTCGGCCCCCTCCTGGTGGAGGCGGTGCGCCGGGTGACGGCCCTGCCCCTGGATGTCCACCTCATGATCGTCCACCCGGAGCGCTACCTGGAGGACTTCGCCCGTGCGGGGGCCGACCTCATCACCGTCCACTACGAGGCCACCCCCCACGCCCACCGGGCGGTGCAGAAGATCAAGGAGTTGGGGAAGAAGGCCGGTCTGGCCATCAACCCGGCCACCCCCCTGGAGGCCTTTGAGCCCCTCCTCCCCGAGCTGGACCTGGCCCTCCTCATGAGCGTGAACCCGGGGTTTGGGGGGCAGAAGTACATTCCTCGCTCCACGGAAAGGCTGAAGAGGCTCAAGACTCTGCGGGATGCCCTAAACCCTGCCTGCCTCATAGAGGTGGACGGGGGGGTGAACGTTTCCACCGTGGCCGAGGTCTACCGGGCGGGGGCCGACGTGGCGGTGGTGGGGAGCGCGCTTTTCAACGCAAGGCCTGTGGTGGAAAACCTCAATGCGCTGAAGGAGGTTCTGTATGCCCTTGGTGGTCGGTAAAGAGGTTTTGGATAAGGCGCGGCGGGAAGGTTACGCGGTGCCCAGCTTCAACACCAACAACCTGGAGATCACCCAGGCCATCCTCGAGGTGGCCGAGGAGCTTAGGGCCCCGGTCTTCATCCAGGTTTCCGACGGGGCCCGCAAGTACGCGGGTATGGAGAACCTGGCCAACCTGGTGCGGGATATGGCGGGCCGCGTGCGGGTGCCCGTGGTCCTCCACCTGGACCACGGGGCGGATTTCAAGATGGTCATGCAGGCCCTGCGGGCGGGCTTTACCAGCGTGATGATTGACGCCAGCCACCACCCCTTCCACGAGAACGTGGCCGAGACCAAGAAGGTGGTGGAGGCCGCCCACGCGGTGGGGGTGAGCGTGGAGGCGGAGCTGGGCCGTCTCCAGGGCATTGAGGACAACGTCCAGGTCTCCGAGGCCGAGGCCTTCCTGACGGACCCAGAGGAGGCCGAGCGCTTTGTGGCGGAAACAGGGATAGACTACTTGGCCATCGCCATCGGCACCAGCCACGGGGCCTACAAGGGGAAGGGCCGGCCCTACATTGACCACAAGCGCCTCGAGGAGATCGCCAAGCGGGTTTCCATCCCCCTGGTCCTCCACGGGGCCAGCGGGGTCCCCGCTTGGCTGAAGGAAAAGCTCCTCGCCACGGGGGCCGAGCTCAAGGAGGCCACGGGGATCCACGACGAGGACATCCGCAAGGCTATCCCCAACGGCATCGCCAAGATCAACATTGACACCGACCTGCGCCTGGCCATGACCTTGGGCATCCGGGAGGTGGTCACCCAGAATCCCAAGGAGTTTGACCCCCGGAAGATCATCGGCCGGGGGCGGGACTACCTGAAGATGGTCATCCGGGAGAAGTTTGAGCTCATGGGGACCGTGGACCGGGCCTGAGGAGAAAGGCGGCCAGGGCCTCCCCCCACCCAGGGGGAGGCCCCGCCTCCGGGGAGCAAGTCGGGGCCGGGAGAAGCGTTGGGCACCCCCTGGAGGAGGCCCTCCCGGTAGGCCAGGTAGGTCCCCAAGGCCCCCAAGAACCCCCCCAGGAACTGGCCGAGGAGGTAGGGGAACACCTTGCCCCAAGGGAAGAGCCCCCTAAGGGCCAAGGCCAGGGTGACCGCGGGGTTGAGGTGAGCTTCGGAAAGGGGCCTCGCGCAGAGCACCCCCACCAGCACCCCTAGGCCCGAGCCCAGGGCCAGGGCATCGTACCCGAAGGCCTGGGGGCCGAGCCGGGGGGAAAGGGCGGCGTTGGCGGCGCTTCCCACGGTGAGGAGGACGAGGAGGAAAGTGCCCAAGGCCTCCCCCAGGGCCTCCCGTCCCTTGGGTTCCAGAGGGCCATTTAGACCGATGAGGGTCGTAGAAAAGCCCCCCACCTCTTGGCGGAGGGCCCTTGGTCGGGGAGGCCGGATTTGAACCGACGACCACACGCACCCCAAGCGTGTGCGCTACCAGGCTGCGCTACTCCCCGGCGCGCAAAGCCTAGTCTAGCCTGGTCCACGGCCTTCGTCAAGTAGACTTGGGCTATGGAGATCGCCGACCTCAAGCGCCTGGCCCGCTTTGACCCGGAGAGGCTGGCCAAGATCCCCATTTTCCAGTCCGAGCGCATGTTCTTTGACCTCTACGCCCTCCTTCCCGGCCAGGCCCAGAAGGTCCATGCCCACGAGGGCTCCGACAAGGTCTACTACGTCCTGGAGGGGGAGGTGGTGGTGCGCGTGGGGGAGGAGGAGGCCCTCCTCGCCCCCGGCATGGCCGTGTTGGCCCGGGCGGGGGAGCCCCACGGGGTGCGGAACGAGTCGGCAAGCCCCGCCCTTCTCCTGGTGGTCATGGCCCCTAGGCCCTAGGGTTTTCATCGCCCTTGCACATCCCTGGGCTAACCTAAGGGGGAGGTGCTCAAGACCGCGCCCCCCACCGACCTGGCTTTCCTGGCGGAGCTTCTCCGCCGTTACCCCGTGCGGGTGGCCTTCCAGGGGGAGGTTCTCCCCGAGGGGCCCTTAAGGGGAGAGAAGCTTTGGGAGGAGGGAGAGGTGGCCCTCTACTGGGAAGGCCCGCCCCCAAGGCCCGAGGTGCGGGAGGCCTTGCTCCTCTCCTTCCAGGCTTTCTTGGAGGTCTGGCGCCTGAGGGAGCGGGAGCTTGCCCTCCTTAAGGCCCAAGGGGAGGCGGGGCGGCTTTTTAGGCTCCTCCTTCACGAGGTCAAGAACCCCCTGATGAGCGTTTTGGGGGCCCTGGAGCTTGCCCTCGAGGACCCCGCCCTCACCCCTGAGCTGAAGGAGCTCCTGGAGATCGCCCGGCGCTCCGCGGAGCGCATCCGCACCCTTTTGGAAAAGGCCCAGGACTACCTGCGCCTGGGGGAGGGGGTGCGCCTCAAGAGCGAGCGGGTGGACCTAAAGGAGCTCATCCTCCAGGGGGTGGAGGAGCTCCGGCCTCTCGCCCGCAGGAAGGGGGTGCGCCTCGAGGTGCGCCTCCCTCGGGAGGGGGCTTGGGTCTATGGGGACCGGGACTGGCTTTATCAGGCCTTTCTCAACGTCCTCAACAACGCGGTGAAGTACACCCCAGAAGGAGGAAGGGTCCGGGTCCGCTTTCTGAAGGGGGTGGACCGCTACGGCATCGCCGTCTCCGACACCGGCCCCGGCATCCCCGAGGCGGAGCAGGCCAGGGTCTTTGAGCCCTTCTACCGGGCCTCCACCCGGGGGGAGGTGGAGGGGACGGGGCTTGGGCTGGCCCTGGTGAAGCGGGTCTTGGAGGCCCACGGGGGGGAGGTCCGCCTGAAAAGCCGCCTGGGGCGGGGCTCCACCTTCCTCCTCCTCCTTCCCCGGCCCAAGCCTGGCCGCAGGGCCCCCGTGGGGCGGCTTCTCCTCCTGGCCCTGGCCCTCCTTGCCCTCACCCGGCTCCCCATCTACCCTGCCCCCTTGGGCTCCAAGGCCTTTGGGCAGGTGCCCGCGGGGGAGGTGGTGCGCCTAAAGGGGCTGGAGCTCGCCTTCAGCCCCGAGGCCCAAGGGGAGGCCCGGCGCTGGCGGAGCCTTTGGGGCGGGGGGGAGCGGGTGCGCCTGCGCCTCGAGGCCGGCGGGGTGGAGGCGGTGCGGGAGGCCCCCGTGCCCCTGGCCCTGTCCACCCCCGAGGGGGAGGTGCGGCCTCTGGGCACCCACCTGCGCCTCTACCGGGAAGGGGAGGGGCGGGTTTCCCTCTACCGGGGGCGGGTGGCCTTGGGAAAGGAGGCCTTGCCCGCGGGGGAGGGGGCCCTCCTGGGCCAGGGGGTGCGGCGGAAGCTCCTCCCTGCCCCCCTGGTGCGCGCGGTGCCCGGCCCCGAGGGGGAGGTGGTCTTCCGCCTCCTTGGGCCAGAGGGGGCCAAGGGCTTCCGGGTGGAGGTGGCAAGCGGGGACCGGGTCCTCCTCTCGGCCCTGGTGAAGGGCGTAACCTTCACCTACAGTCCCCAGGCGGACCGGGTGAGCCAGGTGCGCGCCCTCGCCCTGGACGAGGTGGGCCTCGAGGGCTACCCCTCGGACCCCATCCCCTTCCGGGAGCGGCTTAGCTTTTACGAGGGGCAGAAGCGCCTGCCAAAGGACCCCGGGGGGGCCGAGGCCTTCTTAAGGCGGGCGGTGGCTGCCTTCCCCGACGACGCCGAGGCCTTGGGAGCCCTGGCCTTTGCCCTCTACCTCCAGGGCCGCCACGCCGAGGCCAAGCCCCTTTACGAGAAGGCCCTGGCCCTTCTGGACGCCCCGGACATCCGGGTGCGCTACGCCCGCCTCCTCTACCACATGGGCCGCTACGGCGAGGCGGAGGCGGCCTACCGCCAGGTCCTCCTCCAAGACCCTGGGAACCTGGACGCTCGCTGGGGCCTGACGGAGGTTCTCCTGGCCTTGGGCCGGGTAGGGGAGGCCGAGCTTCTCGCCCGTCAGGTCCTCACCCTCAAGCCCGACTACCCCCTGGCCCGCTTCACCCTGGCCAAGGCCCTTTTGGAGAAGGGGAAGACGGAGGAGGCCCGAAGGCTCCTTTTGGAAGAGCTCAGGCAGAACCCCGACCCCGAGGTCAAGGCCCTTCTGAAGCGGCTTCCCTAGCCCAGGCCTCCCGGAAGCGGAAGTAGGCGGGCTTGAGCCTCAGGGCGAAGGCCGGGGCCTCCCACCCCGCTAAGGTAAACCGGGCTCCCCCTAGCCCCTCCACCCACAGGCCCAGGCTGGGGATGGGGAGGGGGTCGGGGGCGTACCAGGCCCTGGGCCTCGAGGGGTCGGCCATAAGGAGCATCCCCCAGGGCAGGCGGAGCTCTAGGTAGTCCCCTAGGGCGTAGTCCGCCGTGGGGTCCCGGGCCCCTTCCGGGTCCACCCCCCGCCTGAGGAGGCCCAGCTCGTAGACCTGCCGGGGGTAGTCTGTGCCGTCGCGCCCCGTGCGCCGCCGGTTGGGCTCCAAAAGGAAGGGCACAAAGGGCCCCCCCGTGGGCCGGGTGGGCCCCAGGAAGATAAGGGCTTCCGTCCCCGCGCCTCCTGGGCGTACCTCCCGGAAGGGGTAGTAGCCCGCCTCCACCAAAAGCCGCCTCCCCTCCGCCCCCACTTCCAGGGCGAACTCCGCCCCAAAGCCAGGGGCCACCTCCACCCCGCCCGGCACGGTGTCCAGGTGGAGCCGGAGGGGTAGGGGGCCCCGGTAGAGGAGCCAGAGGTACTCGGGGTCGGACTGGGCCTTTAGGAAAACCCCCTCTTCCCGGAGGAGAAAGGGGACCTCCTCCCACTCGTCTCCTTTCCCGTCCAGGCGGGGGCCTCGAGGGGCGGTGGCCGCCAGGAGGCCATAGTTCTCCTCGGGGTCCAGGAGGTTGTGCCAAAGAGGGTCCCGCTCGGGGTCCTCCCACTCCATGAAAAGCCAGTTCCGCTTGAACCACTCGTCCAGGAAGCTGAAAAGGAGGCTCCCGGCAAGCCCCGCGGCCTCTATTTCTCGCCAGAGCCTGAGGTTGCGCTCCGCCTGCCCCTCCTCGGAATGGCCCCCATGGTGGAAGCCCTGGGGCTGGAAGTGGGCGATGCCCCGGCTGCTCGGCACCCCGTACTCCCCGATGAGCACGGGCTGGTCGCCGTGGTGCCGTTTGAGGTCCAATAGGTAGCCGAAGTAGTTGGACCGCCCCAGGGGCCCCACCGCCTGGCCGTAGCCGGGGTCCAGGTTCATGAAGTCCGGATAGTAGGGGTAGGCGTGGTAGTTGGCGAAGACCGTGGCTGGGCTTGCGGGAAGGGGACGGATGTTCCGGGCGTCCAGGCTGACCTCATCGTTGTTGTACTCCCGGATGGTGCCCTTTTCCACCCGTTCCCCCCGGGCCCTGCGCAGGGCCCTTTCCTCTTCCCCGGTGCTTTCCGTGGGGTGGTGGAGGGGGTCCAGGGTGGGCCAGTTGCTGAAGCCCACGGGGCGCACGGTCCCGTAGGCTTCGGCCTCATAGGTGAGGAGGCGGTCTAGGACCTCGGCCATCCAGGCCTCAAAGGGGTTGGCCTCCGGGGCGGCCTCCAGAAAGCGCCCCCGATAGCTTCGTTCGGGGTGTTCCCGGTTGTAGCGGGCCACGGAAAAGGGTTCAAACTCCCGGCCCACCATGAGGCCCAGGGTCCAGGGGGAAACGTCCGCCGTGTAAGTGCCCCCGGCGTGCCCTGGGCGTTGGGGGCGGAGGAGGTTGCCGTGGAGGGCATCCAATACGTCCCGCCCTTCCCGGAGGAACTCTTTCAGGAACGCCCCCTCGTAAGAGGGGTGGCCCAGCTCCTCGGGGAGCTCCGTCCAGACCCCCTGGAAAAGGTAGAGGGGCCTCCTGTGGGTGCGGTTGAGCCCCTGGAGGGCTCGGTAGAAGGCCGGGGGAAGAAGGGTGTAGACCCGCACCGCATTGGCCCCCATGGCCCAAAGGAGCTCCAGCCAGGCCCGGTAAAGGGCTTCCTCTTCCGGAAACTCCGCGGGAAAGCGCCCGGGCAGGGCCACCCCCAGGTTGACCCCCCTGACCGTGAGGGGTTCCCCCCGGACCCAAAACCGCCCCTTCTCCGCCCGAAAGGGGGCTTCCAAGGGGTGCCGGCGCCCTTTGGGGGAGGGGGGTGGGGGCGGGGGCAGGCCCCTTAGGGTTTCCCCCGCCGGGGCGTAGCCCAGCCTCAGGGCGCAGTCCAGGGCGGCCCGGGCTCCCTCCAAGTCCCCCAAGGCCCGGAGGGCAAGCCCTAGGCCGTAGGCCGCCTCCCCTCCGCCCTGGAGGGTGCCCACCAGACGGCTGAAGGTGAAAAGCGCCTCTTCCATCTGCCCCAAGCGGTAATGGGCAAACCCCCAAAGGAGGAGGGCTTCCGCGGGGGGATCGTACCCCTGGAGCAGAGGCTTCACCTGGGCCAGGGCCCCTTGGAGGTCTCCCCCTCGGTACGCCGCCCACCCTTCCTCCAAGGGGCTTGATGCTCCCAAGCTAAAAACCCCGACCATCAATGCCAGAAAAGGCCCTTTGCACCTCACCCTTCGCGCCGTGGGATAATACCACATGTGGCGAGGGTCCTGGTGGTGGAGGACGACCCCGTGGTGGCCCGGGTGTTGGAGATCGCCCTCAAGCGGGCGGGGCATACGGTTCACCTGGCCCCGGACTTTCCCTCTGCCAAGAAGCTCCTGGAAGAGGACTGGGATGCCGTGGTCCTGGACCTGAACCTGCCCGGGGGTTTCGGGCTGGATCTCCTCCGCCACCTAAGGGAGGGCCTCCGTCGCAAGACCCCTGTCCTGGTCCTCTCGGGGCTCAAGCAGGAGCGGACGGTCCTCGAGGCCATGCGCCTGGGAGCCCAGGACTACCTCACCAAGCCCTTTAGCCCCCAAGAGCTCCTCCTCCGCTTGGAGCGACATGTGGCGCAAGGGTGAGCGCCTCTACGCCCTTTTGGTCTTCCTGGTGGTGGCCTTGGAGGCCTACGCCTTGGCCCTTTTGGTGATGGCCTTTTCCGCCCAGCTCATCCGCCTAGGGGCCAGCCTGGCCTGGAAGGCGCTCCTCCAGGCCCTTGTCCTCACGGGCGTGGCCCTTTTGGTCCTTTCCGCCTTTGTCCTCCTTTACCACGCCTACACCGCGGAGAAGGAGAGGCGCGACCGGGAGGCCTTCCAGCGCTTTTTGGACCTCTTCGCCGAGGCCCTCTTTACCGGAAAAAGTCCCCCGCCTCCACCCTGGCCCCCCGCCGCTCTCCAGGCTCTTTTGCACCTTCGGGAGATGCTCCAGGGGGAGATGGGGGAAAAGGTGGCGGACTGGCTCCGCCAGGCCCGCCCCCCCTGGGTTCGCTGGCTTGGGCGTTCTTGGACCTCCCGCCCCCGGCGCCTCGAGGCCCTGGAGGCCTTAGGCCTCGCCCGCCTCCCTGAGACCCTGGAGGCCGTCCTGCCTTACCTGCGCCACCCTGACCCCATCCTCCGCTTGGCCGCGGCCCGGGCTGGGGCCAGGGCCGCGAAGGGGGAAGGGGCTTTGCGCCTGGCGGAGGCCCTGCTCGCCTCGGGGCTTTCCAAGGGGGGACTTTTGGAAACGCTTCTACTTCTGGAGGAGCGGGCGGAGCCCGCCTTGGCCCTCCTCCTGGAGAGGGGGGGAAGGGAGGAGGTCTGGGCTGCCTTGGAGGCTATAGGCCGCCTCCACCTCCACAGCCTTTTGGAGAAGGTTCTTCCCTTTTTGGAGGCGGAGGATCCCGAGCTCCAGGCTGCGGCCATGAGGGCCCTTTACCGGTTGGGCTATCCCCCTTTGGGCTACGAGGGGGTTCTCCTCGGGCTTTTGAAGGCCGACGAGGAGTTCTTGCGCGTCCAGGCTGCCCGCCTCCTGGGGCTCTTGCCTTCCGCCCTGGTAAGAAGGGCCCTGTGGGAGGCCCTAAGGGACCCCTCCTTCTACGTGCGCCGGGCGGCGGCGGAGGCCCTCAAGAGCCTGAGTCTAGGGGCGCTGCGGGAGGCGGCGGAGGCCCACCCTGACCCCTACGGGAGGGCCATGGCCGCCCAGGTCCTGCGGGAGGAGGTATGGAGGCCTTAGGGTGGCTCCTTTTCGCCTACCAGGTTCTCATCCTCTACTATTTCGCGGTGCTCAACTTTCTTTATACCACTTTTACCTTCTTTGGTCTGCGCATGGTGGCCCGCTACGCCCGCGAGCTTTCCGAGCTTTCCCTGAAAGACCTCCTGGAGCGGGAGGCCTACCTCCCCGTCTCCATCCTGGTGCCCACCTACAACGAGGAAAAGACCATCGCCGCTTCCGTGCGCTCCTTTCTGGCCCTGCGCTACCCGGAGTTTGAGGTGGTGGTGGCGGACGGGCCCAAGGACCGGACCCTGGAGGTCCTGAAGGAGGCCTTCGCCCTGGTGGAGGTGGACTGGGTCTACCGCCGGGCCCTCCCCACCAAGCCCATCCGCGCCGTCTACCGCTCCCTAACCCACCCCAACCTCCTGGTGGTGGACAAAGAGAACGGCGGCAAGGCCGACGCCTTAAACGCCGGGCTCAACTTCGCCCGCTACCCCCTTTTCTGCGCCGTGGACGCGGACAGCCTCCTGGACCCCGAGGCCCTCCTCCGGGCGAGCCGCCTTTTCCTGGAGGACGATCGCGCCCTGGCGGTGGGGGGGACCATCCGCCCCCTGAACGGGGCGCGGGTGCGGGGAGGGGTGGTGGAGGCGCTCCGTCTGCCCCGGGGTTTTCTGGAGAAAATGCAGATCATTGAGTACGCCCGGGCCTTCTTCCTAGGCCGGGCGGGTTGGAGCGCCATGGGTGCTCTCCTCATCATCTCCGGGGCCTTTGGCATCTTCCGGCGAAGGGAGGTCTTGAGGGTGGGGGGGTACCGCACAGACACCGTGGGGGAGGATATGGAGCTGGTGGTCCGGCTCCACCGGAAGGCGCGGGAGGCGGGCCAGGACTACCGCATCCTCTACACCCCAGACCCCATCTGCTACACCGAGGTGCCCTCGGACTGGGCCACCTTGAGGCGGCAGCGGAACCGCTGGCACCGGGGGCTTTGGGAGGTCCTCCTGGCCCACCGGGGCATGCTCTTCAACCCCCGCTACGGCCGGCTGGGCCTGGTGGCCATGCCCTACTTCCTCCTCTTTGAGGCCCTGGGGCCGGTGGTGGAGGTTTTGGGGTATGCCCTCCTTCCGGTCTATGTCCTCCTAGGCCTTTTCAACCTTCCTTTTGCCCTCCTTTTCCTCCTTCTGGCCGTGGGCTATGGGGTCCTCCTCTCCCAGCTTTCCGTGGGGGTGGAGGCCCTCCTCCTCAAGCGCTACCCGCGCCTAAGAGACCGGTTGGCCCTGCTTTTCCTCTCCTTTTTGGAGGGCATGGGCTACCGGCAGCTGTTGGCCTTGGAACGCTTCTTGGCCACCTTCCAGGTCCTGAGGAAGCGGGGGGAATGGGGGGAGATGCGCCGCCAGGGCCTAGAGGCGCCGGAAGCCCAGGAGTATGAGGAGGCGTAGCCCCATGGAGGCCAGGATGGGGAGGTGATAGGGGGTGGGGCCTAGGCTTAGGGTGGCGAGCTTCCCCGCGAGAAGGCTACCCAAAAGGCCCCCAAGCCCCAGGGCCAGCCAGAAGAGGGCCAGGTACCCGTTTCGGGCTTCCTTGGGGCTATGGCCTAGGGCCAGGTTGGTGAGGGCGGGGTTGAGCCCGCTCCACGCCAAGGCGTCAAGGAGGGCCGAGGCCCAGATGGGCCAGGGGAAGCCGGGCCTGGCCAGGAGCCAGAGGAGGGGCATGACCGCGGCCACGCCACCCGTGAGGAGGAGGACCCGGCCGTGCCCAAGCCGGTCCGCCACCCGCCCCCATAGGGGTCCAAAGGCCAGGCCGGAGAGGGCGGATAGCACCGTCCAAAGCCCCACCTGGCCTAGGGAGAGCCCGCCCCACTTGAGGAAATAGGGGATGACGTAAGGCCCTCCTACCATGACCGCGGCAAACCAGCCGAAGACCAGAAGGAGGTAGCGCCGGAAGCCCGCATCCCGCACCGCCCGCAGGACCTGGGGCCAGGGGGCTTCGGGGGGTGAGACCTTGGGCTCGTGCTGGAGGCTTAAGAGCCACACGGAGAGGAGCCCCGCCCCCACCCCTACCCCCAGAACCAGGGGGTAGCCCAGCCCCCCCAGGGCGTCCACCAGGTACCCCCCCGCCAGGTTTCCCAGGGTGCCCACCAGGCCCATGAGGGCATTGCGCAATCCGAAGTACCGCCCCCGCTGTTCCTCGGGCACCAGGTCGGCCATCCAGCTGAGCCAAAGGACCCCTACAGGTGCTGCGAGGAGCTGGCTGGCCCCGGCGATGACCAGGAAGGCCGCCACCCGTCCTTCCCCCGGCCACAGGGGGAGGAGGAGGGCTAGGGTAAAAAGCCCCCGGGCCAGGAGGTTCAGTCGCACGGCCAGGGTTTTCCGGCTTCCCCGGAGGAAGAGGGCCAGGGGGGCGAGGAGCTGGGCTAGGAAGGGAAGGGCCCCCAGCACCGCCAGCGCCTGGGGGCCTGCCCCTAAGTGGAGGGCGTAGCCTGTGGCGATGACCCCGGTGCTGAACTGGATGAAGAGGATGGCCAGGAGGCCTTCCCAGAGGGAGAGTCTTAGGGACCGATGGGGCTCCACCTCCCGATTATGCTTGAACCCGGTAAAATCTCCCCCATGGAAACTGCCATCACCAGGATGCTGGACATCCGCTATCCCCTCGTGGCCGCCCCCATGTTTCTGGTCTCCAACGCCCCCCTTCTCCAGGCGGTGGCTGAGGCGGGGGCCATCGGGGTCATCCCCAGCCTCAACTTCCGCACCCACCAGGCCTTCCGGGAATTTCTGGAGGCCTTCCCTGAAGGGTTAAAGTTTGGGGTGAACCTTGTCTTGAAGGACAACCCCCGCCTCGAGGAGGACCTAAGGGCAGTGGTGGAAAGGAAGGTCCCCCTGGTGGTCACCTCCTTGGGGGACCCCACCCGGGTGGTGGAGGCGGTGAAGGGTTACGGGGGCGTGGTCTGGTGCGACGTGGTGGGCCTCCGTCACGGGAAGAAGGCGGTGGAGGCTGGGGCCGATGCCCTGGTGGCTGTGGCCTGCGGGGCGGGGGGGCATGCCGGCCAGGTGAGCCCCTTTGTCCTGGGGCCCTGGCTTAGGGAGGAGCTGGGGGTGCCGGTCCTCATCGCCGGGGGAATCGCCACGGGGGCCCAGGTCCTGGCGGCCTTGGCTCTGGGGGACGGGGCCTACATCGGCACCCGCTTCATCGCCACCCTAGAGTCCGCGGCCCCCCTGGAGTACAAGGAGGCCCTCCTCCGGGCCCAGCCGGAGGACATCGTCTACACCCCCGAGGTGACGGGGGTGCACGCCAACTTCCTCCGGGACTCCCTGGAGCGCTTCCGCCAGGGTGGGGGCAAGGCCTGGAAGGAGGTCTACTCCGCGGGGCACGGGGTGGCCTTCATCCGGGAGATCCCCTCGGCCAAGGAGGTGGTGGCCCGGCTGGTGGAGGAGTACGAGAGGGCTAAGGCTCAGCTTCCCTGATGGCCACAGCATGCGGCGCCTGCTCCCTTTCCTCGTAGGGCTAGGCCTGGCCTGGGCCCAGTACGACCTGGTGGTCTACGGCGGCACCCCGCAAGGGGTGGCGGCGGCCGTGGCCGCGGCGGAGGAGGGCCTAAAGGTCCTCCTCCTGGAGCCCTCGGACCGCCTGGGGGGGGTCCTCACCCGGGGGTGGCTCGCCACCTGGGACCTGGCCCGGGACGAGGAAGGCCTTCTCCAAGGGGGGCTTTTCGGGAAGCTTTACCGGCGCCTGGGGGGCGACGCCTCCTTTGACGTGCGCGCCGCGGAAGGGGCCCTAAAGGCCATGACTGAGGCGGCGGGGGTGGAGGTGCGCCTAGGGGAGCCCCTCCTTGGCCTCGAGGCCAGGGAGGGGCGCATCCTCGCCCTGAGGATCCCCTCAGGCTCCCTGGAGGCCCCCCTCTTTGTGGACGCCAGCGACACTGCCGAGCTCGCCCACCGCGCGGGGGCGACCTTCACCTTGGGGCGGGAGGACACGGGCCTGGACCAGAGGCAGATGGCCGCCACCTTGGTCTTCCGCCTGGAAGGCGTCCCCTGGGGGGCGGTCTTCCTGGCCCTGAACTTTGAGGGTCAGGTGCGGCGTACGGGGGCGGGGGCTTGGGGCCGGAGCGGCTGGGGCTTTGCCGACCTGGCCCGGGGCTACACCCCAGGCGACCCCCTCCGCTTCCACCTCCGGGGCCTGAACCTGGCCCGCCGGGGGGATGGGAGCCTCCTGGTGAACGCCCTTTTGGTCTTCGGGGTGGACGGCACCGATCCCCTTTCCGTGGAGGAGGCCCGGGCCCAGGCGGCCAAGGAGGCCGAGCGGGTGGTGGAGTACCTGAAGGCCAAAGACCCCCTGGTCTTCGGCACCGCCCGCCTGGCGGGCACCGCCCCCGACCTCTACCTGCGGGAGACCCGCCACCTCGAGGCCCTCTACCGCCTAAGGGCCGAGGAGGTCCTCCTAGGCAAGGCCTTTCCCGATGCCGTGGCCCTCGGAGGCTATCCCCTGGACGGCCAGGCTTACTTCCCCGGGGAGACCCCCTACCTCCTGGGAACCCCTGTCCCCTACGGGGTCCCCTTCCGCAGCCTGGTGCCCCAGGGCCTCAAAAACCTCCTCGTGGTCTCCCAGGCCGCGGGTTTTGACAGCGTGGCTGCCTTCTCCACCCGGGTGGTGCCCCTGCAGGTGGCCCTGGGGGAGGCCGCAGGGGTGGCCTCAGCCCTCCTCCGCCGCACCTTTTGGACCGGGCTCCAGCCCGCCCCCCTGCCCGACTTCCCCGCCTTCTCGGAAAGCCCTGGGGCCATCCGCAGGCTCCAGGAGGGGCTTCTTGCCCGGGGGGGCCGGCTTTCCCCGGCGGAGAAGCCCCAGGCCTTGGAGGAGGGGAAGAGGGGGTACAAGGAGGCCCTGGCCCTCCTCCGCCGGGGGCTTTTCGCCGGGCCCTATAGCCTTAGGGGGCGCCTGGGCTTGGGGGAGCCCATCCTCCTCGGGGACTTCCTGGCGGACCTGGAGCACTACTACCGGGCCCGGGGACTGGAGGAGCCCCTCAGGGTGGTCTTGAAGGCGCGGGAACTCCATGCGGGAGGGCTGCACCGCCCCCTGGGGCGGGCCCTCCTCAATGGCCTCCTCCGGGCCCTGGGCGAGCCCACCCTACCCGGCCCCGAGGGCCCCATCCCCCGCGGGGAGGCCGCGGTCCTCCTTTCCCGGCTTTTGCCATAATGGCGGGAGGGTGCTGGCTGTTTTGCTCCTTCCGGAGTTCAGCGAGCTCGAGGCCGCCCTCCTCCTGGAGGCCGCCCGCAGGCTCGGCCTTTCCGCCTACACCGTGGCCAAGGGGCGGAAGGGCACCCCGGCCCTGGCGGGCTCTGTCTGGACCCCCACCTACGCCTTCCCCGCCGCACCCCCCCCGAGGGCCCTCCTCATCCCCGGGGCTCGGCGGCCTGCGCGCATGGCCCAAGACCCCACCTATCTGGACTTCCTCGCCGCCCACTGGGAGGGGCTCGAGGCGGTCTTCCTGGGCTACAACGCCCACCTTTTCTTGGCGGAGGCGGGGCGGCTTCCCTCCCCCGTGGCCGCGGGGGCTGAGGTGGGGGAGGCCCTGAGGGCCCAGGGCTACGCTCTCCTTGCCCGCCCCTTTGCCCGCACGGGAAAGGTCTACGGCACCGCCGGAGGGCTTGCCCTCCTCTCCGCCTTTGCGGACTGGGTTGGGAAAAAGGTTGCCCTTTGAGTTTGAACTTAGGTACACTTTCCCCATGGGCGTACGGGAGCATCAAAAAAGGCGCCGGCGGGAGCGGATCTTCCGCGCGGCCATGGAGCTTTTCCGCAGCCGGGGCTTCCACGGGACCACCGCCACGGACATCGCCAAGGCGGCCCACGTTTCCCGGGGGACCTTCTTTAACTACTTCCCCTATAAAGAGGCCGTGCTTTTGGACTACGGGAGCCTCCTTCTTTCTGGTCTCCGGGAGGAGGTGCGGAAGCGTTTGGCTGCGAGGGAGGAGCCTTTGGCCCTGCTCCACCTGGTTTTTGCCCGCCTCAACGAGGCCGTCCGCCGGGAAAAAGACCTCCTCCTGCCCCTTCTTTACGAACTCCTGAACCCCGATCCCCTAAGGGCCAAGGCCGCCTTTGAGGCCCTGCCCCTGGGGGACCTTTTGGCGGAGTTGCTGAAGCCCCTCCGGGAAAAGGGGCAGGTGCGGCAAGACCTTTCCCTGGAGCGCATGGGGCGCACCCTGGCGGACCTCTACTTCCTCTCCGCCCTGCGCTGGGCCGCCTACACCCCTCACCGGGACCTGGACCAGGAGATTGAGCGCTCCCTAAGGATTGCCCTCGAGGGCATCCTGGTCCGCCCCTAGGGCCTCCAGGGCCACCTTGCGCTCGTCCCAAGGGAGGGCCACATGGCCCCTCTCCAGCGTCCTTTCATGCCCCTTGCCGGCAAGGAGCACCGTGTCCCCAGGCCGGGCCTCCCGGATGGCCCGGAAGATGGCCTCCTTCCGGTCCGGCACCAGCTCAAAAGCCCCGCCCTCCTCCCGGGCCGCCTGGGCCAGGGCCTCGAGGATGGCCTCCAGGGGCTCTGTGCGGTGGTCCTCCTCGGTGAAGAAGGTCTTGTCCGCAAGCCTCGCCGCCACCCGCCCGATGTCCTCCCGTCTTCTCGGGTCCCTCTCCCCCGCGGCCCCCACCACCAGGAGGAGGCGGCCCTCCGTGGTCCTGCGCAGGGTTTTCAGGGCCTCCTCCAGGCTTTTTCCCGTGTGGGCGAAGTCTATCACCACCCGGAAGGGGGCGGCCTGGACCACCTCCATCCGCCCCCTTAGCCCAGGGAAGGTGGCAAGGCCCTCCAAAACCGCTTCCAGCCCCACCCCAAACGCCAAGGCGGCGGCGGAGGCCGCCAGGGCATTTTCCAGATTGTAGGCCCCAAGGAGGGGGAGGAAGGCCTCCCCCCCGCCCCAGGGGGTCCTTAGGCGGAAGCGGAGCCCTTCCGGGGTTTCCCTTAGCCCCTCCCCCCAGACCTCCCCCCCCTCGCCGAAGAGGAGGTGGGGCCTGGCCTTGAGGGCCTCTAGGTGGGGGAGCTTGGTGCTCAGGACGGCAAGCCCTGAGCGCTCCACCAGGAGGGCCTTGGCCTGGAAGTAGGCCTCCGGGGTGCCGTGGAGGTCCAGGTGGTCGTCAGGGTAGAGGCTCACGAAGACCCCCACCTGGTAGGAAAGCCCCTCCACCCGCTTCAAGGCCAGGGCGTGGCTGGAGACCTCCAGGACCGCGGCCTTCAGGCCCAGGTCCAAGGCCTCCCGCAGGAAGCCGTAGACCTCGGGGGCCTCGGGGGTGGTGAAGTGGCCGATGGGGGGCCTCTTTGCCCTTCCCAGGCGGAGGCCCACAGTGGAGAGGAGGGCAGCCGGCACACCCTCCACCTCCAGGAGGTGGTGGAGGAGGGCCGCGGTGGTGCTCTTCCCCTTGGAGCCCGTGACCCCAAGGAGGGGGAGGGCCGCTTCCGGATGGCCGAAGAAGTGGGCGGAAAGCTCCGCCAGGGCCTTGCGGCTATCCTCCACCCGGAGGTAGGGGACGGGGAGGGCAAGGGGCCTTTCCCCCACCACCGCGATGGCCCCCCGGCGCAGGGCCTCCCCTATGAAGTCGTGCCCGTCCAGGGGCTTCCGGTGGGGCAGAGGCACCCCGGGGACGGCCACGAAGATGTAGCCCTCCTCCACCCGCCTCGAGTCCAGGGTGAGGCCCCGCACGGGGAGAGGGGGGGCCTTTAGACCAAAGGGGGCGAAGAGCTCCTTCAGGGTCATAGCCGCCTCCGGATCTCGTCCAGAATCCTACTTCGGGCCGCCTGGTCCTCCACGAAGTCCAGGTGGTCCCCCTCCACCACGTACACGGGGGAAAGCCGCCAGGAGGCGACGAACTCCTCGTAAAGCGCGTTTAGCCCCTGGAGGTAGGCCTCGGGCAGGGCCTTTTCAAAGGGTCGGCCCCGTTTGGCGATGCGGTGCTTTAGGGTGGGGAGGCTTGCCCGAATGTAGATCAGGAGGTCGGGGGGGCGGAGGGTTTGGGCCACGCTCCGGTAAAGCTCCAGGTAGGTCCGCCAGTCCCGCTCCGAAAGGTGGCCCAGGCGGTGAAGGTGCTGGGCGAAGACCAGGGCGTCCTCGTGGACGGTGCGGTCCTGCACCACCCGCCCTCCTCCCACTTCCTTTTGGTGCTGGCGCAAGCGATGGGCCAGGAAGAAGATCTGGGAGTGGAAGGCGTAGCGGTCCATATCCCGGTAGAAGTCCTCCAGGTAGGGGTTTTCGCTCACCGCCTCGTAGACCGCCCTCAGGCCCAAGGCCTCCGCCAGGAGGGCGGTGAGGGAGGTCTTGCCGCTGCCGATGTTGCCGGCCACCGCCAAGTACATCCCTCACCTCCTAAAGGGCGAGCCTCTCCCGTACCAGCGCCACCACCCGCCCCAGGTCCCTGCCCCCGGGGCGGTAGTCCAGTCCCTCCGCCTCCAGGACCAGAAGCGGATGGGGGTAGCGGGCGAAGTGGCGGTCGTAGGCCTCGAGGAGGGCTTTCAGGTAGGTGGGGTCCATGCCCCGTTCAAAGGGCCGCCCTCGCCGGGCGATCCGTTCCAAGAGGACGGGCACCGGGGCCCGGAGGTAGAGGGTGAGGTCGGGCGGGGGGAGCCTCAAGGAGAGCTCCCGGTAGAGGTCCTGATACAGGTCCCATTCCGGGCCTTCCAGGTTCAGGCTGGCGAAGAGGGCGTCCTTGTCAAAGAGGTAGTCCGCCACCACCCCCCCAAAGAGCCGCCGCTGGGCCAGGGGTAGGAGCTGCCGATAGCGGGAGAGGAGGAAGAAGACCTGGGTCTTGAAGGCGTAGCGGGCCCGGTCCTGATAGAAGAGGGGGAGGAAAGGGTTCTCCTCCACCACCTCCAGAAGGGGTTCCAAGCCCAGCGCCTCCGCTAGGGCCGTGGCCAGGGTGGTCTTGCCCACCCCGATGGGGCCTTCCACCGCCAGGTACACCCCTCACCTCCTGGGCCGGGCCACCATGGTAAGGGTGACCTCCAGCCTCCGGCCCTCCCGCCAAAGCTCGAGGCGCACCCGGTCCCCCGGGCGGTGGCGGGCGATGAGGCGCACCACGTCGGCCTTGTCCTTCACCGCCTGGCCCTGCACCGCGAGGATCACATCCCCTAGGGCCAAAAGCCGCCCTTGGGCGTCCCGCTGCGCGCCCCTAACCCCGGCCCGGGCCGCGGGGGAGCCGGGCTCCACCTTGTCCACCATGGCCCCTTGCAGGGTGGTGAGGCCCACCGCCCTTAGGAGCACCGGGGGCAGCTCGTCCAGGGAGACCAGGCTGGCCCCAAGCCACCCCCTTTGGGGGATCCCGAAGCGCTCCAGGTCCTGGATGCTTTGGGCCACCAGCTCCCCCGGAACGGCCACCCCGATTCCCCCCACCCCCGCGGGCCCCCCGATCACGTCCGTCACCACCCCGATGACCTCCCCCTGGAGGCTTAGGAGGGGGCTTCCCGAGTTCCCCACGGTGAGGGGGGCATCGGTGTACAGGTACTCCCCCACCTCCGCCCCCACTGTGGGGTCGGGGGTAGGCACCTCCAGGGGCCCCACCCCGGAGAGGATGCCGTAGGAGGCCAAAGGCCCCTGGCCGTAGGGGAGGCCCACCAGCACCACCCCCATGCCCAAGGGGAGCTGGTGGGCCGGGGTCTTGCTAAGGGTGAGAACCTTCGGGGCCTGCACCCCCTGCACGGTGAGGAGGGCGATGTCTATCCCTGGGTCCACGGCGAAGCGTTCCGCGCTGAAGGTGCGCCCGTCGGAAAGCCTTACGGTGAGGCCTACCAGGTCCCGGACCACGTGGTAGTTGGTCACCACCCGGATGGGGCTCACGAAGAACCCTGTCCCCACCACCCCTTCCTCCCCGGGGGCAAGGGGCGTGCCCTGGACCCGGACCACCGCGGGGAGGGCCTTCCCGATGACCCCGCTTCTCGCCACCTCCTCGGGGGCCACCAGGCGCTGGGCCAGGGCCAGGAGGAGGAGGCTAAGGGCCAGGGTTAGAAGGCGCATGGCGTTCCTCACATCACCTCCGGGGCGGGGATGCCGAGGAGCCCAAGCCCCGTGGACAGGGTCTTCTGCAGGCCTTCCACCAGGGCCAGGCGGAGTTCCCTTAGGCCCTCCTCCGCGGTGAGCACCGGGGTGGCGGGCCTGCTCCCCTCCTTGGCGTTGTAGTAGGCGTTCCAGGCCGCGGAGAGGTCCAGGAGGTACTGGGCGAGGATATGGGGGGTCTTCTCCTCGGCGCTTTCCAGGACGGCCTCCTCAAAGTCCAGGAGGGCCAGGGCCAGGGCCCGCTCGTAGGGGGTGGCCTTGGCGAGCTGGGGCTGGCCCCAGCTTCCCGCCTTCCTGAGGATGGCGTGGGCCCGGGCGTGGGCGTACTGCACGTAGGGCCCCGTGTCCCCGTCAAAGGCGAGGGCCTCGTTCAGGCGGAAGTCGATCTGCTTCCTGGGCTCCGTCTTGGCCATGGCGAAGCGGATGGCTCCCAGGGCCACTTCCCCCGCTGCCTTTTCCTTTTCCGGGTGCTCGGGGTTTTTCTCCTCTATCACCCCAAGGGCCCGCTTCCTGGCCTCCTCCAGGACCTCGTCCACGCTCACCGCCAGGCCTTTCCGCCCCGACATCTGCCGCCCCTCCAGAAGGACGGTCTCGTAGGC
Organism: Thermus sp.; assembly: GCF_037444525.1. GTDB lineage: Bacteria > Deinococcota > Deinococci > Deinococcales > Thermaceae > Thermus. Next base: position 6,395 of record NZ_JBBIMD010000006.1, on the reverse strand, counting down.
CAGGTGGAAAGCCCCCCTGGCCAGGTCCTCCCGTCCCACCAGGGCCAAGGCCGCCCGCACCAGGGCCTGGGGGTGGCTTTGGCGCACGTCAATGACGTTGATGGTCTCCTGGGCCCTAGGGGTGTAGGGCTCCCCCTCGGGGGCGCTGGTCCTTAGGGTGGGGTAGAAGGGGTTGGGGTAGGAGCGGAAGCGGAGGCCCTCCAAGAGGCCCATCTTCCAGAACTGGAAGGCGATGTCCTTGGCGTAGTAGGTGGCGGCCCCGCCCGAGCGCACCAGGACGAAGTAGGGGTCCTCGAGGCCCGGGATGAAGGGGCTCGCGTCCATGACCAGGGCCCCCGCGTACCTCCCCTCTTTTGGCCGGAAGACATAGGGGCTTTGCTCCAAAAGCCCCAGGGCTTTTTCCAGGAGGCCGGCTTGGACGATGTCGCTCTCCCACACCAGAAGGTCGTAGTGGGCGTTCAGGGCGTGCATGGTGGCCAGCTGGGCCAGGAGGATACGGTTCACCTCCTCCCTGAGCTCTCCCCGCTCCAGGGCGTGTAGGACCTCCTCTATGGCCCCTTGGAGGCTAGGGTATTCCGGGTCCTGGTGGAGGCGCACGTAGGCCCGGCCCGCGAAGTGGTCGTACTTCTCCTTGCCGTCCCAGCTGAGGCCGTAGTGCCTGAGGGCGAAGAGGGTCTCCGCCGCCTGGCGGCCGGTGTCGTCAATGTAGTTGAGGACCAGGACCTCCCGGCCCGCAAAGCGCAGGATCCGGGCCAGGCTGTCCCCCAGCACGATGTTCCTCAGGTGCCCCACGTGGAGCTCCTTGTTGGGGTTTACGGAGGTGTGCTCCACGAGGACGAGCCCTTCCTGCTTGGGCAGGGGCGTTTTGGGCCTTAGGGCTTCTTCCAGAAGGGCCTCCGTGCGGATCTTGAAGTTCAGGTACCCCCCCACGGGGATGGCCTCCTCCACGAAGGGGGGAAGGTCCATCCTGGCCTTAAGCTCCTCGGCGATGGCCTGGGGGGGTTTCTTGAGCTCCTTGGCCAGGGCGAAGAGAGGGACCCCATAGTCCCCAGGCTTGTCCTTGGGGGCCTTGGCCACCTTGAGCCTGAGGTCCAGGCCTAGGGTCTTTAGGGCGGTCTGTACGGCGTCTTCCAGGGCGCGGCGCACCATCTCGGTCATCATACCCGCCCCTTGGCCCCTTTTAGAAGGTAGGATGGGGCCCTATGAAGCGGTGGCTTTTCCTCCTCCTGATGGGACCTGCCCTAGCCCAGGGTCTTCTGGCGGGCGGGCAGGGCCATAGCCTGGCGGTGGTCCAGGGGGTCCTTTGGGCTTGGGGCCGGAACTACCATGGACAGGTGGGGGACGGCTCTTTCCTGAGCCGCACCCGGCCGGTCAGGATCTTGGAGGGCGCCTTGGGGGTGGCCGCGGGCAACCTCCACAGCCTGGCCCTCCTCTCCGATGGGCGGGTGCTGGCCTTTGGGGCAGGGGAGGCTGGGCAGCTTGGGGATGGCACCTTCGATTTCAAGGGCCGGCCGGTGGAGCTTCCCCTAAGGGCCAAGGGCCTGGCCGCGGGCTACACCCATACCCTTCTCCTAGCCCCAGACGGCCGGGTGTACGCCGCAGGGAGCAACGAGGAGGGCCAGCTCGGGGACGGTACCCGCCAACGGAGGAACATCCTGGCCCCGGTGGAAGGCCTTCCTCCCATCCGGCAGGTGGCCGCGGGATACTTCCATAGCCTGGCAGTGGCGGAGAATGGGGACCTCTATGTCTGGGGGAGCAACCTCTCGGGCCAGCTGGGCACGGGCACCGTGGAGTCCCTCTTAAGGCCCCTCAAGGTCCTTTCGGGGGTGGAGGCCGCCGTGGGCGCGGGCGCTTTCAGCGCCGTGCTTCTGAAGGACGGACGGGTCTTGGTCTCGGGGCTGGACAGCGCCACCTTCCGCCCCTTAGAGGGCCTGCCCAAGGTGGTGGCCCTGGCCGCGGGCCGGGCCCACCTCCTCCTTCTTGGGGAGGACGGCCGGGTCTACGCCCTAGGGGAGAACGAGGAGGGCCAGCTGGGGGATGGGACCCGGGATGGCCGCTTGGAACCCAGGCCCGTGGAAGGTTTGGAGGGGGTGGTGGCCGTGGGGGCCGGGGATGGGCATAGCCTGGCCCTGCTCAGGGACGGTGCCATCCTGGCATGGGGAGACAACAGCTTTGGCCAGCTTGGGGATGGCACGCGGGAGAACCGCCTTAGGCCCGTGCGGGTTCGTCTCCCCTAAGGGCTTCCTTTATGGCCAGGGCCACCTTGAGGTTCATCCCCGGAAGGCGGGCCAGCTCCTCCAGGGGGGCTTCCCTTAGGGCGGAAAGCCCCCCGTAGCGCTCCAGGAGGAGCTTCTTCCGCGTAGGTCCAAGGCCTGGGATCCCCTCCAGGAAGCGGAAGGCCGCCTCCTCCCGTTTCTTCTGGTGGTAGCGGAGGCCGTTTTGGTGGGCCTCGTCCCGGATGTGGATGAGGAGGGCCAGGGCGGGGTGGGTGAGGGGGAGACGGAGGGTGCGCCCGTCCTCCAGGACCAGGGCCTCCTCCCGCTTAGCGAGGCCCACCAGGGGGAGGTCTAGCCTCGCCCGCTCCAGCCCCTTCCTTGCCGCCCTGACCTGGCCCAAGCCCCCATCTATGAGGAGGAGGTCTGGGAGGGGCATCTCCTTTAGGCTTCCCGTGAAGCGGCGATGGACCGCCTCCTCCAAGGCCTCGTAGTCGTCGTTTCCCGCCCTTAGGCGCATTCTTCGGTACTCCGCCTTCTTGGGCCTTCCCCCCTCAAAGACCACCAGGGAGGCCACCCGGGCCTGGCCCTGGAGGTGGCTGATGTCGTACCCCTCTATGCGGAAGGGCCTTTGGGCCAGGCCTAGGATCTCTTGGAGGGCCTTTAGCGCGGGGTGGTCCCCCCGCTTCTCCAGGGCTTTGAGCTCCGTTTCCAGAGCTAGGCGGGCGTTTTTCTCCGCAAGCTCCAGAAGGCGCTTCTTCTCCCCCCTTTGGGGCACCCGGACCTCCACCTTCCGCCCGGCCCGCCGCCGGAGGAGGGCCTCCAGGGCTTCCTCCTCCTCCACGGGGAAGGGGAGGAGGACCAGGGGGGGGAGAGGAGAGGCCTCGAGGTAGTGGCCCCGGAGGAAGGCCCAAAGGATCTCCTCGTCCGAGGCCTCCTCCATCTCCACCACCCGGCTGATGCGCCCTAGGATCCGCCCCGAGCGCACCTGGTAGAGCTGGACCACCGCCAAGGCCCCGGCCCGGGCAAAGCCCAAAAAGTCCAGGTCCCTCAGTTCAGGGTCAAAGGCTTGCTGGCTCGTGGAGAAGAAGGCCTTAAGGGCCTCCATCTGGTCCCGGATCTCCGCCGCCCGCTCAAAGTGGAGGGCCCGTGCGGCCTCGCGCATCTTGGCCTCCAGCGCTTCCAGCACCCACTCCACCCGCCCTTCCAGGACCGCCTCCACCTGGCGCACCACCTCCCGGTAGGCCTGGGGGTCCGCAAGCCCCGCGCAAGGGGCCAGGCAGCGGCCCATGCTGTAGTTCAGGCAGGGGTGGCGGCGCCGCTTCATGGGGTAGCCGGAGTTTTTCCGCAAGGGGAAGAGGCGGTCAATGAGGGCCTTGATCCGCCTGAGGGCGCCGGCCTCGGGGAAGGGCCCAAAGTACTTGGCCCCATCGGGCTCCACCCGCCGCACCACGAGCAGGGTGGGGAAGGGCTCCTGGGTGAGTTTCAGGAAGGGGTAGTGCTTGTCGTCTTTGAGGAGGACGTTGAAGGGGGGGCGGTGGGCCTTGATAAGGTTGGCCTCGAGGAGGAGCGCCTCCACCTCGTCCCGGGTGGCGATGAGCTCTAGGTCCGTGGCCTCCTCGGCGATGCGCCGGGCCTTGCCCTCCGCGTGGAAGTAGCTCCGCACCCGCGCCTTTAGGTTCTTGGCCTTCCCCACATAGAGGACCTCCTCCCCCCGTTTCCAGAGGTAGACCCCGGGGGTTTCGGGAAGAGAGGGGAGCGCTTCCGGCCTCATCCTCCCCGATTGTAGGAGAATGGAGGCATGCGCACCGTGGGGGTGTTGGCGAAGGCAGCGGGGCTTTCCCCGGACGGGGTCCGCTACTACGAGCGCCTGGGCCTCCTAAGGCCTTTGGCCCGGAGCCCGGGGGGCTACCGCCTCTATGGGGAAGAGGCCCTGGACCGCCTCCGCTTTATCCGCCAGGCCCAGGCCCTAGGCCTGAGCCTCAAGGAGATCCGGGCCCTGGTGGAGGCCATGGAGGAGGGCCACCCCCCTTGCGCCGAGGTGCGCCAGGTCCTCAAGGAAAAGGTGGCCCTCCTGGACCGGCGCATCGCCGAGCTTACTGCCCTGCGCCAGGCCTTGGCCTCCCGGCTGGCGTGGGCCGAGGCCCATCCCGACGTGGCGTGCGACGGTCGGGACCGCTGCGTCTACCTGGACCCCCTTGACCCTGGAGCAAGCTCCAGGGTTTAGGGTGGGGGCATGTACGACCTCCTCATTGTGGGCTCGGGTTCTGCGGGGGTGGCCGCGGCGTTGGAGGCCGCCAGCCTTGGGGCTAAGGTGGCCGTGGTGGAGAAGGGGGTTTTGGGAGGGACCTGTGTCAATGTGGGCTGCGTCCCCTCCAAGGCCCTCCTCCGGGCGGCGGAGGCCTACCACCGGGCGGGCCACCACGGCTTCGTGGGGATCGCAACCCAGGCCCTGGGGGTGGACCTTAAGGCGGTCATCCGCCAGAAGGACGCCCTGGTGGAGGCCCTACGCCGGGAGAAGTACCAGGAGGTCCTAGAGGGGGTGGGGGTTCCGGTCCTTAAGGGCGAGGCCCGCTTCCTGGACGAGGAGACCCTGGAGGTGGGGGGAAGGCCCCTGAGGGCGGGCCGCTACCTCCTCGCCACCGGGGCCCAGCCCGCCTTGCCCCCCATCCCCGGCCTGGCTGAGAGCCGGCCCTGGACCTACCTCGAGGCCCTCTCCCCAGGCGTCCACCCCAAAAGCCTCCTGGTCCTCGGCGGCGGGCCTATAGGGCTTGAGCTCGCCCAGGCCTACGCCCGCCTGGGGACAGAGGTAACCGTGCTGGAGGCCTTGCCGGAGATCCTACCCCAGGAGGAGCCGGAGCTTAGTCGTCTCCTTAGGGGCTACCTCGAGGCCGAAGGCCTGGAGATCCGCACCGGGGTGCGGGTGCTTAAGGTGGAGCGCGGGGAGGGCTACCGGGTGGAGACGGACCAAGGCGCCTTCATGGCCGAAAGGCTTCTGGTGGCTACAGGCCGAAAGGCGCGCACCGAGGGGCTTTCCTTGGAAAGAGCCCAGGTGGGGCGGGACGAAAAGGGGTTCATCCGGGTGGACGAGCATCTTAAGACCACCAACCCCCGGGTCTTCGCCGCCGGCGACGCGGCCGGCCTGCCCCAGTTCGTCTACGTGGCCGCCCTCTCGGGCCGCATCGCCGCCCGGAACGCCCTAGGCCACCCCACACCCCTGGACCTCTTTGCCCTGCCCCGGGTGACCTTCACCGACCCCGCCCTGGCCGCGGTGGGGCTCAAGGAGGAGGAGGCCCGCAAGGGGTACGGCCAGGGGGTTCGGGCGGCCACCCTGCCCCTTAGGGCGGTGCCCAAGGCCCTGGTGGCCCAGGACACCCGGGGGGCTTTCAAGATCGTGGTGGACGGGGAGGGAAGGGTGCTCGGCCTCCACATCCTGGCCCCCGAAGCCGGGGATGCCTTGCAGGAGGGGATTCTGGCGGTGAAGTATGGCCTCTCCTACCGGGATCTGGTGGACACCTTCCACCCCTATCTCACCCTGGCCGAGGGGGTGAGGCTGGTGGCTCAGGCCCTGGACACGGACGTGGGGAGGCTTTCGTGCTGCGCCTAGGGCGGAAACCCCCCTCAGAACGTGACCAGGGTATACCCTTCCGCCAGAAGCCCCCGCAGGCTAGGGTGGTCCTTGTAGTCTGCCAGGAAGGGGATTCCTGCGCTTTCAAGCTTTTCCTTGACCCCAAAAGCACGGGCGCAGTAGGCGCAAGCCCCTTGGATCCGGTCCCGTGTGGCCAGGAAGAGGGCGTGGGCCTTGTGGCTGGGGTCGGCGAGGGCGGCCAGGCCCTCCGTCCCCGCCCCGTCAAAGACCAGGCGCACCTCGTCGCCCGCACCCTTGAGCTCCTGGGCCAGCATCAGGGCGTTGACCAGCCGACCCAGGCCTTCGTGGGTTTCTGTGCCCGCCAGAACCAAGACCGCTACCTTCATCTTCACACCTCCACCTGCCAGGGTAAGGGCGGTCCCCCTGGGGGGCTGTAAAGCCCTTAACACCGGTTAGACTGAAAGGACATGGACTGGTTGCGGGCCCTTTTGCGCCCTCCCTGGGGGAGGCCTCGAGGCGGTAGCCCCATGCCCTTCTTCCTGCCCGAGGCGGGCTGGACCCGCCGCCTGGACCCGGAGGTCATGGCGGGGGTG